>JAPPJY010000044.1 GCA_028874335.1 Gemmatimonadota bacterium | reverse complement strand
CAGCCACGATACATTAAATATGGGCGGATTTTCCCGCCTTGACCGCCGCTTTTTCGCTCGCGCTCGGGAACTCACCGGTAATTTTAAAACAGCTTCTAAGGTCTCCGGACGTCTCGAACCGATTGGCGCCTGGAAGCCGCCTATGACCGGCCGCTCAGGACGTCCCGTGCGACCTGCCGATCATCAAAGTGGATCTTTTTTCCACCGATATCCTGGTAATCTTCATGTCCCTTACCCGCAATGACGACGAGGTCGCCGCGCGAAGCATTGTCGATGGCCAGTGAAATCGCCTTCCGCCGGTCGACTTCAACGAGGTGGTCCGCGCCGCCGACACCCGTCAGGATGTCCCTGAGAATCGAGCCCGGGTCTTCGGTCCTGGGATTGTCGGACGTTACAACGGTCAGATCGGACATCCGTGCGGAAATCCGTCCCATCTGTGGCCGCTTTCCGCGGTCTCGGTCGCCACCGCATCCAAACACGCAGATCAATCGACCTTCCGTAAACTCGCGGGCCGCCCGCAGGACGTTTCCAAGAGCGTCGGGAGTATGCGCATAGTCCACAATCACACTGAAATCCTGTCCTGCCTGAATGCTCTCGAAACGACCGGGCACCTGTACGTCCCTGATGGCAACCGCAATCGTCTCCGCGTCTACATCCAATGCCAACCCCGCGGCAACTGCGGCGGCCGCGTTCATCTGATGGAACCGTCCCCGCAACGCGAGGGCGAGGTGCAGGGGTCCCCAGCGCGTTTCAAGATCCATGCGGGTCCCGCAACCGTCCGTTTCCACGTTTACGATTCGTACATCGGCGGTCGGAGATCGACCGTAGGACACGACCCTGGCGACGCAGTTGCTCAACAGGCGGCCGGTCGCCTCGTCGTCCGCGTTGACCACCGCAAGCGCATCCGGATTCAGGTTGTCAAAGAGCAGCTTCTTGGCGGCCAGGTAGGATTCCAGTGAACCATGAAAATCCAGATGGTCCCTGGAAAAATTCGTAAAAACCGCCGCATCGAACGCGATGCCATGTACCCTGTCCAGCGCCAGCCCGTGCGACGTTACTTCCATGACCGCCGCGGTGCAGCCGCTGTCCGCCATCTCCTTCAATAGTCGCTGCAGGTCGTGTGCTTCGGGCGTTCCGATGACCGAAGGCATCCGGCGGCCGCCCAGCCGGTATTCGACCGTTCCGAGCAAACCGCAGTCTCCAACGGCTTCCCCAAGCGTCGCTTGGATCAGCATTGCCGTCGTGGTTTTTCCGTTCGTCCCGGTTACCCCGACCATCCGCATTTTTTGCGACGGCGACCCGTAGAAGAGTTCCGCGAATAAGCCCAACGCCTTCCGGGTTGAAGGTACCACGGCAGCGGCAACGTCCACCCGGACCGGCTCTTCAACCACCACCGCCACGGCTCCCGCTGCGATCGCCTTCGGCACGAAGCGATGCCGGTCCTCTAGCTGTCCGCCCCTGATGGCGACGAACAGGTCGCCTGGTCGAACCGTGCGCGAATCGGTGGCCAGACCTGTAACCCGGGGATTGCCCCTGTGAAGCCATTTCGCTTCCGGAATCCGGCTAATGAAGTCGACCAGCCGCATAACATGGCTTTTGTCACATGTCCTTTGGGACCGGGGTGTATCGGGGGCTGCACACGAGGTTGCAGGTCGTGCCGGGGGCAACCCGCGTTCCGGCGCCGGGGGTCTGGGATACGACTCGCCCGCTGCCCGAGGCGCTCACCACGAATCCTGACGACGTCAACTGGACCACGGCCTGGCGTAACGGAACCCCCAGCACATCAGGCGTTGCGATGTAGTCGCCGGTCTTCCCTGAGTCCGCTGCAACCGCCGCGTGCCGCGATTCACCGCTCCCGCTCGACGGGGGTTGAGTACCTACCGGCAACCGTGCGCGTTCGCCCGGCTGGACCGATCTGATACCGTGTCGATCCATGACCCGCTTCGCTACGATCCGTGACAATCCCGCCAATACCGGCGTGGATGCCTTAACGGCTTCGTCCCCGCGGGCTTCAGCGACTGCCCGATGTCGCATTTCCGTGTCGCGCATACTCAAGATGCGTTTCATGATGCGGCTGAAGACCGGCGCCGCCACCTTGCTGCCCCAGCGAATACCCTTCGGGCCGTCTACGATCACAATACATACGAATTCGGCGCGCTCTACCGGTAAGAAGCCGATGAAGGAAGAAACGTACCGGTTTGGATCATAGCCCCTTCCCCCTTCCCTTGCCCGCTGCGCGGTGCCCGTCTTTCCGGCCACGCGATAACCCGGGACCCGCGCGTTTGCGCCCGTGCCGCGCTCGACGACTCCTTCGAGGATTTCGGCGACGATTCCCGCCGTTTCCTTGGAGACGACCTCGCGCAGGATACGTGGCCGTTCGGACACCCAGGAACCGTCCGGTGAACGATGGCGATAGATGCGTGGGGCCATCAGACGACCGCCGTTGGCGATTGCGCCGTAGGCCATCGCCATCTGCAATGCCGTTACGCCTATTTCCTGTCCGATGGACATCGATGGCAGCGTTCTTCCAGACCATCGTGTCGGTTTCTTCACGTTCCCCGGGACTTCACCCGGCAGTTCAACGCCTGTCTTGATTCCGAATCCGAACAGCCGGACATATTCATACAGCCCCGCCCGCTTCAGCTTTCGAGCAATTTTCGCGGTGCCGATATTGCTGGATTCTTCGACAACCTGCTGGACCGTGAGCCATCCGCAAGGATGTGTGTCTCGAATCACGCCACCGGGAACCTGCATCCGGCCGAACTCGCAAAAGATTCGATCTTCCCGTCGCCAGAGCCCTTCCTGCAGTCCTCCCGCCACAGCGACCACCTTGAACGTGGATCCCGGCTCAAAGATATCGGTCACTGCCCGATTGCGACGGACGGCGGCATCGTATTTGCCGAAATGATTGGGATCGTAAAGCGGGACATTGGCCATCGCCAGGATTTCGCCCGACCGGGGCGAGGTGACGATTGCAATACCGTTCACCGCCTGGAACTGTGACACGGCGGCAGACAACTCCTCTTCCACGATCGACTGGTAATCGACATCCAGCGTCAACATCACATCCTGGCCATCCTCGGGCATTTTGCGCACAACGCCCAGCGCCCCCAGCGCTTCGCCGCGCGCGTCCCGCCTGGACGTCATGTCTCCCGGTTCGCCCTCCAACAGCGAATTGCGGGCAAGTTCCACGCCCTCGATGCCCAGATTGTCGATGTCGGTGTACCCCAGAACCTGTCCGGCAAGCTCTCCCGTTGGATAGCTTCGCCTCATCTCTACAATGCGACCCACCCCCTTCGGCAACGGATCCTGTTGCGGGTCGTTGAATACCTTTCGAGCCAGCCAGACAAATCGGTTATTTTGAAGCCGCCGCAACAGCGCGGCGTTTTCCTCGCCATCGTTACCTGAAAACCGCACGGCGATGGAACGGAGGCTGTCCAACTCGGCAACCTTGTTGACAAAGAACGATTGGGCTTCCAGGTTCGTTGCGAGTACCCGGCCCTTGCGGTCCAGAATGCGACCGCGGTTCGCCTGCAATACTGTCCGCGTTTCGTGCTGCTTCTTCGCACGGGCGCTGTAAACGTCACCCGTCCAGACCTGAAGCGCGGCCAGTCTGCAGGTCAGGACCAGAACGAAGATACCGCCCAGCAGGCAGATGGCTCTCTGCCGGCGAATGTGGCGCACTTCAATCCGCATGGTTCAGTTTCTGTGTCTGGAAGGAGCGCGGCGGTCCGGACGCCGATCCAGGTAGAGGTTTTGCGGCGGCCCCTCGGGAAACACCATCCCGAGTCTATTTGTGGCGATCTCCCGGATTCTACTGCTTCTCAGGAGTCCCGAAATCTCGGCCCGAAGACGTTCCTGCCGTCGGAGAAGCTGCTGGTGCTCGGATCGAAGCCGCGAGATCTCGTCACCCTGCCGTACGGTCTGCGCCTGTGCCCAGAGATAACCCAGAAGACCCAGCACCACCAGCGCCATGGTAAGGAGTACATACCTGTAGCCACCCGATGTTTTCAATTCGGAACCGGTATTCACGCGCGTTCCTCAATTCTCTCCGCGACCCGCAACGTCGCACTTCTGGACCGCGGATTTCGCTCGCGCTCTGCCGTCTCCGGGCGTATACCTCCCGGAGTCAGGACACGTACCTGCGGGTCCCGACCGCATCCGCAAACAGGCAGGTCCGGAGGGCAGACGCAACCCTGAGAAGCCGTCCGAAACACCTTCTTTACCGTTCGATCTTCAAGAGAGTGATAGGACAGAACGCCGATTCGTCCGCCCGTCGTCAACTTCCCGATCGTATACTCGAACGTCTCCTGAAGCTGGTCCAGTTCGCCGTTTACCTCGATCCGTATCGCCTGGAAGATTCTGGCCAGTGTCTTCGTCGTCTGAGACCCCGGCGTTATTTCCGAAATCAGCGCAGCCAGTTGGAATGTGTCTTTCATCGGTTCCCGGACCCGCCGACGGCAAATAGCCCGGGCGATACGTCCGGCGGCGCGCTCTTCTCCGAATTCCCTGAAAACCGAGGTCAGCTTCTCCAGTGAGTATGTATTCACGACCTCCTTCGCCGACCGGAGCGCGTCGGGTCCCATGCGCATATCCAGGGGCCCGTTTCGGAGATAGCTGAATCCGCGTGAGGCCTCATCGATCTGATGTGAAGAAACGCCGAGGTCGAAGAGCGCTCCCGAAATTCTTCCTAAATCCAGTTTTTCCAGGATTTCCGGGAGTATCCGGAAAGGCGACTCGACGATTTCGATTCTGTGAGAGAAACCGCGCAGCCGGATGGCGGCGGCCTGAACCGCCTCCGGATCCCGATCGATTCCAATCAGTCGTCCGCGCCGGCCCATCCGCCGCAGCATTTGTTCGGCGTGGCCCCCGCCTCCCACCGTGCCGTCTATGTACACGCCGTTCGGGTCGTTTACCACCCGAAGGGCCGTTTCCCGGCCCAAAACCGGCGTATGAAATTCCGTGGCCCCGCACATTGAAAGGACACTAGAGAATGTCGAGGTCTTCAGCGAATGCTTCCAGATTGTCGCCGACGTCACTCATGTCTTCGGTGTATCGCTCCGGATTCCAGATTTCTATCCTGTTTCCCACGCCGCTGAGCGTTGCACGGTCCGTAATTTCAGATGTATCGAGCAGCTTCCGGGGAACCAGCAGCCGCCCCTGCCTGTCGATCCTTGTTTCGGCAGCGCCCCCCATAACCCAGCGGGCGATTTGCCGTTTTATCCTTCCCTTATGGCTCCCCTCTCTTATCTGCTGCAAAACCTGCTGCCAGCCGGTCGGATCGAACCCGGCCAGGCACCCGTCGAACCACCTGGCAATGACGAGCGACGTGACATGAGTAGGCAATACCCGGCGAATGGCGGCAGGGACAATCAGCCGACCCTTGTTATCGACGGGAATATCCTCATATTCCCCGATGAACAATGGCGTTTCGTCCGGCATGGGCGTCGCTCGGAGATTACACAACTGCTACAGCCGCGTGGTCCACGATTGACAACGGAGCTTCGAAGGCGTTCCCGCGGGAAACCGGATCGGGAGAAAAGCCCCGACTGACTTGCCGGGGCTGGTCCTGCTCGAGCGATATCTTCGGAAACTTCCGTACCCTCCCCAACGCACCACTTTCCACCACTTTCCACCACCAAAATTAGGGCCAGGACATACAAAAGTCAAGGGATTTCTAGACGATTTTTCGTCTTATCTTCAAAAAAAACAACCCCGTGACCATGTGTGCACATAGCTGGCGGAACCAGGCATCCTGGGTAAATGTGGTGGGTGCAAAGCGGAAGGTGCGAATTTGATACCAGATGTTGTGTCAAGGCGCACGCGCTTCCCGGCCGCTGTCCGCATCACGGGCTGTTGCGCCTTGACCTTCCCGTCCTGTCGGGATATCTTTCTCGAAATGAAACGGACCCTACTCACGCTCCTGCTCCTCGGATTTCCGGCCTGCACGGCACGGAATGGATCCGCGCCCGACGAACGCCAACTGGCACACGTCGTACTCGAAGTCATCCACCTGCACCAACGGTTTGCGGAAGATCCCGACAGTCTCGCAATCAAGCGAAAAGCCGTTCTTGCGGAAATCGGGTTCACCGAGCATGACCTGGAACGCCTGACCGCAACCTGGGAGACGGACCCCGAAGCCCTGGTGGCGCTGACCGGCCGCATTATGGAAACGCTCGAAGCCGACAGCGCATTCGTTCAATGGAAGAAGACCGCGAAGCGAAGAACCACTGGAAGCAGGCGGGGGGCAGGAAAAAAACCGAAGGCGAGTTCGGAGCGGGAACCGGTTCAGATAAAAAAAACCGAGCCCTGAGGCTCGGCTGAAACGGATGTTGGCGCGGATTTTTCTTCGAAACGCCGGAGTTGGTTCAGATCTGTGGGCGGTTCAAAGTCTTACAGCGAGATTTCGCGCAAGATGAGCGTATGCCTAATCATGCTGCCTGGCCGTAGTCTTTTCACTACGTTGTTCAAAGAAGCCCGTCGGGGCCTTCTTCCTTCCGGTGATGGGGTTGACACTACCATCATAGGGGACGAGTGCCACCCTTCATCCGAAAGATATCCCGGTCTCGCATTTGCCAGATCACTTGTGGTTGCAACCGAGTAAGTCGAAGTCGCGCGGGGACAATTCATGACCTGCAAACTGTGCAAGAAGGACCGACCCCTGGTGAAGTCACATATATTCCCGGAATGGCTTTACACGCCCATTTATGACGATGACGACGGTATTTTCGATCGCGGCATGATAATGAAGCGGGATAGGTGCACGCGGCCAGAGGTACTTTATGAAAGGCTGTTTTGTGAGGAATGCGAACAACGCATCGCAAGATGGGAAGGATACGCACATGATGTATTCTTCGGGAACGATCCGGGATTGAAGCTTGAGGATCTCGGGAGTCGATTCATAATATCAGGTGTAAGATATGCCCCCTTCAAGCTCTTTCAGATGTCCTTGATCTGGCGCGCATCGATTTCAGACAGGCCGGTGATCTACAGGGTCGATCTCGGGCCTCATGCTGAAAGACTTCGAGAAATGTTGTTGCAGGAGTGTCCGGGCGAAAATCACAGATATGGCTCGTTTTTGTTATTTCCATCCTCGTCGCTTCAACAAAGGATACAGGATTTCTTCGGTCCGCCGGAACGCGCTTCTAGAAAGTTTCGCGGGCACACGGCCTACGAGGGGATTTTTGGCGGCATCGTCTGGATGTTCATCATCTCGAATCACTCGGAGGTCCTTCCGGACGTGATGTTTCTGTCGGAGAATGGACAACTTCCGTTCCTGGTCATCGACGTGCCGGACTTTGAGTCCTTTTCGGAGACGGCGTTCGCCGGTGGGGAGGGCGACGGATGAAACCACGTGAATTCTAGGGAGACTGCGCGTCGTGTTTCATAGCGGCTGCGCTTCGGTCATCACGCGCTCGCGGAGGGCACGATGAAGACTTTTCTCGGTGACGACGTCGACGCGACGTTTCAAGAGATCCTGCACGTCCATCAACAGTGCATCAAGCGCAAGGCCCGTTTTCTCTGGCGGAAGCGACACCAGTAGATCGACGTCGCTGGCATCATCGGCATCGCCTCTCGCCATGGCCCCAAACACGCGCACATTGGTAATACCGTGGCGTTCCGCGAGCGCAAGAATCTCGGCGCGGTTATTTTCGATCATGGAGTGCATTGCTACCGTGTCCTTACTCGCTGCCACTCAACGCTTGATGAGTAGAGGAATATGATGGCCCGGTTGCAGATGCCAGCATGAACGCGTCCACGGGAATGAGCCGTTCATTTACGGGATCAATGCCAAGGCTGAATATCTCCAGGGTGACAGCGCCAAGCAGCGGTTGCACCCCGTCATCCCAGAACACAACAGGCGAGATATCCTCGCTGCCGTCGAGTCGCATCCAGGTCCTTCCAAAGCCTCGCTCGACGCGGCTTCCATCAGCAAGGACGAACCTCCGGACGCTATGCGGAACCACGCCCAGGCGCTCGAGGATCGAAGTCGGAAGGGTTGTGTAGGTTGCCCCTGAGTCCACCATAGCTTCGACGGTTTCGAATTGGCGGCCTTCCGGATCGGCCACCTCAAGCGGCACTGCAAACCTACCCATGCTTTCTTTCGCCCTCCTCATTCAGGGTCGACATTATGGACTTCGACGCCGCGACAGGCCGGAACACGAAAACCAGGTTGCGATTGGTTCCCGTCTGTTGCAACACATGTAATTCCGAGAGACGTCGAAGCAGGAACGCTTGTGCTGCATTTTTGTTCAGACTGATAGGGAGACGCTCGCCGTTGATCTGATGCTGCAATAGATCCTTCGTCGGCCTGGGGGGCCTCCACAGGATGACAGTGGGAAGCAACGCGCCTGACTATGGGCCAACGTGTCATTCTGAGCGGAGTCGAAGAATCTCCCGTTTTCTCGATGGTACGTGTAGCATACGGTCTTTGTAGACGACGTCGTGTGTGGACACTTCGACTGCTTGGCGCCTTCCTCGACGTGGCGGGGCAAACGAAACTTCCGTCACCATTCCACAGGAGAACCATCCATGCGGACAGACAGGAATGTCCGCCCCACCCTCACAGCGGCCTCCTCAGGATGAAAGTCTTCGCGAAGGTAGAACCCAATCGTTGCGTCAATGGCTGCGGACAATTTCCCATCCGTCTATTTTGTGAAATTTCGCGTTATTCCCAGTGATGTTTTCGCCTTTCGGCCTTTATTCGCGTATTTTCGCGTTATTCGTAGTTGTGTTTTTGCCGTTCAGCCTTTTTTCTTGTATTTCGTAGTTTCGTCTATTCGCGTTTTTCGTAGTCGATTTTTTTCTGTTACCGGACAGGTTTGCCTCTCAGTAGAACAGACCCCAGATCCGGCTGATGTCGCCGAAGGTCACGTACACCATGAGGCCGAGCAGGAATACGAACCCGACCTGCTGGATTCGCTCTTTCTGACGCGCGGAAAGCGACCGGCGTGATATGGCTTCCACGCTCAGGATCATCAGATGGCCGCCGTCCAGCGCCGGAATCGGCAACAGATTCAGCACGGCGAGATTGATACTCAACATCGCCATGAAATCGAGCAGCGCTTCCCAACCCTCTCTCGCCTTGCTCCCGGCCATTTGCGCGATTCCCACCGGACCTGCGATCATTCCTCCGGACACTTCGCCCATGATGATGCGCTTGATCAGCGTGAATATCAGCGTGGTATACCCCACCAGGTCCCGACCGCTGCGTTCAATGGCGGTAGCAATCTTCACCGGTACCCGGGCGCTGGGCTCGTAGGACGGACCGATGCCAATTACACCGATGGTTCGCCCCCCGCCCTGCTGGGGCTGAGGCACGATTCGCGCCGCCATCTCCTCTTTGCCGCGCAACCACCGAATCTCGGTTTCCAGCCCCGGCCTCGCGGAGATTTCCTCCCTCATCTCGTCCCATCCGCTTACGGATTTGCCGTCGATCGACAACACGCGGTCTCCAGGCTCCATCCCGCCTTTCGCAGCCGGGTAACCCGGCATCACCGATCCGGCAGTGGGAGGGAGAAAGGGATCGAAACCCAACTCCTGCCCGGGATCGGGTGCGGCGACAAGAAACACCACTTCGTCGCCGCGAGCCACTTCAAGGGCGACGTCACGGACGTCAACCGCGCTGTATGCATCGATCAGTCCACCCCAGTTGTCCACCGGGTTTCCGTTTACCGCCAGGATCCGGTCCTCCACCCGCAATCCGGCTGCGTAGAACGGAGACGTCGCCTCGATCCTGCCTACCTTCGTCGTCTGTAAGACAAAGTCCCCCAGCGTGAGGCGCAGTCCCAATATCAGCATGAATCCGAGCAGAAAATTCATGATGGGACCGGCGATCATGACCGCCATCTGAATTCCCCTCGGCTTCGACTGAAATTCCCATGGCTCCCGATTGACGTCCGCACTGCCGAAATCCGACATTCCCGCCACCTTCACGTATCCTCCAATGGGCAGCCAGGAAATGCAATATTCGGTCTCCCCAACCGTAATGCCGAACGCCTTGGGCGGAAATCCCAGCGAGAACTGCTCCACGCGAATGCCCGACCTTTTGGCCACGATGAAGTGACCGAATTCGTGAACGAAGACCAGGACGCCCAATACCAGGATAAAATAGAAGATGGTTTCCAGAAATTCCAAAGCGCTCAACTCCTGTTGTTTCGGACTACCGGTTCAGGCCTGCCACGATCTCCCTCGCCTTCTCTCGCCCCCAGCGGTCCGCTTCGAATACCGCGTCGAGATTCGCGCCGGATGCGTTGACATGCGCATCAAGGGTCCGTCGCACGACATCCGGTACATCCAGAAACCCGATGCGTCCAGCCAGAAAGGCATAGACGCCGATTTCGTTGGCTGCATTGAGTACTGCCGCCGCAGTACCTCCCTCGCGACACACTTCATAGGCAAGCGCAAGACAGGGAAACCGCTCCAGATCCGGCGCGTGAAAGCTCAACGAACCCGTGGACACGAGGTCCAGCGACGGGACGGGGGTCGGCAGCCGTTCGGGATGGGTCAATGCCTGTTGAATGGGCAGTCGCATATCCGGGTGGCTCAGGTGCGCGGTCAGGCTTCCGTCCAGGAACTCCACCAGACAATGCACGATCGACTGCCGGTGAATCACGACGTCGATCTGTTCGATGTCGAGCCCGAGAAACCAACGGGATTCGATTACTTCGAAACCCTTGTTCATCAACGTCGCGGAATCGATCGTGATCTTCGGCCCCATCCGCCAGGTTGGATGGCGGAGGGCCTCTTCCGGTGTCGCGCGGGCCATCTCGTCCAGAGACATATCGAAAAACGGGCCCCCCGAGGCGGAAAGCACGATGCGGGTCACCTGCTGAGGCGAAACTCCCTGAAGGTTCTGCCACAGGGGTGTAAGTTCGCTGTCCAGAGGGATCAACCGCACGCCGTTGCGCGCCGCGAGTTCCGTGACCAGGTGGCCCGCTACCACCAGCGTCTCCTTATTCGCAATAGCGACGTCCCTGCCTGCCTCCACCGCCGCCAGGGTTGGCCGCAGTCCTGCCCCCGCAACCAGCCCGTTGATCACCAGGTCCACCCTGGAGTCGGTCGCCAACGCGATGAGTCCGTCAGGACCGTGCAACAGCTCCAGACCCTTCAGTTCATTCCTTTCGCCCGCTTCCTTTGCGTACTCCTCTCCCACGCAGACCCGTTTCGGACGGAAACGCTTCACCTGATCGCAGAGCAGATCGATATTGCTTCCCGCGCTGAGGCATTCCACTTCGAACCGTTCAGGCAGACCGGCAAGTACGTCCAGCGTACTGGTACCGATAGATCCCGTCGACCCAAGCAGCGAAACCCGCATCATACACACACCCCGTTCATGTCAACGGATCGACGTATTTGACGGTTCGTGGAACGCACGATCGTCTAATGAAACATGCGCAGGTAGAGATAAACCACGGGGTAGACAAACAGAAAACTGTCGAACCGGTCCAGCACGCCGCCGTGTCCGGGAATCAGGGCGGAGGCATCCTTGACCCCCGCGTTCCGTTTAATCATCGATTCAACCAGGTCTCCCCACAGCGCGCCCACTCCCACCACGATTCCCAGAGAAAAACCGGCTGGAATGGAGTACAATTTCAAGACGTTTCCACCGGCAATCATCACCGATACAGCACCGACGATTCCGCCTGCGAAGCCTGCCCCGGTCTTACCGGGGCTGATACGTGGAAAAGGATGTCGTTTCCCCCAGAACCTGCCCGCAAAATAGGCGAAAATATCCGTACTCCAGATTCCCAGAAGCACGAGAACAGCGAACCACCTCGCGCCGGCTTCGGCGGGTTCGAATCCGGAATAGTTCCGAACCAGCATGGCAAAGGCGGACAATAAACCGACATAGCACGTCCCAATGAAGGTCGCTTCGGCGTCCGCCAGTCGAAATTGGCCGTTCCTGCTTCCCATTGACAGGGTGAGCAGGACAAGGAGGATCACCACGGACGGAACCAGCCAGAGTCGATCTCCGAACCAGTTCAGCCAGAGACACCAAACCAAAGAGGCCGCAACCCCGATGCCCGTCCAGGGATGCAGCCCCCTCTTTTTCTGCATCTGGCAGTACTCCCACGTGCCTCGAGCAGCCACCGCGCATACGCCGATCAGGAGTGGTATTCCACCAAACCAGAACAGAACCAGAAAAAGCGGCCCGAAGACCGCCGCCGCTGAGACCCGGTGAAACAGATTCGACTGTACCGCCAAAACCACTCCTGCCTGACGGAAACGAGCGTTCGAGTGAACCCCGTTACGCGGGCTTCACTCCGGTCGCCGCGCCCATCCGCTCTGCAACCCCGTTCCCGGCGCCATTGGCCGAAGAACGGACCTGCGCGCTGGTCTTTCCGAAACGGCGTTCCCGGGACTGATACGCCCGAACGGCTTCGTACAGATGTTCGCGCCTGAAATCGGGCCACAGGACCGGCGTAAACCAGAATTCCGTGTACGCACACTGCCAGAGCATGAAATTACTCAGACGAAACTCTCCGCTTGTTCGGATCAGTAAATCCGGGTCGGGAAGATCGGTGGTGTAAAGCATCCTGGAAAACAGCTTTCCGTCGATACCATCGCTGTTGACGCTTCCCTGTTCCACCGCGGAGGCGATACGTCTGACGGCCTGGAGAATATCGCTGCGGCCATCGTAACTCATCGCCAGATTCAGCGTCAGCCCGGTGTTTTCGGAGGTCCTGAACATGGCATATTTCATCGCCTGCCGCGCCTGCCTTGCCAGACGGTCCGTATCTCCGGTTGCAATCAGGCGTACGTTATTTTCGAGGAGTTCCTTCAGCTCTTCAACAGCAACGTCTCGCAACAATTGCATTAACGAAAGGACTTCCGCCCAGGGGCGCCGCCAGTTGTCCGTTCCAAATGCAAACAGCGTGAGGATATCTATTCCGAGTTCCCCACAGGCCCGCACGATGTCACGTACGACTTTGCGAGCGGAACGGTGGCCCTGAGTCCTGACAAGTCCATGTTTCTGCGCCCAGCGGCCATTCCCGTCCATGATGATTGCCACATGCCCCGGGAGATTGCCATCTGCCTTCAACTCATTTTGAATTTCCACGTCGTGGCGATCCAAGATTTCCTCGCAGGAATTGCCGTTAATACTTCAAAATTCGGCATTTGAAATTTAAAAGCCCGCTCAGTCAAAGTCAAGCGAACTTTTCCGTCCGACCGCGCCGGCCCGTCCGTATTCCGTTCCCCTCCCGTCTTGACAACCCGCAGCCTCCGAAGTATAGTTATTAACCCCGACGCCGCGTAAAAGGTTCAAGTCGAACCAACTCCCTATGCCATCCAAAAAGCAAATCCGAATTGCCGTCAGAAAACGACGGTCCGAGCTGCGGTTAGGGGAGGTTCGCGCCAGGAGCGATCGCATTGCTGCGCGCCTGACCGGCCAGGAGGTCTACCGCCGCGCCGGATGCGTGGCCAGCTATGTCTCAATCTCGAACGAAGTCGACACCCATTCCCTCATCGATCTTGCCCTGGATAGTGGAAAACGGGTTGCAGTGCCTGTCGTGGAGCCGAACCGCGCGCTGATCCACCGGGAAATCCGCGGCCTGGCTGAATTGAATCCATCGGGTTCAGGCCTTCTGGAGCCGTACGGCGAGGACGGCGCCGTGGTGCCGCCCGACGCCTTCGATATCGTCCTCGTACCCGGTCTGGCCTTCGACCGCGCCGGAAATCGCGTGGGCTACGGGGCCGGATACTACGACCGTTTCCTTGCAATGGCGCCTGCTGTCAAAATCGGCCTCGCATACGACTTCCAACTCTTCGACCGGCTGCCGGCGGGTCCTCGCGATATCCCGATGGACCTGGTCGTCACGGAGTCTGGAATTCACTTTTCGGGCCGGGCGTGAAATCCTGAAGGCGGTAAATGTGCAGACGCGATACAGGAGTCCCAGATGCCGATGTCACCGGCTGAACTGCGCCTTGTCATCAACCGGCACGGTGCGTGGATCGATTCTGAAGGAACGACAGGAGAACGGGCCGATTTGTCCGGGGAAAACCTGAGCCGGGCGGAACTCCGGGATGCCAGACTCCACTATGCGGATCTGAGCGAAGCCATCCTGAGCGGCGCGCGGATCCAGGACGCCGACCTGCACGGCGCCAATCTCCAGCGCGCAAGGCTCTACGAAGCCAACTTCCGGGATGCAAACCTTCAGGACGCCGATCTCTCCGGCGCTCTCCTCCAGCGCGTCCGGTTTCGGGGCGCGAATCTCAAGAATGCCGATCTGGCGCCGGCAGACCTGGAACTCGCCGATCTGACGAATGCCGATCTCTCCGGCGCCCGGCTGCACAGGGCCACGTTGCGGGGAGCGAACCTGCGAGAAGCCACGCTTTGCGGGACCGATCTCCGGAAGTCGGACCTCCAGGAAGCCAACCTTCTGAATACCGACCTGCAGGGAGCCAATCTGAGGGGCGCAAACCTTCAGAGTGCGAATCTTCAGGGAGCCGACCTCAGGAACGCCGACCTGCAGAGTGCAAGGCTGCAGAATGCGGACCTTGTACAGGCAGACCTCCGGCGCGCCAGTTTCATCAAGGCCCGAATGCAGAACGCCGATCTCTATAAGGCCAATATTGAGAATTCAGACCTTCGCGGCGCCGACCTGAGAAATGCCGTCGGCTTTACCGGCAGACACATCGGGCAGGCGCGTACGGATGAGACGACCAGGGTCCATGACTAGTGGCCTGTCCCGCAAATTCCTCACCATTCGAACGACGATTCATCCCGTCTCGCTACGTTCCCC
>JAPPJY010000094.1 GCA_028874335.1 Gemmatimonadota bacterium | reverse complement strand
ACGCCTCCCGGCCGCCATCGTCCAGATCTGGCAGGGCGCCTTCTCGCCCGAGAGCATCGGCGGCGGGATGATCGGGGTCATGATCATCGGATTCCGGCGCGCCGTCTTCTCCAACGAGGCCGGTCTCGGCTCAGCCGCCATCGCCCACTCCGCGGTGCAGACCGACGAACCGTGCACGGAGGGCTTCGTCAGCCTGCTCGAACCGTTCATCGACACGGTGGTCATCTGCACCATGACGGCGCTGGTCATTGTCACGACGGTTTACGATCCCGCGTTGGCCGGCACCGGCGTGACCGGCATCGAAATGGCCATGACGGCGTTCGAGACGACGCTCTCCTGGTCGCCCGTGCCGCTCTCAATCGCCGCGGTAATGTTCGCCTTCTCAACCGTGATCTCGTGGAGCTACTATGGCATCAAGGCGCTCACCTACCTGACCGGCCGGCATCGTTCGGTTGAGACCGGGTTCAAGCTCGTGTTCTGCGGCTTTGTGGTTCTGGGCGCCAGCCTGAATCTCGGTGCCCTGATCGATCTCTCGGACGCCATGATCTACGTGGTCGCGGTCCCGAATCTTCTGGGATTGTACCTGCTCGCACCCGAACTGAGGCGCGAGATGCAGTCGTACCGGGAGCGGCTTGGGCGGTATTGAGGGCGCGCCGGACGCGCCGGTCGGTCTCTATCATCGACAGTACGTTCCCGTCCCCTCATCCAGGATGAGCCGCCGAGAATCTTCCTTCAGAACGAGGATCGAAACGAACATCTACGCGAAAGCGACTGAGAAGGGGGTGGACCTGGAAGAGCAGGACAGAGTCACGGCGACCTTCGACTTTCTCCTGCGAAAGGTCGAACCCAGGCTGGTGATTGCTCACGGCAGGGAGGCTGAGGACTACCTGCAGGGGCAGGACCTACCGTGCGAACTCAAATGTGTCAAACATTTCCGATTCTGGTCCTTGCAGGATGCGCGAGACATTGGCGTGTTCATTCGCGGGTATTGCGAAGGAAAGTAACCGCACCGCGCGGCGCAGACGTCAACTGATTGGGTTTTTGGTTCCGGCTGATAGCCAACAGCTTGCTTCTCCGTTGTCGCAATTCCTGCGACAGATCCGGTTTATCTTGAAATGGGTTGAGCACTATTGGTGAAACATCCGATGAGATGTACGGCACTGTTCTCGGCGGGCAGGAACAGGACGGGAACGATGTGATGCCGCGCGCTTCCGCATGACCGTTTTCGGGTACCGTCTCGAAGTTACAACCGGGTGGAGGGCTGAGCGATGCCAAATGGAGGATCCGACTGTTGCGGGACCTGCTGGTTCAATCGAAGGAATCAGGGCGAGCGCGACTGGTTGGCGCACGCAGACGAGAGTATACCGCCCTATTGCGAGATCAGGAACATCGCGGTGGTGGATCCGTTCTACACCTATTGCGCGAACCATCCTCATCGCTGGCCCGATCGCGACACCATTCCCATCGGGCCGGTGATGCGCCACGGCGGATGGGAAGAGGAACGGCGCGTCGAGGACGGTCAAACCATTTTATCCAGTTGCGAGAATCCTCGTTACGTCTGGAAACCCTCGCCGGATTCGGAAGAGATTCGCCAACACCTGCTGAATCTACTGAATAGCATTTTCGAGCACATGTCAAGGGACCGGTATCCGATAGGCGCCGGTCTGGGAGAGACGATTATCCGGCAACTTGGCGAGTTTCGGGAGGAACGGTCGGTGAAGTATCTCGAATGGATACGCGAGAATCGCAAGGATTCTCCAGGTTTATTGTCGGACGCCGCCAACGAGGCGCTGCACAGGATCCACGGAAATGAATAAGCAGTGTACCCGGACGACAACACAGACCTGTCCGGAGAGATTGTCGACGGCTTTCCCCGCTGAGAATCTTCCTTCAGAACAAGGATCGAAACAGCTATGCGAAACAGACAAGATAGCGCAGGCATGCAGTGCTGGCACCCTGACGGCACGCCCTTCTCAGACGCCGACTACCGCCGGGCAAACCTCCCTGTGCCCACACCTGAGCAGTTGGCACACTGGGCCGAAATGAAACGGCTCATCGATGCGATGAAAGCACGCCACGACACCGAGTAAGCCCGTTGGGAATCTTCCGTCACCACAAGAGAGGACGCAATGCAGGCGACGTTGACCTGGCTCGACCTGACGGCAAGCGACCGTGACAAGATGCGACGGGTGCTGGACCTGTTCAATGAGCAGGGCACCCTCGATGAGATGGGGCTCGGAAACCTACGGGACGCGATCTCTGATGCACTGTTTCCCGGTACGTCTTATATCCAGACGCGGCTACGTTATGTACTCTTCATTCCCTGGCTTTACCAGAGGTTGGAGACTCGTCGGGTCAGAAGCGTGGATGTAGCGCACGCCGCGCGCCAGGCGGAAGTCGATCTAATCGGGCGGCTGAAACAGGGCGAAGACAAGAAAGGCATCATCGGCGTACTCGCTGGCCACTCACTCGTACGGTTGCCGAGTTCCATATACTGGAGTGCGCTCACTCGATGGGACATCTTCCGGCCGCAGCAGAGCCTGAGTTGGTACCATTCGCACTTCGATGCGCTTGCGGATGGACGAGTTGATGTGGGACGAGCCGACGATCCGGGCGTGATGTGGAGCCGTGAGGCGCACTGGCATCCGCGTATGCCGGAGGCGCCGGCTGACTTTCCACGGGAGGCATCCTTCGCGTTGACGCGGGACGAGGCCGACTTCCTTCTCGGCCGCCTGGAGGAACGGTGTGCCGGCACGCTGCTTGGGTGGCTGGCCCGCAATGGAACCGATTCACCCGCGGAAGATTCATGGAAGGATCCGGACGCCCTTCGCGCACCTCAGAGTATCCGTGATACCATTGAACTGGCGCGGCGTTTTTCACTACATGTCGAGGGCATGCCGCTGCTCTACAATCTGATTGTGGCGGAACACCGTCGCGAGATGCTTGATTCTGACGATGACGGCGAATTGATCAGCTTGTTCCGTACAGAGCTCACTGAGTGGGCGGGCCGTGAGGCGGAAGAAGCTCAACCATTCGATCCGGATCTGCTCTGGGAATTGGTAGCTCGACGCGGTGGGCGTGCTCCACATCACCAACGACGCTTCATGAAAGTTTGGTCTCGACAGATTGCCGAGTTGGATGCCGACAGGATTGCCGACGACCCACAGATACGGGAGATGGTTACCGAACGCGAATTACACCTGAAGGGAGCACGCGCACGACTCACAAACAAGAGTCGCCTGATGGATTGGACGCCAGGGGTCGGGGTGGGCCGGATGGACTTTCGTTGGGTTCGCGTCCGGCAGTTTCTAAAGGACCTTCACAGGGGGTTGGCCGCCTGATGTTATCGCCCGATACGCGAACCACCGCCTTCGAATTGCTACGCCCGCCCAGCGGGTACCATCTCGACCTCGCGGTGCTTTCCACTTACACGCTCGATCTTGAAACGCTGCTCGCGCTCCCCTTGTCGGTACTCGCACATTCCGATGGTGGACTGGATGAGTTGTTGGCCGATCCGCTCTGTCTGCAACAGGCAATCCGGGATGCGGGTGACCGCATTCATGCTTTCGTGGACGAATCCGGAATCGCAATTCCACGCAACGCGCGATCGCTTTACTCCATGCTTGAGTCGAGCGTCCACCCCGTGCGTGCCCCGAATGGCGGCGCGTTCCACCCAAAAGTGTGGGTGGCTCGGTTCGTTGCCTCGGATGAGGATGCTGAAGACCTGTTGCGCGTTGCGATCCTGTCGCGAAATCTGACCTTTGACCGTTCCTGGGACGTCGCACTGACGAGCGAGGCGTCCATCCGGGGCCGTCGACGTGTCGCCGCAAGCGGGCCGTTGCGCGACTTTCTGCTGACATTGCCGCAACTCTCAACCAGCCCCGTACACGGGAACGTCGTCGCGCGTCTCAAGGCATTGGCCGAACAGGTTTCGCGAACCGCTTTCCCTGCCCCTGACGGCTTCGACGATCCGGTCGCGTTCCATTTACTCGGATTGCAAAAACGTCGCCGTCTGTGGCGCCCGCCGTCTTACGGGTATCGAACACTCGCCGTATCGCCGTTCATCAGCCGGACCGGACTGGAGGTGGTCAGGGCGTTGAGCGGTAACGACCGGATACTGGTGAGCCGGCAGGAGGAACTCGACAGACTCGCAGAAGATGCGCTGGCTGAATGGAACAAGGTGTTCGTCCTGAAAGATGCCGTGCATGGGGAATCCGAGGAAGGCCTGCCTGAGCAGAACGAACCAATGACTGGCGGGATTGACCGCCCGTCTGGGCTGCATGCCAAGATGGTCGCGGTGGAGCACCGTTGGAAGGTTACGTGGTATGTCGGTTCCGCGAACCTGACCTCGTCGGCGTTCAGCGGCAGCAACGTCGAAATGGTGGCATCCGTCACGGGCAAGAAGGGACGCAAGGGGGGCCGCAGCGGTCATGGTATCGATCGGTTCCTTGACGACGGATTTCGGAAGCTGTGCGTAAAGTATGAGAGAGTCGAACCGGACAAAGAAGACCCAGCCGTCACCGATGCGCGAAAACGTCTTGAGGACGCACGGGACGCCCTGTTGAGTACCGTCATGTGCGTGAATTGCGTTTCCGCAGGTGACGCCTGGACCTTGACGATTGACGGAGACGGTATTCCGTGCGCCGACGATGTCGAGGTCGTAGCCTGGCCTGTCTCCGTCGCCGAAGATCAAGCCTTGCTGCTGGAGAAGGCGGTCAGTTGGAGGTTGCCCATTGCGCGTCTTACGGCATTCATCGCCTTTCGGCTGAGCGTCGACGTCGGTGGCGTGGACGACGTCAGAATGACCCTTCGTCTACCCGCTCAGGGAATCCCGGAGGATCGCATGCATCACGTGCTCCGGGGCCTGTTGGACAGTCCGGAGAAGTTCCTTCGATTCCTTCGGGCATTGCTCGGCGGGCTCGATTCCGTTCTTGGCTGGGCGCAAGAACGCAGGCAGGGAGACGCGGCCTTCGCCTGGGGAATCGGGGAGGGTGGCGAGACATTGCTCGACGACCTTGTCCGAACTGCCTCAAGAGACCCCGATCGCCTGAAGCCGGTACGTCGCCTGATCGACGACCTTCGGAAGACGGAAGAAGGGCGCCGTATCGTACCTGACGAACTATTCGGTATCTGGACGGCAGTCGAGGAGGCACTCGCACCGGAGCCACGATTATGAAGCGTCCGTCTGTTGATGCGAGTCTTAGACCGCTCAAGTCATTCCAACGCCGCACCGTGGAGCACGCCTTCCACCGCCTGTTCACAGCGAAGGACAGTACCGGACGCTTTCTTGTGGCCGACGAGGTGGGCCTCGGGAAGACGTTGGTCGCCCGGGGTATCATTGCCCGTACTATCGATCACCTCTGGACCGACGTCGAACGGATCGACATTGTCTACATTTGCAGTAACGCCAGCATCGCGCGGGCCAATCTGCCGAAGTTGAAGATTGGGGGCGCCGAAGAACGGTCGTTCGCGTTGGCGACGCGTCTTACGATGTTGGCCACGGAACTGGCGCGTAAGGAAGGTGAACCTGGTCTGATCGACAGCAAGCTGAACTTCGTCAGCTTCACGCCGGGCACGTCCTTTAACATGGGGCAATCCGCAGGGCAGCGCCAGGAGCGGGAGGTGCTGTTTCAACTGCTCGATCCGCTGACAGAGCGGCGCACGGCGCTAATGAACTTCCTGCAGGGATGGATTACGGACAGAGATGACTGGCGCTGGTACCTTAAGAACCGCCCCCGCCCTATCGAAGACACGATACGCCAAAGGTTTGAGAAGGCTTTCCGAGAGAGCCGCGGTCTGAACGACAGATTTCAAGACATCCTTGGTGCGTTCCGCCGCTACCGGGTAAATTGGCCTGACGATGTGCGGTACCAGCGAGACCGGCTCATATCCGAGTTGCGTCGCCTGCTGGCAGGAGTGTGTGTCCGCGCTCTCGAGCCGGATCTCGTGATCATGGACGAGTTCCAGCGCTTCAAGTCACTGCTCGATACAAGTGGCGTAGAGCGAGACCCTGCAGCGCACCTGGCTCACGAGTTGTTCCAGGCCAAGGCGCATGACGGTAAGCGCGTGCGGACGCTCTTGCTCTCCGCGACGCCGTACAAGCTCTACACAGTAGACGCGGAGATCGAGCAGGAGGACCACTATGAAGACTTTTTGGCAACGACCAGATTCCTCCTCGGCGATGAAGAGAGTCGCGTTGAAGAGCTTAAACGCCAATTGTCGCGTTTCGGGTCCGCGTTGAAGTGCACGGCGGCCGGAGAACCGGATAAGGTCGAGAGAATCGAACGCGCGAAGCGCGAGGTCGAGGGATCACTCAAGAACGTGATGGCACGAACCGAGCGTGTCACAGCCAGTGAAGCGTACGACGCGATGGTGGCGGAGGTCCCGAGTAACCCGACCGTGACGTCAACCGACGTGCGCCAGTACCTGGCCGCCGACGCGCTGTTCCGGGCCGTCGGTGATCGGGATCCGATGCCGTTCTGGAAGTCGGCGCCGTATCTTGCTCACTTCATGCGCGGGTACAGGTTCAATGAACTCCTCGAGGGGGCGTTCAGCAAGCCGACCAAATTGGTTGAAGTTCTCCAGCAGCACGAGGCGGCGTTCTTGAAGGCAGCGACGATACGTCGGTGGGATAGCATTGAGCCAGGAAACGCCAAGCTGCGTGAGTTGGTCGGGGAGCTGATCGACGATGGGACGTGGCGCCTTCTTTGGATGCCGCCGACGCTTCCGTACTGGCCGCTTGAAGGACCGTTCAGGGACAAGGAAAAAACGACGAAGCGACTGTTGTTTTCAGCCTGGAACATGGTGCCCGACGTTGTCAGCGCCGTTCTTAGCTACGAAGCGGAACGATTGATGACGCGGGGTCCTCGTAGCCGGGTTGATTCCTACGAAAGACTCGTTGAGCAGCAGAGGCCGCTCTTGAGGCTAACGCAGCCGATACTCGGCCGTCGTTCACGTCACCGTCTACTACTCTTGCTCTTACCCTGCCTGAGGTTGGCAGATGAGGCCCATCCTCTTGATGCGCCGCCCGGCCAGGATTGCCGGGCGTGGGTACGGTCGCGAGTCGACGAACTTCTGTCCGACGCCAAGCTTCCGAACCCGCAGGAAGGTAGTATCGACGACAGGTGGGATTGGATTGCGCCGCTCCTGATCGATCCGGAACTGTGCAGCTTCCTTCGGGCGTGGGCGAACGGCGAGCTTCCCGGGTTGTCGGCAGATAAGCGACTACAGCCGCCGAACCCTGAAGTCTTCGGCGCTTACGTTCAAGATCTACTCGAGGTCGATCCGCGAAAACTCGGCCGGCGGCCGCCGTATCTGGCAGAATTGCTCACCGACGTCGCAATTGGCTCGCCCGCAATACTTGCAGCACGCAGTCTAAGAAATAGGACGAATATCGGCGATGGTACGCGACGTCGGCTCGCCGTGATGATTTCACTTGCGTTCTGGAGCCTCTTTAATCAGCCGGCTGTAATCACACTGATGCGTCAACTGGCTTCTGATTCAGCCGATGCGAGCAACGAATCAGCCTACTGGCGTCTCGTCCTCCGCTACTGCCAGCAGGGGAACCTGCAGGCTGTGCTGGACGAGCAGTGGCACCTGTTGTGGGACCAGGAGTCGTGGTCTGCCGACGACAGCGCCGACGAAACCGCCGAAAGGTGCGCCCGAAAACTCATCCAGGCTGTGCGTCCATTGCGTGCTCGCGTTCATGCGAGGTTTTTCAACGCTAAGGGGGCAGGAGGTAATGGAAAAACATCTGAACCCGATTTAGTCCGCCTTCGCCTTCGCACGGCATTCGCGTTACGCTTCGGCCACATCCGAACTGACGAAGGTGAACCTATCAGCCAAGATGATGTAAGAGACGCCTTCAATAGCCCGTTTCGGCCCTTTGTGCTTACCAGTACGTCAATTGGACAGGAGGGGCTCGATTTCCATCCATGGTGCCACCGCCTGGTCCACTGGAACCTGCCCGGTAATCCGGTCGATCTGGAGCAACGCGAAGGCCGGATTCATCGATATAAGGGACACGCGATCCGTCGAAATGTCGCTGCCCGTCACGCGCACGACGCCTTGACGTCATGGAAGTTCGGCGACGACATTTGGAGACGAATGTTCGAGCTGGCCGACCAGGCAGCGCGGGCTTCTGGGGAAAGTGATCTGGTACCCTTCTGGATCGCCCCCGGCGAATACCGGGTGCAGCGCCATGTACCTCAACTTCCTTACACGACAGAGATTGAAGCGTTCAACCGCCTGAAGCGCCAATTGGCCGCCTACCGCGTTGTCTTTGGACAACCCCGCCAGGAGGAACTCGTTACGCTCCTCGACCGATCTGACGTCGACGTCGCGAAATTCAAAGAGTGGGCGATCGATCTCTCGCCACCAGAGATCTGAAACGCTTTCAGGAAGCTGAAAGGTTTCGGATCTTGGACATTGTACGGGATTCCATACACGCCATTTGTGACATTAAACGCCAGTCGCGAAGACAAACTCGCTGTTCGATATCTCCTCACTTCGGAGAGAGGAGCGGACTGAAACGTGAAGCGCACACGGACGCGCGCGATCGTCGGGTCGTTCGTCTTCTTCTGGGTCGCGCCGGCTGTCGTTGCCGGCGTGGTTCCGTTCGCACTGGTCGGCTGGACGATGCAGCCGCCGCTGCTCGGGCTGCCCGGCGAGCGGGTATTGGGGGTGGCGGCGGTCGTGGCGGGTCTGGCCTGCCTGTTGGACTGCTTCGCCCGTTTCGCCCTCGAAGGGCGTGGCACACCGGCGCCGGTGGCGCAGACCGAAGTACTGGTCGCTTCCGGCCTCTATCGATTCGTGCGAAACCCGATGTATATCTCCATGTTGATCATCACTTCAGGGCAGACGCTGCTCTTTGGCCAGACAGGGCTGCTGGTGTACACCGGAGTGGTGTTTGCCGCGTTCCACCTGAACGTGCTGCTGTATGAGGAGCCGCAACTCCGTCGAAGATTCGGAGGGTCGTACGAGACCTACTGCCTGCGCGTGGGTCGCTGGTGGCCACGCCTGACGCCGTGGCGCGGGTCAGGTGCGCCAGACTGCTGACGACGCCGGCAGATCAAGTGAGTATCTGAACAATGGAAAGAGGCAGCATGTCGGATCGTCCGCTCCGGATCCTGTCTAGCGGGACGTTCACGATCATGCCTCCAGGATCGTTGCGGCCCCCGTCGTCAGGCTCACGTCTCATTGGAAGTTCGCGCCCCTTTCAGGTTAGCCTCAATTCCGCAAAAGCCGCAACGCGGCACCGCGACGAAACCTTTCGAAACGGGCCGAAATGGTCGTCATGAAGGACATTTTTTTCGTTCACGTACAGTGTCCTGGTGTATCCTGGTAATCAGCAGTTTAATCGCCTTTTTAACTGACACATATTCGAATTAACGTCCTCGAAAAATGAGGAATCAAGGTTAATACGTCGCAGGACAACGCAACTCATTTTCAAGGAGGAACAAGATGCTCAGGAACATTCTCGCCGCCGTCGTCGGCTACATTGCCATGGCCGCCGTTCTCTTCGTTCTCTTCTCGCTTCTGTGGCTGACGCTGGGGCCCTCGCGCGCCTTCCAGCAGGGTTCGTGGGAGGTATCCGGCGGCTGGGCACTCGGCTCGGTCGTGCTCGGGCTCGTGGGCGCGTACATCGGCGGAGTAGTCTGTGCCAGGGTGGCGCACGATGCCAGGGCCGCCACGATTTTGATCGCCGTCGTGCTCGTGCTCGGGGTGGTGACGGCCCTGATGCCGGTGGAGATGGCGGCCGGACCTCGCCCCGACGACGTGTCGATGATGGCGGCGACCGCAGGCGCCCGCCAGCCGGCGTGGTTCACCTGGCTCAACCCGCTGATCGGGGTCGCGGGCGTATGGTTCGGATCGCGGAAGTTGCGCGCGTAGCAGTCCATTTCCGAGGCAAGCGCGGCTGGTTGGAGCACGAAGACGAGAGTTTACCGGCCTACTGCGAGATCAGGGACTTCGAGGTAGAGGATCCGTTCTACGCCTATAGTGCGAACCATCCTCGTCGCCGGCCCGATCGAGACCCTATCCCGATCGGACCTGTGATGCGCCATGGCAGCCGGGAACAGGAACTGCGCGTCGAGGCCGGTCGACTCGACATTCGCGTCAACGACATCCGAAAGCAGCGGCCGTTGGTTGTAGGCTCCTATCTACCGCTCTGCCAGCGGTTCGATAGATAGCCTGAAACCGAGGCTGTTCAGGATCTTTTCGATCGTGTCCAAACGCGGATTGCCCTTTGCTGAAAGCGCCCTGTATACATGTGCCCGGTTCAGGTCTGCCTGCCTGGCCAATCGTCCAAGGCCACCTCGCGCCGAGGCTATGTCCTTGAGCGCCAGCAGAAGGGCCGATTTGTCCTGGTCTCTTGCGTATTCCTCGAGCACCACATCGAGGTAGGCGCGTGCGCGTTCGGGATCACTTAGGAATTCAGAATGGTGTTTTTCAAAAGGGACGGAAGGCTTCATTGTGAACGCTCCTTATAGTCAGTCAGGAAGGCGCTTGCCCGCTGGATATCTCTCGGCTGGGTACTCTTGTCTCCACCACAGAGCAGGAGCAAAACGTCATCCGTGATGCGCGTGAAATAGATTCGAAAACCAGGACCGAAGTCCAGGCGCAACTCAATCACACCGCCGCCGATGGGCCGGTGGTCGCCCAAAAGTCCCAAGCTCAATCGGCGGAGCCGGGCTTCTATACGTGCCTGTGTCCGGATGTCGCGTAATGCGGCGAACCAGTCGGTGAAGGGCTGTTTGCCGTTTCGAGTAACGTAGATTTCAACGGTGAACGCCATCAGAGATCTAATGTACGTTATAACCAACAATTCGGCAACACGAATTCCACACCAGCAGGCCGGCTGCCATGAATCGACGACTGATGTCCGTAGCCCAATACATGCACTGAATCCACATGGGCGACCGGCCGGTCGCCCCTACGACCCCGGACCGAGGGTATCCCGCCCTCCCGCGCCGTCTTGATCCTCACACCTAACGGCGCAGACGTCAACTGATCGGGTTTTCGATTCAAGCTGACAGCTTTCGGCTGATAGCTAACAGCTTTTTTCTCTGTTGTCGCAATTCCTGCGTCAGATCCCGTTTATCTTGATATAGAATGAGGATCATCGGTGGGAAGATCGCTGAGATGTACGGCACTTTCTGTAACGGGCGAGAAAATAACGGGATTGATCGAAATGATGTTGCACGCGCTTCCGCATTACCGTATGTGGGAGGCATTGCGGAGGTACAAACGGGAGGAGGGCTGAGCGATGCCGAACGGAGGATCCGATTGTTGCGGGACCTGCTGGTTCAATCGAAGGAATCAGGGCGAGCGCGACTGGCAGCGGCACGCGGACGAGAACATACCGCCCTATTGCGAGATCAGGGACATCGCGATCGAGGACCCCTTCTACACCTATTGTGCGAACCATCCGCATCGCCGGCCCGATCGCGACCCCATTCCCAACGGCCCGGTGATGCGCCACGGCGGATGGGAAGAGGAACGGCGCGTCGAGGACGGTCAAACCATTTTATCGAGTCGCGAGAATCCTCGTTACGTCTGGAAACCCTCGCCGGACTCGGAAGAGATACGCCAACACCTGCTGAATCTGCTGAATGGCATTTTCGAGCATATGTCCAGGGACCGATATCCTATAGGCGCCGGTCTGGGGGAGACGATCATCCGGCAACTCGGTGAGTTTCGGGAGGAACGGTCGGTGAGGTATCTCGAATGGATACGCGAGAATCTCGAGGATTCGCTGGATTTCATGGCAGTCGCTGCCGACGAGGCGCTGGGCAAGATACGAGGAAATAAATGACAGTTACCCGGGCCGAAACACAGAACTTTACGTAGAGATCGTCGACAGCTCGTTCCGCTGAGCATCTTGCATCAAAACAGGAATTGAAACCAACCTGGCAACCGATATCCGAAATCGTCAGACGCCGGCTGGCTGACGGGGCTCCGTATACTGGATGGGAACTATAGTCGGGGCGGATGAAAAGAATGTGCCGCGTATCGATACGCTGTACGGTACGGCGTCGCGAATACGTCTCACGCCAGCTTTGGCCTGGCTGGTGAGTGTGTCGTTCATGGGAATACGTCCTGAAAGCGGCGGCTTGGGGCGGGTGACCGCATGCAATCGGATTTCTCACAGGACTTGGAAACAGCGAACCGTTCGAACCGGTGGCGATTCAGTTCGACAGGCAATTCGATTAAGGCGCCCGCGTCACGCGAGGCAATGGCCCAATCCAGGAGCAGGTCGTATTGCCACGTTTCCTGGAGGCCCCCAAACCACTGCATTTCCTCGGGCAAGATAACACAGACGACGTTGGCCAGATCGCACGGCCCAAGGCAACCGGAGAATGTCAGTTGCACCGACCTGTTGAGTTTTTCAACTTTCCACCGATGCTTGATCCAGTCGCGCGGCACCGGCGGGAATCCATTGTCTGTCCTGCCGCAGCAACAGCCTTCGCAGAACACGATCTGCCCAAGAACGCGGTCCCGGGCCGGAGCCAATGTTCCGTCTCTGGCGAGCGTTTCGCGGATGCGCTGAGTCTGAGCATTCATTACGTGTTGCTCACTCGCCAGGCCGTCACGCCGCCCTGTGCGTCGAGCGCGGCCAGCGCGCGACCGTCCCGCCGCCAGTACAATTCGGCCACTGCGCCCGCCACAGCCGCGGTCCCGATCGGATCGCCTCTTCCATCTTTCCGAATCGACCACACAACCACGGCCCCATCGCGGCCTCCCGATGCCAGGCGCATCGCGCGGCGAGCGAAGGCAAGCGTCGTGACGGTTTGATTGTGATATTCCAGGACGCCGGGCCGCGTGTCTTCTGGACCCCTTCCCGCGAAGCTCCAGACGGTCACCGCCTCCCCTCCGCCGGTGGCCAGGAGGGTGCCGGTGTCATCGAAAGCCAGGGCCGACGGCTTGGCGGGATATCCTGACATCATGGAGTCCTCCTCCGTGGCACGACGCCAGAAGTGAACCGAATTGTCCTGGCTGCCGCAGACCACGATGCCCCCGTCCGGACTCAGTACCATCGAAACCAGGGATCCCTGCCATTCCAGTTTCTGGCGAATCTCGCCGGTGGACGCGTCGAAGAATGCCACTCGACCGTAACAGGCCGTCGCCAACTCTCCTGCGCTCGACCAGGCGATCGCACTGACGGTGCTGGGATGATCGTCAGATCGCCAAACCTCCTCGCCGTCCGCATCATACGCGCGAACCTGTCGGGAGCAGGAGGCCGCCAGCCATCGGCCGTCCGGCGACCACGCCACGTTTTCAACCCAACCGGTTCCAACGTCGATAGTCCTGCTTACCTGGCCTTCGGCGGCGCTCCTGATCAAGACCCGGCTGTCCTGGCCTGCCGTAGCGAACACGGTTCCGCCAGGGTGGATCGCCATCGCGAGCACGCCGCCTTCGTGAACCCCGCGCCGCTCCCAGGTGGTCGCGCCGGACTTGCCGTCGAATGCGTAGACGCCGCCCGCGGCGTCACCGACAATCAGCGCCTCACCGCGAAGGCACCAGCCCCCCGCGATGGCATAGTCGCCAACCGCCGCGGACCAGCCCCGGCGAAGCGCGCCACTCGCGCTGCCGGCATTCAAACCAGACATGCGTCGAATCCCTGCCGCATGCTGGGCTCATCGAGGTTGCGGCCGATGAAGACAAGCTGATTTCGCCGGAGCGCGTCGCCCCACGGCTGGTCCGGCTGGCCGTCGAAGAGCATGTGAACCCCCTGGAATACGAAGCGACGCGACTCGCCGGCAAGGCTGATGAAGCCCTTCATTCGGAAGATGTCAACCCCACGTTCGGCGAGCAGCCTGCCAAGCCAGTCGTTGAGCCTTTCGAGATCGACGTCGCCGTTCCTCTCGATCGCGATCGAGCCCACCTCGTCGTCGTGTTCGTGCTGCGCGACCCAGGTCCGCTCGACCTCGACGGGAACCACCGCTCCGTTGACGCGCGGGGCGCCGTTCTCTGTGGAGCCAGGCAAGGAGCGCGGACTGTCCTCCGGCCTGATTGTCGCTCCATCCGCGTTCTTCAGTTGGAGATCGAACTCCTCTGCGATATGCTGGGCGTAGAGGCCAACCCGCGCCTGCGTATCGACCTCGAGGAAGAACGACTTGCGCCCTGGCGAGTCGAGCCGGAGGGTCACATGCTTTCCAACCGGAATTTCTCCCCCCGGGTGAATGAGTTCCGCGGGCTGGGCGTACCGCCGCACGCACCACTCAGCACCCTCTCGGAGGGCGGCGTCATTGGTGCCCTGATCGGGCGCGACGACGAGAGACATCGCCGGATCGGGTCCATCGGCGAGGCTGAGTTCGTAGCGGCCGATATCGAGCGAGTAGACGCCAGTCCATTCGAACGGGTACTCCGGCTCGAGGAAGGAGGGTCGACGCTCGAGCGCCTGGTCAAGGTCGAAGGCGTTGAGGTTGAGTACGGTATCGAGGGAGACGTTCGCCCGCTCGCAACGCACGACTCGCGCCATCTGATTCATGTCTCGCAGCCGGGCTTCGAGCGTGTCGAGCGCCTCGCCGTTCACGAGGTCCGTCTTGTTGAGAACGAGGACGTCGGCGAACGCGACCTGCTCCGTGCTCTCGTCGCTCCGGCCGAGCTGCTGCTCGATGTGGGCTGCATCGACGAGGGTGACGATCCCGTCGAGCGAGAACTCCTCCCGAATCTCGTCGTCCATGAAGAAGGTCTGAGCGACCGGACCGGGGTCGGCAAGCCCGGTGGTTTCCACCAGAACATAGTCGAACTTGTCACGGCGCTTCATGAGATTGCCGAGTACGCGAATCAGGTCTCCGCGCACCGTGCAGCAGATGCAACCGTTCGACATCTCGAAGATCTCCTCGTCAGCGTTGATGACGAGCGCCTGATCGATGCCGACTTCCCCATACTCGTTCTCGATCACGGCAATGCGCTTGCCGTGCTCCTCACTCAAGATCCGGTTGAGTAGGGTCGTCTTGCCAGAGCCGAGGAAGCCGGTGAGGATCGTTACGGGTACTTTTTGAGGCGTATTCATCTAGAATTCTCCTAAGTGAGTGGTCGGGCGACGTGGTGATGTGTTGATCAACATGTTCTCTCTTCTCCCT
>JAPPJY010000024.1 GCA_028874335.1 Gemmatimonadota bacterium | reverse complement strand
CCGCCTTGACCGCCACTTTTTCGCTCGCGCTCGGGAACTCACCGGTAATTTTAAAGCAGCTTCATAGAAGGGCGTATCCGCGTCTCGACGCTTGCTGTTTCGCAGGACGGTACGTATCTTTGCGTAGAATCGACGTTGACAAAGAATGGAGGCTACCCATGTTTACCTTACTTCTGATTGCGCCGGTATTTTTCGTGGTGCTGCTGGGTTCCGCACCGGCCATGGCTTCACCGGAGAAGGGTACAACGCTTCCGTTTCGTACGATGCCCGTACCCGAAGATCTGGAGATTTCATCGGAAGAGGACCGGGCATTCCTGGAGGAGGTGCTGAAGAGCATCTTCCCTCACGGGACCGGGGGGTTGTCTGACGAGCAGAAGGGGATCGCGATTCTGCGTTACGCGTCATCCGCGCTGGAACTGAAGAACAACGGCGGATCCGCCACGAAGATTATCAGAGAGGGTTATGCGATCTGTGGCGGGCTTTCGCACGTACACCGGGTTCTCTGCCGGATGGTCGGGCTGCCTTCCCGGTATATCGGCGCGTTCAATCTTCGTCCGATCATGGGCAGCCACGCCATCAGCGAGGTGTATTACGACGGAAAATGGCATCTGCTGGATCCCACGTTCGGTCTGTTCTTTTACTCGAAGAAGGCGTATGACGGCACCGGTGAAGTTGCGTCGTTCCACGATCTCGTGATGGCGCCGGACCGTTGGACGCCGTTCAAAGTGGTGGAACGGCCGTGGATCGGACGGTACGACGAAACGGTCCGGTCTCACGGGGTTACGGCCGTGGAGGCGGACTACCTGAAAGACAGGTATAGGACGCCGATCCTGGACCTCTACCGGAAATATCTGGCGGAGACGTTCCCTATCGCCTACGGACACAGCGACCCGGTATCCTATCCGGTAGACGCGGACCTGTCGGCACAGGAAGAGATGCGGATCGGCGAGGCGGACGGGAACTCCAGCGACGTGCTGAGGATGGTGACGAACGGGTCCGCGTACGTGGGCGGCCACTACCTGGGGGGCGCGTATCCGCCCGGTTTTCACACCTGGTCCATCAAGACGCCGGGACCGTGTCGTTTGCGAATCGAGTATTTCAGTACGCAGGACAATCCGCCCGGTCTCGAGCCCGCTCCGTTGAAGGCAGCGCGAGTTGTCTCCGTACACATGGACGGGAGAAGGGTCGTCCTCGAACTTCTGGCGTTGGGGCCGGAGGTGATCGTGTCGGTGTATTGCCCGGAAGGCACGTTTTCCGTGGATGCGGTCCGTGCGGCGCGGCTGCGATGAACAGGCGACACCGCGACAGGATACCATACGCGATACATTCCCACAATGGAGTCGCATAATGATTAACGTCTTGCGCGAGGAACGTCCCCGGCTGTACCATCCGGCCGACGATCCGCAGTACAGGTTCAAACCGCCGGAGGACGAGGCGCGGAGACGAATTCTGGAAAATATCCTTGCAGACTGCGAGGAATTCTATCTCCAGCGTCCGTGGAAGAGGATCCCCGAACGTCCGGACAGCCCGCACCCTTACCACCAGTTGTACCTCACGTTCTATACGGGGATGCACGCAACGGCGCTGATGGAGAACTACGCGTTCGCGTGGCGGCTTACCGGAGACCCGCGGTGGCTGAAACGCGCCAGAGACTGGATGCGGGCGGCGGCGGAATGGGAACACAGCGACCGTGTTGAGGAACACTTCTACACTGCAAATCGCTACATGCAGGCGTTTGCGCTCTCGCTGGACCTGCTGGATGATATTCTGAAGGACGACGAAAAAGAACGGGCGACCGCTTGCCTCGTCCGGTTGATGGAGCGGTGGTGGCCCGACGTGGAACGCTCCAGGCATTCATCGGACGGACGGCACCACGCCGTGGTCGACAACGGGCATTTCGGCGTGGCGGCATTGCATCTGCTGGGAACGCATCCCGATGCGGAAGCGTGGGTGGCGGCTGTCATCGACCGGTTTCGCAGCGGGGTGATGCCCTATGGCTGCGGGCGGGACGGGGAGCCCGGCGACGGCGCTTCTTTCTGGCCGTGGGAGAATCTCTGGATGTTTCACTTCGCCGACGCACTGCTAAATGTCACCGGGCAGGATCTCTACAAGGCATTCCCGAAGCGCCCGGTCCGGCCCCTGAAGTGGTTCCGGTACCACCTGGCGCCGCCAAAGCTGATCGAAGACAGGCTCTATTATCCGCAGAATTCCAACGTGATCACGGGGAGTCAGCTCGATGCGTGTTCGGTGACCCTGCTTCGCCTGGCGCAGGAGGCACGAGACGGGGGGATGCGTGACGCGGCGCTCGGCGATCCCAGACTGGGGAGGCTCTACAGGTTCGGGATGGGCGTGAAGGGCACGACGGCCGAGTGTATGATCTCATACGGTCCGTACGCGTATTGCTATTGCGATCCGGCGTTCCGGCCGTCGCGTCGCCGGGAGGAATGGCCGCTTTCCAGGACGTTCATGCGGGCGCACTACGGCGAGGCGGGGCTCCTGCGCAGCGGATGGGACACGGAAGCGGTTGTGTGCAGCGTGACCGGATACAAGGGCGGGGGCGCCCACGGGTATTTGAACCTGCACGCGCAGTGGTCCGGACATCCGGTACTGAAGTCGATCTCCGCGGAAGAAGCGCAGCCCGTGGCCTGCGGGAGTCTTCCCTTCGTGGGCGGACAGAACGAGATCGTTGCGTTTCTGAAGCGGCTGGAAAGGCAAGAGCGGTTCGACCGGCTGCGCGTCCGGTCCGTTCGCACGGACCAGGAATACTGGCTGCTGAAAGGGGCGTCTCCAATCCTGGTGACGGCTCTGAAACGCCGGCGCCGCGGGGTGAAGCTGACGCGGCGACGGGGCAGGGGATTCGCTCGATTGAACGGACGGGACTATCTGCAGTACGAACGCCGTCCGTACTTCAATCCAAGGGCCGGCGAATTGAAGCTGCGTTTCCGGCTGAATGGGGAGCCAGGTAAAGACGGACCGGGGGTTCTGTTCAACACGGGAATCGGCGTGGGGCGCGTGATGGGAAACCGGGTGAACAATTACTCGCTGGCGATCATGGATGGCAACGCGCTCACGTTCGTCGTACAGAGTCAGCGGAATACGTCGGTCGAGGTGCCGTCGCCCGTGAAGATCGAAACCGGCAGGTGGCACGACGCGGCCGTCCGGTGGGGCGGGTTCAACCGACGGGGAGACCGGCCGTTCATCGAGATCGAAGTCGACGGTTGCCGGGACCGTTTCGACAATCCCGCGGTTTTCGGAGAACTGGGCGTGGATTCGCAGAACCTCGAGTCGCGTGCCGAGCCCAGGACGTTCTACATCAAGTCGAACACGGTTCTGGCCTTCGGCGGCGCGGTACAGATGCCGGGGACGGGATTGAAATGCGACCTCGGCATGCTTGACCTGAAATGCCCAGGCCGCCGGCGACTAAAGGTGGATTTCGAGACGGATATGGGACCCGAAACAGGCAGCGCCGCGATGGGTTGGAAGTTGAACCCGGTGGACCTGCGCGACGTACGGACAGACCTCGCGCAGTTCGGGGCCGGAGAGCGCACAGTCGACGTCATGCCGCTTTTCGGTGAGGGCGCCTGTTTCGACCAGGAGGTGGTCCCCTTCGCACCCGCCGGACTGGCGGCGGGGAGCCTGAAGAGCTTCGTCCCCGGAGGACGGGACCCCAGCACGCGTGTGCTTCTTTCAACCCCCGCGGGCATCCTGGTCTTCGCGTTCGTGGATCACAGTCTGGACGCGAGGGTGACGGCAACCGAAAACGGTTTCGAGATCCGGGCGGGCAGCGACCGGTACGCGTTCGACGTCAATGGAACGGGTGAGGATATCCTCACGATGCACACAGCCGAGACGACGTGACGGGCACTTTCTGATCGCTGATCCTATCTGTCCGACGCAATGACCCGGTGCTGTGTAGGGGCGCCCCTTGTGGGCGCCCGCTTTTCACCGCCGGCATCGTTTTCGCGATTCGTGAATATGCATCCCATTATACCCCATCGTTACATTTCAATTGACCTGGAGGTCGGGAAGAACGACGGCCGCATCCGTGCGTTCGCCGCGGTTCGCACGGATACCGATCGGTCCATGATCTTCCGGAAGGGAAATCTGGCAAGGGCCCTGGCGGAACTCGACGATTTCGCCAAAGGCGCGGACTTCCTGCTCGGACATAACCTGATTGCCTTCGATCTGCCGTATCTCGCGGCGGCGAATTCGAACCTTCGGCTGCTGAAACTGCCCGCCGTCGATACACTGAAACTCAACCCGCTCGCTTTTCCGCGCAATCCCTATCATCATCTCGTCAAGCACTATCAGGATCCGCAGCTCAAACGGGGTCGTATCAACGACCCGGAACTCGACGCGCGCCTCGCCCTGGATGTTTTTCGGGACCAGTGCGGTGCATTGGAAGCTGTCAGTCGGGGCGCCCCGGACCTGACCCTGGCGTGGCACTGGCTCACCTCTGCCGCGGGTGTCGGGACAGGCATCGATGCTTTTTCCGGGAACGAAGCGACGGGCATCGACGCATTGTTCTCCGCGCTGCGGCGTTCTCAACGGCCATCGGACGCCGAGGCGCGCACAGCCATTGGCAGCCTTTTGGACGGCAATGCCTGCCAGAACACCGGCCAGGCTGTTGTACAGAACATCGAAAGCGTCGGCTGGCCTCTTGCTTACGCCCTTGCCTGGCTGTCTGTCGCCGGGGGGAATTCGGTGATGCCGCCGTGGGTACGACGTCAGTTCCCCGATGCAGGAAAGCTGGTTCGCCGGTTGCGTGACAGGCCGTGCGGCACGTCGGACTGCAAATGGTGCAGCGAGCGGCACGATCCACGGAAAGAGCTGAATCGGTGGTTCGGATTCGACGACTTCCGACCGGAACCGTCCGACAGGGACGGTCGCCCGATGCAGCAGGCCATCTGCGAGGCGGCGATGGTGGGCGAGCACGTCCTTGGGATTCTGCCGACTGGTACAGGCAAGTCGCTCTGTTATCAGATCCCTGCTCTCTCCCGTTACGACAAGACCGGTGCGCTGACTGTCGTGATTTCGCCGCTCGTCGCACTCATGGCGGACCAGATTACGGGGCTGGAAGCGCGGGGAATATCCTCCTGCGTGGCGATCAACGGACTGCTCTCGATGCCAGAGCGCGCCGACGCACTGGACCGGGTGCGTCTCGGGGACGCCGGGATCGTACTCGTTTCTCCCGAGCAACTCCGCAGCCGGTCCTTCCGTCGCGTCCTGGACCAGCGCGAAATCGGCGCGTGGGTGCTGGACGAAGCCCATTGCCTCTCGCGGTGGGGCCACGATTTCCGACCCGATTACCGCTATATAGGACGGTTCATCCGCGAGAAGGCGGGCGAGGAGCCGATCCCCCCGGTAATCTGCCTGACGGCGACCGCAAAGCCCGACGTCATCGCCGACATCAGACAGCATTTTCAGGACGAACTCGGGGCTGAATTGCGGGTGTTCGACGGCGGGGCCCAGCGCACAAATCTGGAATTCGTCGTGGTGAAGACGACCGAACCGGAGAAATTCGCGCACATCCATCAGATCGTGATGGCTGACCTGCCGCCGGATACCCCCGGGGGCGCCATCGTCTATTGCGCAACGCGACGCCAGACGGAAGAGGCGGCGCAGTTCCTGCAACTCAAGGAAGTCGCGGCCGAACATTTCCACGCGGGCTTGCCCCCCGAGACGAAGAAGAGCGTGCAGCAGAGATTCATCGGCGGCCACTTGCGGGTGATAACGGCCACCAATGCCTTCGGCATGGGCATCGACAAACCGGACGTGCGGCTGGTGATCCACGCGGACATACCGGGTTCGCTGGAGAACTACATGCAGGAAGCGGGCCGCGCCGGGCGGGACCGGAAGTCTGCACGATGTGTGCTGCTCTATACCCCGGAGGACGTGGAACGGCAGTTCGGCATGTCTGCGTCGTCGCGACTCACGAGGCGGGAGATCCACGGCGTCCTGAGAGCGCTCCGAAATCTGGACCGCAAGAAGCGGCTTGGCGGCGAGGTTGTCGCAACGTCAGGTGAGATCCTTGGCGAGGACGACGAAAATGCCTTCGAACGGGATTCCGCCACGGACGATACCCGTGTGCGGACGGCCGTTTCCTGGCTTGAGGAAACGGTCCTACTGACCCGTGAGGAGAATCGGGTTCAAGTGTTTCCATCGTCTCTGAGGGTTAGCTCCGTAAAGGAGGCAAGCAATAGACTTGCGAAGAGTAGCATTGAGGACGAATACCGGCGGCGGCTACTTTGCATAGTCGAAGCTCTGTTCGACGCCGATCCGGACGAAGGTATCTCGACGGACGATCTGATGGGTGTCTCCGGGTTGAGTCCCGAAGGCGTGCGCGGCGCCCTCTTCGACCTCAAGCACTTGGGTATTGCCACGAACGATACGGCGCTTACTTCCTTCGTCCACGTAGGGGTGCCGCGCAGTTCTCGGAAGCGCTTTGAAGAGGCGGCGGAGTTGGAGACGTCACTGATCGATCACATGCGTGAGGCGTACCCGGATATGGACAAGGGGGACAGATCGACACTTCACTTGCGTTTCGCTGCGCAGACCCTGAGAAACGCGGGCGTCGTCGATCCCCTTCCTGAACGCCTTTGGCGCATCGTTCGCAGCATCGCAGCGGATGGACGGGGTGACGGGGGCGACGCGGGCAGTCTCGGTGTACGTCAATGGGATAAGGAGACTGCAAACGTCGAATTGCGGCGGGAGTGGTCACACCTGGAGGAACTCGCGTCGCGCCGGCGTGCCGGTGCGAAACTCTTGCTCGACCACCTGCGTTCCTGCTTACCCCCCAACACTCGCGGCACGGACCTGCTCGCCGAAACCACACTCGGCAACCTGCTGAATGCGATCAATTCCGACATCGACCTGAAAAGCAGGGTCAGGCATCCGGAGAAATTGTTGGATCGCGCCCTTCTGTGGCTCCACGAGCAGGAGGTCATTCGACTCAACAAGGGCCTCGCGGTATTTCGTCCTGCGATGACCATCAGACTGACGGATGAGACGCGAGGCTTCGCCAAGCCTGACTTCGAACCGCTTAGGCTCCATTACAAAGGTCAGGCAATGCAGATTCACGTCATGGCGGAGTTTGCACAGCGCGGGCTCGACAATATGGCCGACGCGCTGCGACTGGCACTCGATTATTTCAGTCTCACCCAGGAAGCTTTTCTCAGCCGATGGTTGCCGGAAAGGGGCAAAGAGATCGAGCGAGAGACCACGCCCGAATCCTGGCGGGCAATCGTCGAGAGCCTCAAGAATCCCGTTCAGCAACGCATTGTCGCGGATGATCGGGAGCAGGTGAACGTCCTCGTGCTCGCGGGTCCCGGGTCGGGCAAGACCCGCGTACTGGTGCATCGCATCGCCTACCTTGTCCGTGCAAGACGCGAGAATCCCCGCGGAATTCTGGCGCTGGCCTACAACCGGCACGCGGCGGTCGAAATCCGAAAACGACTGAAGGAGTTGATTGGAGACGACGCCCGCGGTGTGACCGTGCTCACCTGCCACGCCCTGGCGATGCGCCTGGTCGGTGTGAGTTTTCAGGACAGGGAACGGCGGCCGCTGGACGACGACGCGTTCCGGGAGGTTTTGCGCCAGGCGGTGGCTCTGTTGCGCGGCGAGGGTCTGGAGCCAGAAGACGCGGACGATCAGCGCGAACGGCTGCTCAGAGGCTTCCGCTGGATCCTCGTGGACGAATACCAGGACATCGGCGCCGAACAATATGCGCTGATATCGGCCCTCGCCGGAAGGACCCTTCAGGATGAGGATCGCAAGCTCACGCTCTTCGCGGTCGGTGACGATGATCAGAACATCTATGCCTTCAACGGAGCGTCCGTAGAGTTTATTCGTCGCTTCGAATCGGATTACGGTCCGAGACCCAGCTACCTCATCGACAATTACCGCTCTACCGGCAACATCATCACAGCAGCAAACGACCTGATCGAGCCGGCCCGACAACGTTTGAAAAACGGATACCCGATCCGCATCGACCGCGCGCGAGCGAAACATCCGCCGGGCGGCGATTGGGATGGACTGGATGTCGTCGCCCGGGGAAGAGTCCAGGTTCTTCCCTCGGCTCCGGACCCGATCTTGCAGGTGCAGGTCGCGATGACGGAGTTTACGCGACTGGCGGATTTATCACCCAATTGGGACTGGTCCGAATGTGCGGTGATCGCGCGCGAGTGGAAATACCTGGACCCGGTGCGGGCGTATTGTGAACTGAATAATATTCCGGCGCAGATGGCAAATGAGGGTATCCCCAGTTTCTGGCACCTGCGAGAGACGCGCGCGTTTGTGGAATGGTTGCGCGGCCGGGACACCCGCCTTGTGGATGCATCGGGTCTGACTAAATGGGTGGATGCTCAGCCGAAGGGGACCTGGAACGAGCTTCTTGGACAGGCGCTCGACGAGCACGGCCTGGAAGCCGGAAACGGCGAAGTGCCGGTGGACAACTTCATCGAGTGGCTGGCAGAATGGGGGCGGGAGGTACGCAGGCGCCAGCGCGGGCTCTTATTGTCGACCGCCCACCGCGCCAAGGGTCTCGAGTTCGATCACATCGTGGTACTCGACGGCGGCTGGGACAAGCGGAACGGTGGCGAAGACGACGATGCGCCGCGCAGGCTCTACTACGTGGCGATGACACGCGCCAGACAGACGCTCGCCCTTGTTCGCTTTCAGGGATCCCGGCGCGGAGATCGTCCCGTACGGTCGGATATCGTCAATGAGCCTGCACCACCAACGTACCTGGAGCCGCTCAACCCAGCGCCCTATACATTTCCCGGCAACGGCGCGATTCTGCACCGCAAGACTGATGTTGTCGCGGAAAACTCCAGCGAACTCAGCCGACAATATCGGCGACCGACGCTGAGTGAGGTCAACCTGGGATTCGCCGGTCGGCGCCATTCGCGACATCCGGTGCATCGCGCGATCGCCGCACTGTCAACCGGCGATCCGCTCGAGACGAGGATTGACGAATACGGGCGATGGGAATTGCTGGACCGATCGGGGATGGTGGTGGGACGCCTTGCCGAGGCGTTTGAACCTCCGCCGGACATGCAGTGTACGACCGCCACGGTCTACGCCGTCGTGACGTGGAGCCGCGAAGCATCGGAACCGGGGTTCCGTGAGCATGCAAGGTGCGATGCCTGGGAGGTTGTGGTGCCGGAATTGGTATTTGAACCTGAGGGCGGGTAGCGCAGGATGGAATCGGCGGAGGGATGGCTGTTTTTCTGGCGTCAGGCAGCCGAATCTCACGAAAACCAGCAATCATCGCCCTGGAAATCAGGTGTCAAATCGCCTTGATTCATTTGCGTTTATCGGCTGCTTATCGACGAGCCGGTTACTGGTCAAACGGGTTGCGCGTCTTCAGTTCCGGGAACAACGAGAAATCACGATCCCGTGTTAGTAGCGTGTCCACGCCATGGACAAGGCAAATCGCGACTACCCGGGCGTCGTGTACGACTGCGCCACGCACCCGTGGTCGCTGAACGAGACTGCCCAGCACGGTCACGAAGCCGCTTGTTTCGCCAAGCAGTCGATTGCTTGGTGATAAGATCCATGCTTCAAGTTGTCTCCATGCGTTTTGTGGTGACGTAGCCGATTCGCTCCAGATCCTCCGGTTCGTAACAACGCTGAGGAATTCATAACAACAGGGCCAGGGTATCGCCCATGGTCGATCTCCTTCGCTGAGTTCCCTGAGTACGGCAAATGCCGTTTCATGCTCACGCGATTCCTTGCGGTGCGCGTAGACAAGCAGATTCGTATCAACGGCAATCACCTGTTTTCCACGTCTCCGTATATGATATCGCGCAGATCCTGCCACGAGTAGGACTCTAACGGATCGGACGAACCCGGATTGCCCGTACTTAAATCAGGAAGCCGGTATTGAGTTTGGTACTTCGGCCCGGCGAGTATCTCTCTCAGTCCTTCCTCGACCACGGCACGCAATGTACAACCCGACTTCCTGGCGTACTGTTTTGCTCTCGCCAGAAGTTCGTCTTGAATATCAATCGTTGTTTTCATAGTTCCCATATTACCCATATTATATGATACAGTCAAGCAATAAATGCAGGTATTTGGTCGAAACTACCTATGTCCACTGTTACGTAACCATCTGCCGTAATATGCGTTTCGATGATGGTCTCGCGCGCCGCTGGAAGATCAGCGCACAGCAGATACGGAATCTGGACCCGCATCCCGACTGATCACCAGGCAACCAGCCATCATACCGTGAAGCCCCTGCTCTCTCTTCGTGAATGCAGCCATCAAATAGCCGATACCGATAATCGTCGCAGAGACGAACTTACCGAAAAATCGTCCTGAAGCCCGGAAGAAGCCTACGCGGTTTCCGTGCAGATCCGTGACTTTGATTTCGACGGCCAATTTGCCCAGTGTCGCCTGCTTTTTTGAAGACTCGAATACTGCATAATAGATCCACACGACAGCGAGGCTGATCAGAAATACATGCACTTGACGTATTGCGTTTCTGGCGTCTGCTTCTTCCGCTATTGCATCCAAGTCCGAAACGGCCTTCGCCAATGCGGATGTCGCTATATGGTCCCAATTAGAGACTCCGTAAATTTAATCGCAGACTATCAATATTGCCACTTTGACGAGGCAATCGACCCATGCGGCCGCGAGTCTCTTCCAGAATCCCGCATATTTCATGTTGAATTCCCCGGGTTCGTTCGACGCTGCTCTCGCCAGCCATCCTTTCCGCACACACGAGCAAATACCCTAGGCTGAATTGACAACCCAGGGCGCGGGTTCTTTTCTGACAAACCGATCCGAAAAAAACCTGTGGAAGCGAGGCCCCACACATCAGTCAACTGCGTTTTCCTCCCTGTTCTCATTCGAATCAGGCGTCGCGGCATCCTGTCTGATGACGAGGCAGCCAGCCATCATATCGTGAAGCCCCTGCTTTCTCTTCGTGAATGCAGCCATCAGATAACCGATACCGATAATCGTCGCAGAGATGAACTTACTGAAATACCGTCCCGACGCCTTGCCGAACCCGATGCGGTTGCCGTGCAGATCCGTGACCTTGATGCCGACGGCTAACTTACCCAGTGTCGCCTGTTTTCTCGAAGCCTCGAATACCGCAAAATAGATCCACGCGATCGCCAGCCACATTAGCGACCCCAAAATGAGTGCGTCTATGTTTGCGTCTACGTAATCGTACGCTCCGTCATATTCCACCATGATGGGAAATATTACATAGATTGCGTACAGGACTCCCCAGATCGACATTACTGTGTATATGACCAGGTAATCGATCCACGCCGCCGCGAATCTCTTCCAAAATCCCGCGTATATCATACGAATTGCCCCAGGTAGATTTGGCGCATCGACTGAATCACCTGAACGCCGCCGCCGATCATTATGCGTTAGTACGTCGTCAGTTTTCCACTGTCAGTTCCCGTACATGATCACGAAGTGAGTTATCGGACCTTTCCGGCGTTAGCGCTATCCACTCGATCTGATCCGCCATGTCAATTTCACCTGATGGATTGCCCGAACGCATAAATTCACCGTCGTACTCGAATTCGCGAATCTTCCACAATCCAGAGTTGGCCGTCGAGGGTAATGTCGGACATTGAGCTAAGCAAACGCCGTCCTATCTCCAATACATGATCACGTGCTTGGCTTTCCAGTCGCAACACGACAAACCCGGGATATGAACTGGGCGGGTACGTCCGGATGTCCGCAAAGTCCTTATCGAAGGTGACGATAGCTCTACCCTCGCGCCTGCAGACCGATGCAAGATCAGGATCTCGAGCGCCGCCGAGATCCTGATCAAGTACCGTAACCGCGTCATGCCCGGCCTTGCTGAATAAGTCGGCCAGTTCAATCGGCAGGTTTTCGTCGAGCTTGAACCGCATTCCTGGTTCTCTATTTTTCCATGGAGACAACCCGCTCGTTCGCCAACGCCGCGGCATAGGAGATTGCCGCATGGACGGCCTCGCGTGAAACCGAAGGGTAACTCTTCGATATCTCGTCGGGGTCCAGACCGGATGCCAGGTTATCCAGGACCGTGGTCACCAGGACTCGCGTGCCCGTGATGCACGCTTTACCATGACAGATTTCGGGATCCACGGTGATATGGTCTCGCCAATTCATGGTGGTTCTCCCTGACGTTTCTTCGGAGTGCCGGAAGTCACCCTGCGCGAACCTTGCCGTGCCTCATAAATAACCTGCCAACAGCTCTACCATCCCCTGAAAATCCAGGCGTGTGCACTCTAATGTCGTTTCGGACGATCCGACGGTTCCCTCAATCCGCGGGGACCATTTCGGGGGCTTTGCGGGCGAAGGTGTCGATGGGCGGGAGGTTGCGGTCCGGGCCGAGTTGGAGCCGGCGGGGGCCGACCAGGATCTCCAGGTTGTCCCGCATTTCTGCCATCTCGAGGTATGCCGTGGAGGCTTCGACTTCGCCCAGGTCAAGGGTGTTCTTGATCCAGAGCACCCGTGCGTCCTCCGGCTCGATGAGTCCGATGGACTCGAGCGCGATGTGCAGCACTTCCTCGTCCGTGGGAAAATGCATGGGGATGGAGGCGGCCGGGGGGTGCTGCCCGGTAATGGCGTTGATGTTCATTGCGTGATAGTCGATTTTCTCAATCAACCGGTCCGTGGTGAATTCGGCCATGCCCACGCCCACGGCGTTGCCGTGGGTTTTTTCCGTGAGGTCCCGGACGAAGATCCGCAGCACGTTGGGCGTGTCTCCGTCCATCGCGCGGCGTTCGTTGCGCTTGCGCCCCACCACGTTGGTATCGATGCCGGAGCCGCTGATGTCCTTGCCCATTTCGTCGATGATCAGCAGGTCCACCTCGTCGAACGGCAGCCGGGGGCACCAGTCCTTGGCTTTGACCAGAAGCTCTTTTTCCGCGCTTTCGAAATCCCGCGCGGGCACAGCGGCAATCTGCGCGGTTTCGTCGTAACCGTTTTCCAGCAGGGCGACGCCGAACGTAATCGGCATCTTCTCCCGTACTGTCTTCCCCACAACCCGCACGATCTTGTCGAAGGAGTGATGGATAATGGCGCGGTGGTAGATCGTCGCGCCCTTGTGCTTGCCGAGGCCGATGAGCATCATCTTCATCAGGCCGCTCTCGATCTCGCCGACGAAGCCCGTGTGGGGCTTTACGCGGTTGACGACGACCACGTCGTCGGCCTCGGAGGCGCATTTGTCGAAATAGACGGGCATGCCGAAATCGGTGACGCCGATTTCGATCACGTCCATCGAGGATCTGACGGGGGCGCCGACCGCAGCTTCGGTGATGCCGTATTCGGCGAGAATTCCGGCCTGACCCTCGGCCGTGCCGCCGCCGTGGCTGCCCATGGCAGGAACGATAAAGGGCCTGGCGCCCAACGCGACCATTTCGTCGACAATTGTCGCGATGACCGTGTCCAGGTTGGCGATGCCTCTGGATCCGGCGGCGATTGCAACCGTGTGCCCGGGCTTGATGGTTTCGCCGGGATTGAGATTCCGGATCTCGCGCCGGGTGGCGCCGGGAATGTCGTCGACGCGCGGCGCGTCGAAGCGCTGGCGGAGCCGAAACATGTGGGGGTATTGCATTTGGAGCCTCCGGTCGTATAGGGCGAGAGTCAGAATCCGGGTCTCGCATTGACCTCAATTGGAAAAAAGACAACAGTCAATTTACCACAAAAAGCACAAAAGGCACAGAAGGGGACGGCGCCAGAACGGGGGAATGAGGTCGTTCATAAGGTTGAAATTTCCCTTCACGTCCAGTGACTTCGGGTATCCGGGATCAATGACGTCAGTTCGCCTTTGTTCTTCTGTATATATTTGACATTCAGGTCCCCGGAAAATTGCGAATCAAGGTGAGATGCGAAGGGCAATCACATGGCGGCTTCGTACAGCGCGATGATGTCCTTAAGTGTGGTGTGACGCGGGTTGATCTGGATATTTCCGCTTTTCATCGCGTCTTCCGCCAGCACGGAAATTCCTTCGGGCGGAACGCCCACTTCGGTGAGCGTGTCGGGAATGCCCACGTCGGAAGCCAGGGATTGCACCGCCTCCACGGCAACGTCGGCGGCTTCCACGTGGGACAGGCCTTCGTTATTCTCACCCAGCGCGACGGCGATGTCGGCGAAGCGTTCCGGGCACGCGACCTTGTTGAAGTCCATGACCCGTGTGAGCAGGATGGCGTTGGCGACGCCGTGAGGGACCCCGTAGTGGCCGCCCACGGCGTGCGACATCGCGTGCACGTTGCCAAGGCGCGTCTGCGAGAAGGCGATGCCCGCCATATTGCTCGCGAGCAGCATCTGTTCGGTGGCTTCGTAATTGTGGTTGCTTGAAGCGGCCTGCCGCAGGTTTCCTGCAATAAGCCGGATGGCGTGCAGCGCCAGGCCGTCGGCAATCGGGTTCGAGGCGCGTGCGACGTAGGACTCAACCGCGTGGGTGAGCGCGTCCATTCCGGTTGCGGCGGCGATGGGCATGGGCAGGGCGACGGCTACATTGGCATCCAGAATACCAATGTCGGGAATGACGTGGGGGCCGCCCACCGCGGCTTTGAAATGGTTGTTGTCCGTGACGACGGCGAACGGGGTGACTTCGCTGGCGGTGCCGTAGGTGGTGGGCACGCACAACAGGAAGGGCACCCGTTTCCGGTCCTGCAGGAGACCGAAGTGGTCTTCGATTCGGCCCCCGTTTTCGGCCAGTACCCCGGCGCACTTGGCGGTGTCCATCGAAGAGCCGCCGCCGATGGCCAGGAGCCAGTCGCACCCCGCAGACTCGTAAAGATCGAAACATGCCTGAACGACGTGGGCCGGAGGGTTTTCTTCCACGCCGTCGTAAACCGCAAACGGGATCCCTGCAGCCTCGAGGACGCCGGTGGCCTGCTGGGCCACACCGGCCTTGACGAGTCCCTTATCGGTAACGACGAGGGCCTTTTTTTCTGTTCGTTCCGAGAGAATCCCAGGGATTTCCGAAACGCTCCCGCGGCCGACGAAGAGGCGCGTGGGGGAATGGAAGGTGAAGCCGTTTTGGTCCGTCACGTCAAGTACTCCCGAAAGTGCGATGGAACCCGGAACTGCCGTGTCTAATTTAGGCGTTACGCCAATTGCGGACAAGCAGATTCAGCAGTCAGGAAAAAAAGTTATCAGCTGTCAGCCGTCAGCCATCAGCTTGAATCAAGAACACAAACCGTTGATGTCAGCGCCATAAAGCTCAGGACCGAAAAGAGTGCAACGAGGGCAGGATGCCGTCGATCCAGGAAAATTAGAAGGCAGCGATCAGCAGTCAGCTTGAAGCAAAGACGCAATCCGTTGATGTCTGTACCGTGACCTCTACCCCGGCGCATCGCCTCCGGCTGTCGAAGGAAGATAAAGGCGAAAACCTGACTCAACATCCACATCTCCCCCAATTCCCTGCCTACGGCGTGTTCCTTTTGAAGCGACCAAAAGGAACCAAAAGTCG
>JAPPJY010000095.1 GCA_028874335.1 Gemmatimonadota bacterium | reverse complement strand
CCACTACGGGTCGTGGAGGCGGCGGTTCGGTCACTTTCAATGTCGCCGTGCCGGATATGCCGTCCACCGTCGCCCTGATCGTCGTGGAACCGGCGTCCACGCCCGTTGCCAACCCGGACGCGTTGATGGTGGCCACCGACGCGCTGCTGCTCGTCCAGGCGAAGGTCTTGCCGGATATCATCGTGTTGTCCGAGGTATAGGCGGTGGCGTTGAACTGGTGGGTCCCCCCCTCCTCGATTGATACGGACGATGGACTCACCGTGACACGGGCAACAGCCGGCGGCGCCTCGGTCACGGTCAGCGTCGCCGTGCCGGATATGCCGTCCACCGTCGCCCTGATCGTCGTGGAACCGGCGTCCACGCCCGTTGCCAACCCGGACGCGTTGATGGTGGCCACCGACGCGCTGCTGCTCGTCCAGGCGAAGGTCTTGCCGGATATCATCGTGTTGTCCGAGGTATAGGCGGTGGCGTTGAACTGGTGGGTCCCCCCCTCCTCGATTGATACGGACGATGGACTCACCGTGACACGGGCAACAGCCGGCGGCGCCTCGGTCACGGTCAGCGTCGCCGTGCCGGATATGCCGTCCACCGTCGCCCTGATCGTCGTGGAACCGGCGTCCACGCCCGTTGCCAACCCGGACGCGTTGATGGTGGCCACCGACGCGCTGCTGCTCGTCCAGGCGAAGGTCTTGCCGGATATCATCGTGTTGTCCGAGGTATAGGCGGTGGCGTTGAACTGGTGGGTCCCCCCCTCCTCGATTGATACGGACGATGGACTCACCGTGACACGGGCAACAGCCGGCGGCGCCTCGGTCACGGTCAGCGTCGCCGTGCCGGATACGCCGTCCGCCGTCGCCGTGATCGTCGTGGAACCGGCGTCCACCCCCGTTGCCAACCCGGACGAGTCGACGGTGGCCACCGACGCGCTGTCGCTCGACCAGACGAAGGTCTTGCCGGATATCTCCACGTCGACCGAGTCATAGGCCGTGGCGCTGAACTGCTGCGCCCCTCCTTCTTCGATTGATACGGACGATGGACTCACCGTGACACGGGCCACAACCGGCGGCGGCTCGGTCACGGTCAGCGTCGCCGTGCCGGATACGCCGTCCACCGTCGCCGTGATCGTCGTGGAACCGGCGTCCACCCCCGTTGCCAACCCGGACGAGTCGACGGTGGCCACCGACGCGCTGTCGCTCGACCAGACGAAGGTCTTGCCGGATATCTCCACGTCGACCGAGTCATAGGCCGTGGCGCTGAACTGCTGCGTCCCTCCTTCTTCGATTGACGCGGACGATGGACTCACCGTGACACGGGCAACAGCCGGCGGCGGCTCGCAGGTTGTGCCAAACACTTGGGCAAAGAGCACAAAATCACCAAAGTTGATCATGCCATTGCCGTCCAAATCCATCAGCGCATTGTAATTGGCGTCGCCGGAAGAGGCGCCAAACACGGCGACCAAGGATAAAAAATCCGCGAATTCAACGATACCATTGTTGTCAAAATCACCAGGACAGGCACGATTCCCCACTACGTCATCGGGGGTCAGATCGAGGGGCACGACGGCCCTCGCGTTGGGACCGCCAAAGTCCAATGCTGCGAAGACGAGCAACAAAACGGCGAGTAGCAACAACTGCCTGGTTGTCCTGTACGTTAACATGGAAGGCACGTCCTGATGTAATGGTTGGTGTCCGTGCTGTCCGAGAACCGCGGGATTCTCAGAGACGAGGTTCGAAGAGTGGTTTCAAATGGTAATTTTGTACGGGTCTGACCCGGATAACGAAAACCAGGTTGCGATTAGTTCCCGATTGCGGATCGCTGTCACCACCGTATATTTCGCGTATTTCGTATTCTCGCGCTTTACGAAACTACGAATTGACGAAACTACGAAAAAGCGGGAATACGTCATTCGTCTTCTGGTTTTCTCGTTCACTCGTATTCTCGTATTCTCGCGCTTTTGAGGCCGGTCTTACGGTTGCCTTTTTTCGGATTGACGCTAACGCCATTCAACGGATCCGGCCGCGCGCGTGTACCGGCCATGTCGCTTCGACCATTCCGTTGCGGGTAGCGACCATGACGTCGTGTTCGTTGACGCAGGGACAGGGGTGAACGGGAAGCACCTGCACGCGCTCGCCGATCTCCGGTTTGACCGCACATCGGGAGATGTCCACGTGGCCGTGCTCCTCGGACGCGATTCCGATGAGCGCATCGGGGTATTCGACGATATGTCCCAGGCTGTCTCCCCGTTCCGTCTTGTAGATGGATGCGCTCAACGACTTGCTTCCGGCATCCAGGAACATGCGGTCCCCGGTGGGCCTGCTCACGACGGTGGTGATCACGCGGAGCGCGCACTGCTCCACGGTGTGCCGGCCCTCGGCCAGGTGCATGGCGCCGCCAACGGGATATTCGCCGGCGCGGTATTCGGTGAGTTCGGGGATCTGGTGCGCGTCCAGAGCGTGGGGGGTGCCGCCCCCACTGACAACGCCGCGAGGCAGGCCGGCCCTGTCGAACAGGTCGATGGTTTCCTGAATGAGCGGTCTGGAATCGGGCGGCGTGGGAAAGCCCATAAATCCCCTGAGGTCCAGTCCGGGAAGGTCGTGGACGAGCTTCGCCAGATCAGCGGCCTCCTGCGGCGTGGGAACGCCCGTGCGTTCGAACCCCATTTCCACTTCGATCAGAATGCCGATGGAAACGCCCCCGGAAGCAGCGGCGCGGGAGAGTCCCCTGACGGTGAACTCGGAGTCGGGTGCGAGCGTTATCGGCAGTCGTTTTGCCAGGGCCGTAAGCCGGTCGAGCTTCTGTGTGCCCATGATGTTGTAGGGAATGAGCAGGTCGGTGTGTATGCCACCCGCCGCCAGGACTTCGGCTTCGCCGAGCTTCTGACAGGTGAGGCCGATTGCGCCGTGATTCAGTTGCATCCGGGCGACGGCCAGGTTCTTGTGGGTCTTGATGTGGGGACGGAATCCGATACCGTGTTTTTCGAAATAGCCATGGTATCGCTTCAGGTTTTCTTCCAGTGCGTCCAGGTGGATGACGAGGACCGGCGTATCCAGTTCGTCGATGCGCATTCAGGGCTCCTTTGTCGCGACTCATTGACTTGGCCTTGCCTGTTTAGAGATAGCTTGCACGGCGGCGCAGGTCAAGGGATTTCGCAAGGGCGCCGGCGGCAACCCTTTTCCCTTGACATGCGCCGCCCCCGGCCCAAAGTTTAGTGCGAATTACAGACCTTATAAGGTTCGCGGGACCGTGCACATGGTTGCCCCGTAAAGAAGACCGCCCGGCGTTTGTGTAATTGTGGACTGTTGACCCGGAACGGCAGGTTGGATAGTTTTCCATAGAACGGTCAACGTTGTTTACGAAACGTCCAAACAAGAAACCGGTTCGCGGAGTAAGGCTATGGAAAACCAAATCTGTCGTTGCAGCCCCTACCGTCCGGCCCGACCGAGTGTCTGGCTGTGGGTTCTCGCAGTCGCCGTTGTGTCTGAAGCAAATGCGGGTGAGCAGTCGGGACCCTCCATTTCACCGGCCGCGCGAGACTCACTGGTAACTACGGCTGAACAGCACGCGAATTCGGGCGCGCATGGGGAAGCAGTCGAAATCCTCGGCCGGCTTGTCGATGCGTTTCCGGACGACGTCAATCTACTGACGCGACAGGGGTACGCCCTGTTGAAAACGGAAGATTTCGAATCCGCCATCATTGCATTTGAATCGGCGAAGAGGCTCGAGTCCGACGTTCCGGGTACCCACGTGGGGCTCGGACTCGCCAGATTGCGAAACTCGGGAAGAGGCCTGGAGGCGTTTTTCAATTTTCGCCAGGCCGTGGGTGAAGCGAGGTCCGCCATCGAGATCAACGCGGCTTACGGGCCGGCATACCGGCTCCTGGGGGAGGCCTACGGACGGTTTGAAGAAGACCACGAAAAGGCCCTGGGCTATTACACGACCTACATCGAACTGGAACCCGACAACCCCGAGGGTCGCTACGAATTCGGCATCTCGCTGGTCCAACTCGGGCAGTTCGACAAAATCGACCAATACGTAACGCCCTTTATCGAGACGCACCCGTCGGAAACCCGGCTGATTCCACTGGCTGCGCAGGCGCACTTCTACCTGGAGCGGTTCGGCCGGGCCCTGGAGCTCTTCGAACGGTATCTTCAGACGCTGGACCCCGCGGAACGCGGCCTTTATACGGACATCTCACTGGTCGCCTCCGAAGGGGAACTCGAAGCGTACCGGGCCGCACCAGCGGAGGAAAAGGCAACCATCCTCGAAAGGTTCTGGCTGAAGAGGGACTCCGATATTTTGACCGCGATCAACGAACGTGTCATCGAGCACTATCGCCGCGTCTGGTTCGCACGGACTTTCTTTGCCACGGGCGCCAGCCCCTGGGACAAGCGAGGGGAGGTCTATATACGCTACGGAGAGCCGGATTACCGGTCCCGGTCCACGCGCAGGCAATTTGTGCAGAACCCGAAGGTGCAGGCGGTACGGGACCGGATGGCGGTGGCGCTCTACGGCGACGAGGCCGCGCTGCTGACGTTTACAGGCCCGGTGTTTCCGGTTCGGGCAAATCGCAGCCATCTGGAGGCCACGCTCTTCGACCAGCAGGTTACCCCGGATGCCGCCGACGCGACAACGGCTGCCGACGACTTCGGCATCGACGCCTCCCAGGTTGCCGCACTGGCGGAAAAAGAACAGGACCCCATGGCGGCGATCAGGGAAAACAGCCGATTCGACGAGTTCGGGAATCTGAATACCCGGCTCAATTTCGGCGGGTACGCCCCGATCACGCTGGACAACGAAGTCGGCACCGTGCCCTGGGAGACCTGGACGTACACGCGGATCGGAAACGGCATGGAAATCACGTTTACGGACGAACGGGGAACCGGCGCGTTCGACTTCGCGCCCATCCCGCCTCCTTCGCTCGACACGGACGTTTCCGGGCTTGCCCGATTCACCGAATACGCACCGCGCGTCATTTTCCGCAACGCGGTCTCCCGCACACCCGACGTCTATCGCCCCAGGTTTCACCATCCCCCGCTGGACTTTTACTTCGATCTGGCCAGTTTCCGGGCTCCGGACGGCGGGACCACGCTGGAAGTCTACTACGGGATACCGGCCGCACAGGTGCAGGTCGGACAGAGACGCGATGTGTCGTACATCCAGGTCAGGTGCGCGCTCGCCCTGGCCCCGGCGGATTACAGCGTTATCCATCGTACGTCTTCCAGCCGTGCCTACAGGGTCGCGAGCGATTTCAGCGGAGCACAGAAAGCGTTTATGCCGGAACTGCTCAAACTCCAGGTCCCGCCCGGGAAATACGACCTTCAGGTTCAGATCAAGGACCTGCTTTCCGGCCACAACGGCATATACCGGCAGACGGTGGACGTGAAGGAGTATCCCGCGGACCGGCTTCGGATCAGCGATATTCAACTCGCCGCCACAATTGGCGAAACGAAGCTTCAGGAGCGATTCAAAAAGGGAGAAGTGTGGGTTGTGCCCATGCCGACCCGGAATTACCGGGGTGCCCAGCAGGTATACGCATACTACGAGATCTACAACCTGAAGAAGAACCGGTTCGGCCAGACGCGTTACAAGGTAAAGTACGTTGTGCGGTACGTTTCGAAACCCATCCGCGGCGCGCTCGGTTCGGTGGCGTCCGGTCTCCGCTCGCTATTCAGAAGCAAGAGACCCTCGGTCTCGATTTCGTACGAACATGAGGGCACCGAACCGAACGAACAGAGTTACCTGGAAATCGACCTCGACAAGGTCAAACACGGCGTGAACGTGCTCGAAGTCGAAATAAAGGACCTTGTCAGCGGCAAGAGCGAGGAACGCGAAATCCGCTTTCAATACGGGGGTTGACGGAGCGCCCGCGCGTGATAAGGAATGGTCAAGGCGTCGGTCCGCGTCGACCTTATGCCGAAAGCTGTGTGGGAATTTACCACACTCACACCGGATTCGTGCTTCACGCTAAGGCGCAAATTTGCTCCTCTTGACGCCTGGTGTTATATTTGCCATCATACCCTGAGAGAAGCAGAGATACCCGGCCGATCTCTTGGATAAGGGCGGCCCGCAGAGCCTTCGGCAACTTTCCCCAAGGGCCGCAGAACGCAATTTTGCAGGCGCTGACGGTTGCAGCCGAAGGCCGTAAGGCCGACATCGCGAAGCCTCTGAAGGGATTCGGTTCCGGCATTTTTGAGGTGGCGCTCAAGCACCGCACCGGTGCCTATCGGGCAGTATACGCCCTGCAACTTGAGGAGCGGGTTTGGGTTTTACATGCCTTCAAGAAAAAGGCGAGGCGGGGTACAAGTACCCCGAAGAATGACATCGATCTGATCCGCGAGCGACTAAAGCGATTGAAAAAGGAGTTTCAGCAATGAGCAAACCAGAAGACGATTTGGAGTTGGTGCATGGCAGCGGCAACGTCTTCCGCGACTTCGGCCGTGCCGACGCCGACGTACAGCAGACCAAGGCACTCCTGGCCGCCCGCATCATCGGCATTCTTGACGACGAAGGGCTTTCGACACGCAAGGCCGAGGGCCGCACCGGTGTGAACCATGCGGACTTTACTCGCATTCGCAACGTTCAGCTTGATCGCTTCACGATCGACCGTCTCATGACCGTACTCAACAAGCTCGGCCAGCGAGTGGACGTGCAGATCGATGTCCATCCGCGCATGGCCGCTGAAGAAGTGCCGGCGCATCGTTGAAGGCCTTGTCACGTTCAGCTTGAGCCAGGGGATGATGACTGTGAGCCAGAGATACGAATCGGCATTTTTTGTCCTTTGTGGCCTTTATTTCTGCCATCCTTTGTTCGAAAGCGCTCTGAGCCCGGAATGGAGATGAATCATCGCGTTGGATCCGCCTTTGTCGCAGCGATTGGCTTCGTTGCGCTTTTCGCAGAACGGGAAACGCCGGCGCAGGTCACCGGGTTCGACCCGGAAGCCCTGGCGAAGCAATTCGTGGGCTACGACGTCTCCAGAAACGCGGGAAAGGGATATTCCGAGAGCGCGAGTTCGGCCACGCTGGCGTGGGGTGAAAGCTATCTGCTGAACGCCTACGTCAAGATGTACCGCGTAACCCGGAACACGAGGTGGCTGGACAAGGTCGTGGACCACTTCGACCGGATGGTCGCCAATATGAGCGACCACGACGGCGACGGGATCCCCGGGTGGCACACGGACCGGTATTCCGTGTCGCGGATGCGGGCCGAATCGCTGCACAACCGGGCGACGGCGTCCATCACGCCGTTAGAGGCCACCGTCAGGAATATACAGCAGGCCCACGAGGCGATCGACGCGGAGTTCATCGTCGAACGGGTCGCATCGAACCGGTACGTGGTGCGGGACGTCACCCGCGGAAGAGTGGTCTATGACGGCCCGTATTCTCTGGGTCAGAACATCCCCGGCATTCCGGGTTTCGAAATTCGTCTGGACAGGATCCCCGAAATCGGAGACAGGTTTCGCGTGGAGACGTGGGCGGTGCGCCCCCTGGAATACGCCGTTCACGAGGGGATGATCCTTTACCCCATCGCACAGTTTATCGAACTGGCCCTGAGTGACGATCGCCTGGAGGCGCGCTACGGAGAAAAAGCCCGCGAATACCTCGTTTTGATCGAGGAACGCGTGTCGAGAAAGCAGGAGCGCCATTGGGTGCAGATGGCGCCGGGGATGGGGGCCTACCGGTTCACCGAATCCTCGGCCGAACGATTTCCCAACCGCATCCTCCCGCACAACCAGTACCTCGCGCTCGGCCGCGTCTTTCTTGTGCTGAAAGACGTCTCGGACGAGCCGCTGTTCGAAGAGCGCGCCGCGCAGATGGCCGCGTTCTTCAGGAATTCCCTGAAGGAAACGGGCGATGCGTATACGTGGGCCTACTGGGACTGGGTGGAGGCGGGCAGGCCGGATCGTAGCCGCACGGAGGACACGAGCCACGGGCACATCGACGTGGAGTTCGCCGTGGAGGCCTACCGTCGGGGCGTCGTCTTCACGCGGGCGGACATGCTCCGGTTCGCCAGAACGCTGACGGATCAGATGTGGAACGGGTCGCTCTCGAACCCGTCGATCGGTTCGCGGGTCGATCGGCAGGAAGGAGACGCGAAGATTATCCGGGGCTGGATCGAGCTGTGCCGTTGGGACCCACGGATCTGGGACATCTATTGGGCGCTGTTCGACCGCATCGGCAGACCCGGGCTGGAGATTCCGCACATCCTTCACGCCAGGGCCGTGCTCGACGGGCCGCCCGAGGTGAGGTCGGCGGACTTCAACGGCGACAGGCAAGTGGATTTTCGGGATTTTCTGGCGTTCGCGCGTCATTTCGGTCTGACGTCGGACTCCGCTTCATACGACGGAAGGTACGATCTGGACGCCGACGGAAACGTCGACTTCGCGGATTTTCTCGCATTCTCCCAGGCATTCGGTAGCTGAAGAGGATGACAATTCGGCTGTCAGCTATCAGCCGTCAGCAGTCAGCCAAGAGCGGTTTCCGTTAAGCCATTGCGTCGGGAATCGCTGGTATCCCCATCGCCACGTGGGCAACCACAAGGGTTGCCCTGCAAATCCAAACACAGCCCGTCCGGTGGTGTTGGGGGTTTTTTCGGGGCAGGACCCAAGAGACCGGCGATTCAGGAGCGTTCTGCGGTGCCGATATTTGAATTTCCAGATGGGCGTCTTTCGTTACGGACTTTCGGCCGGCTGGCCTGGCTCGGCATTCGCATCGCAGCCGGCGTCGCCGTCGTCGTCGTACCGTTCGGTTACGCGATCACCGGCGTGCACAAGGACGTCCTCATGGGAGCGGGCTCCGGGCTGGCGTTCGGCATCGGCATCGGCCTGCGCATGGGACAGCGCGCCGGTCTGTCCACGGGCATCCTGATCGGTTCGGTGGCGGGGTTGATCACCGCGCTTCTGGCCGGTTTGATCCCCCAGGATGGGACGCTCTTCATCGTACCGCCCGTCGTCGCGCTCGCCGTCGGTCTGATCGACGGCGTTGCTCCGACAATCCACAGCGGATACCGCCGCGCCGTCCTCGAGTCCCTGACGATGTCCGTCCTTCTCGGACTGGGCCTGTTGCCCGGGCTTGGACATTCCGGGCTGGTCTCGTCCCTGATGGTCATGCCGCCAACCGCACTCATCGCGGGCTCGTACGGACAAATCGTCGCGAGACGCCGTTACCGTCCCCCCGTGTTGCTGATTCTGGGATCCCTGGCAGTGTGGACTGCTCTTGTATTCCTGGTTGCTCAGGAGTACGAGAGGTTCGGCTCTCAGGTCCGCATCAACGACATACCGGCCAGCTACGTCACGATCGCCGCGGTCTATATTATCGTGTTCATGATTGTCGTACCGATTGGCACGTTCCTGGCCGGACGGGCTGCCGCGGTGTGGATTCAGCCCCGGCTCCGGGTTTACAGGCAACTCACCGAGTACCTGAGGGTGATGTGGGTGCCCATCGGCAGCTTTGCCATCGGGTACCTGACGCTTATCGTCCTGTTCGCCGGCTTCTACGGCATGCTTGGCCGTTTCAGTCAGGATGCGTTCACAGGCGACGGCGGCGCATCCGGTATCGTCGACTGGATTGCGTTCTCTTTCTTTACCTCTCTGGCAAGGGACTACTCGGAAATCATCCCTCAGTCCCTTTCGGCGCGGGCGCTGGTTGCCGGCCACCTAATTCTTTCGATCGGGTGGGGCCTGGTCGTGTTCGCCGCCGTGATGTCTTATCTCCAGCCGCAGATCGAGCGGATCGCCAGGGGGGAGAACACGGGCGGCGACGGTCCCGCGTCGACCTGACGCGCGTACAGAATGACACGGAGGGCGGCAATGTTAGAATTGAAGGTGTTGCAGGTTGCGATGAACCGCGTGCGGTTTGGTGTCGATCTCGCGGGGCACCCCGGCGCCCGGATATACCGGTCGCGGCGGGAATCCGGCCCCTTTGAAGAGATCGGGGTGACGTTCGACGAGGCGTACGACGATACGGTACATCTTGAGCCGGGCAGGACCTATTACTACCTGGCGGCGGCATGGCGGGCGCCTAGCATTTATCCGGAATCGAACAGCCTCAAAGAGGGAACCCCCATTCGCGTCGCCGTGCCCCGCGCGCAGAAGGAACATCGTTTCGAGCTGACGGAAAACCGCGAGGAATTCACGATCTCCATGGGCGGATACCTGGACGAATCCAATTCGGTGACCGTGGGCCCTGAAGTCTACTGTCCCGGTCCGAATTCGAGCATGCCGCCGTACGACCAGGTCTTCGAGCCGAACCAATACGTCGTCATCGAAAACCGGGGAGAGGCGGACGTGGAGAACCCGTGGGTGGTGGCCAACGGCCGGCGGGACTGGTGGTCCGTGGAGACGATGACTGAAGAAATCGCCGGCATCGCCGGAGGCGGCCGGTTGAGCGACCGGGACAAGATGATGGCGGTTTGGAAATTCGTTGTCGACGAACTCTACGACAGCCGGATCGGCATGTCATGGTTCGACCAGACCAGCGACCCGGTCAGACTCTTCAACGTCTACGGCTTCGAAGGCTGCGTGGCCAACGCGATCACCAGCCGGCGCCTGGCGGAACAGATGGGCGTGACGAGCCGGGAAATCTGGCTGGGCGGGACCATCGACGGTTACGGTCGCGGGCGCAGCTGCGGACACGATATCTTCGAGGCGTTCGCGGACGGGGCCTGGCATTTTCTGGATACGGACCTGATGGTGTTCTTTCTGAATCGCGACAACACGACGGTTGCCGGCTCCGGGGACCTGGCGCGGGATATCGACCTGCTGCGCCGCTCCCACCGCAACCTGGGCCTGTGCGGGCGGGACCTGCCCGAGAAGGACTATTACTATACGCCGTTCCGGGAAGGCCAGTACGTCTATCCGCCCAACAAGGGCGGCGCCTGGATGGATCCCGCCGGAAAGATAAATCAGACGCCGGGGGAATTCCCGCCCGCGCAGACCATGGCGTTGCGGCTGCGCCCGGGCGAGAAGCTCGTCCGCTACTGGGACAACGTCGGAAAGAACGTGATCCGGGGGCGGCGCCTCTATCCGGCCGTACGCTATTCCAACGGGAAGCTGGCCTACCGGCCCGACCTGCGCAGCCCGATCACACTGAACGGAACCGAGTCGGCGAGGAATGTCGCACAGGAGACTTCCGGCAGGCGCGTTGCGCTGCATCCGGAGAAGCAGGGCGAGGTTTCGGAGGTGGTGTGGCGGGTGGCGTCGCCCTACGCGATGGCCGGGGGGCGGGTGGGCATCCAGTGTCGATGCGACACGCAGGAAGACGGCCTCGAAGTGCTGCTTTCCAAGGACGGAGAGGAGTGGCGGTCCGTGTGGGTCGCCATCGGACGGCGGCTGGACGCCAGCGTGGACCTGGACTGGTACCTGAATCCCGCGCTGAACGACTGGCGCGGCGAGAAGGACCTCGGATGGCGGATGGGGCCGTGCTATCAATACTATATCAAGGTGGCCATGTGGGCGGGGTCCCGGCCTCACGGGGTTGGCCTGGACGCGATCCGATTCGATACGGATATCCAGTGCGCCACGCGGTCCCTTCCTTCGCTGTTCTGTGGCGAGAATACGATCGCATACCGGGACGACACCCCCGGGCGCAGAAACGTGCGGGTGACGTACGGATGGCGGGAGGAGCGATCCATCCGCCCGCCAGGCGCGCCCGGGCTGGCATACCCTCAGGATGAGTCGGACGTCGACCGGATGGACTTCGAATTCCGCTGGAAGCGTCCGCGAGGGGGTACCGGAAATGTGGACGATTACCACATCCAGGTCAGCCGACACGCGGATTTCAGATGGTGCGTATGCCCCGCGTTCGACCGCTACGTGGGAAGGACCGCATACGCGGGCGGGACGAAATGGCAGGCGGAGTTTCCGAATCTCCTGAATCCCGATGAAGTCTATTACTGGCGCGTGCGGGCCCGAAACGAAAGGGGCGTGTGGGGAGACTGGAGCGAAGTGCGGTCCTTCGTGCCCCACGGTCCGAGTCTGCCGGTGGACCTCAGGGTGGAGGGCCGGGGCGGAAAGCGATCATTGCTGTGGTCCGCGAATCCGGACGGGAACCCGTCGGTGCGCTATCGGGTTCACGGGTCCCCGGAGCCCGGCGGATTCTCCGCGACGGATGAGAATCTGCTCGGTGCCGTTGGCGAAACCCGCTGGCCGTTGAACGATGTGGAGAAGGGGATGTCCTACCGGGTCGTGGCGGTGGATGCCGGCGGCGTCCCGAGTACGCCGTCGGAATACATAACGGTGTGAGCCCATTCCGACTTTCTCGCTGAAGGCCGTCTCAACTGACTCAATGGGGGATACGTATGTCCGGACGTGAATACAGCGCGGTTATCGTGGGTCTGACGGGAATCGGGGCCAGGCGTCCTGCTGAAGCCGAGGGCCTGCCTTTATACGGCGCCATGCCCATGTCGCACGCCTCGGCCTATTACCGTACTCCGCAGACACGGCTGACCGCTGTTTGCGACCTCCGCGAGGAGGCGCTGGACGGTTTCCGGGTGAGCTGGAAGGACGTGTGGCCCGAAATGCGCTACTATCTGGATTATCGGGAGATGCTGGAAGCCGAAAACCCCGACCTGGTGAGCGTCGCGACTTCCGACCACCGCCACGCCGATATCGTGGTGGACGCGGCCGAGCGCGGCACGGCGGCGATTCTCTGCGAAAAACCGCTTGCGACAACGCTCGAGGACGCCGACAGGATGATCGCGGCGACCGAAGCGAACGGGACCGTTCTTTCGGTGGACCACTCCCGGCGGTGGTACCCGCATTACCTCAAGGCGCGCGAGATCCTCCGCAGCGGGCAGATCGGACCGCTGCGCACCATCGCGTGCGAGATGTTCGGTCCGCGCTCGATGCTGTTTCGCAACGGGACGCACGCCCTGGATACGGTCTGCTTTCTTGCCGACGGAGACCCGGATTGGCTGGTGGCGGACCTGGAGGACGGGTTCGAACATTTCACCGAATACCAGGGCGGCGGCGGGAAGGACTCCGCGAGCGATCCCTACGCCTCGGCTTACATAAGGTTCGAAAACGGCGTAAGGGCTTTCTTCAATTCCTTCAAGACCGCGTTTTCCGGCTGGCGGTTCGTCATGACGTGCGAGGACGGGCGGGTGGAAGCCACCGATACGTCCGCGAGACTGATCCGCGGCGGCACCTTCGAGACCTCCGAGATCGTCCCGGAGCATTACATGATGCACTCCAAGGGCGCCCTGGTGGCGGAACTGGTGCATCTGCTGGAACACGGCGGAGACCCGGTGTCTCCCGCGAGAGAGGCGAGAAAGTCGCTGGAGGTCATATTGGGCATCCTGAAATCGCACCACGCCGGCAACACGCGCGTCGACTTTCCCCTGTCCTGAGGAGTACATCCGTAATGAAAAGCGTCGATCCCGTCGCTGTTTGGGACGTGCGCCCATGGGGGTGTCCGGCATTCACCGTCCGGGACTTCAACGGCGATGGAAGGAACGAAGTCCTGTTCGTTCAGAATGCGGGCGCGCATGCCAACGAGGCATTCGATCCGCGATTTCCGGACGTGCAAGGGTACAAGACCGGTGTGGAAGAACAGGAGCTTTTCTGTCTGACGCTTACCGACGGGGAGGGACGGGTTCTCTGGCAGGTGGGAGAGCCGTGGGCGCTCGAGCGACCCTTTTCATGGAACGGCAGCAACTTCTGCCAGGTGGTGGACCTGGACGGGGACGGTCAGGTCGAGATCATGCTCATCCACAAATCTGAACTGATGGTGTACAAAGGAGCCACGGGCGAGTTGTGCAGCCGGCACAGTCTGCCCCATTCCGGGTTCTATTTCGCCCGCGCGGTCCGGACCGATCGCTCAGGCCGGTTCCACATCTTCACGAAGAGCGTGACCACCTCGGCCACCCATGGCTACGGGAATCCCTCCCTCCTGCTGGACCACAATTTCAACGTTGTCTGGGAAATCGAGGTCGACGGCGCCGGGCATGGCGGCAACTACGCTGACGTGGACGGCGACGGGCTGGACGAACTCCTGATCGGCTTCAGCCTGTTCGACCACGACGGCAGCCCACTGTGGTCCCATCCCCCCATGTCCGAAAACGATCACCTGGACGATTCCGTGATTGCCGACATCGACGACGACGGGCGGTTCGAATTCGCCCTCGCTCACGACGGGCACGACGCGGTCGTACACAATTCGGATGGAACCGTACGGTTCGCCGTTCCGATGCATCATTGCCAGAACATCCTGCCGGGAAGATTCTTCAAGGACGAACCGGGGCTTCAACTGGCCTTTGTGGACAAGGCAATGGGCCGCCCGGAGGAAAGGGAGGCCGCGATCGTCAACGCCGGCGGCCGCGAGCTGTCGCGTCACCGGACGATGGGTTATTACTCGGTCATTTCGTGGGCGACCGATCTGGGCAGGGACAGCCTGATGCGCCTGGAGTGGCCGGCCAGGTCCGACGCCGAACATCGCGTGGTGTGGGTGGACCCCACGGGCAGGGAACTCGCAAAGCTGAAAGCCAGGGAGAACTTCCACGACCGGTTTCAGAAATTCGGTCTCGAGTCATTTCCCGCCGGCGGCCGTTATTTCGGGACGTGCCATAACTCGACCATCGGAGACGTCGACGGAGACGGACAAGACGAGTACCTGGTAACCGATCGCGAAAAGGTGTGGGTTTTCAAGACGCCGTCGCTATGAGTGGAACGTGCGTATGCCCGACTGTTGACCTGGGAAGGTGGATCCATGACGCCTGAAGCCATCCAGAACAAGGTCTGCGATTCGATCGACGTGCTGGTAGAGGCGGGCAAACCCTACGGCGGTCTGTTTCCGTCCATGCTGGATCTGGAAACACATCGCATGTTAACGAAACTACCCCCGCCGATCCACGGACAGCGCATGGGCGACCGCGCTTTTCTCGGCAGCAATCTTATGCACGACCAGCACCTGCTCAAGATCATGTACGCCCTGGACCGCGACGGGTACCGGGAAGCGGCCGACCGGTACCTGCGCCGGTTCGCGACCCATTGCACCGATACGGTTACCGGCCTGTTCCCGTGGGGAGAGCACGCGTACTGGCATCTCGAGGAGGACCGTGTGGGAGACAGCCACCGGCTGGCCCTTCCGGATAAGGCGCCCGGCACCACGCTGCACGACCATCTGCGGCAGGCGCCCGTATGGCTGTGGGAAAAGCTGCATGCGTTCAACCCACCGTGCGTCGAGCGGTTTGCCGAAGGGCTGGACTACCACTACAAGGACGGGGAGCCCAGAGAATATATCCGTCACGCCCACGTCGAGCGGAGAGAGCGCCTCGAACGCGGACCGGCCTCCTCGGATTTCCCGCGCCACGGCGGATTCTACATCCTGGACTGGTCGTTTGCCTATCGGAAATCGTCGCGCGCGGATTTTCTGAGGCAGATCGAGACGATGCTGGACTACTGGTGGGCTCACCGTGACCCGGACGGCCTGCTGCTGTCCACGACGCGGGGTCCCGAAGCGCCGGCGCCTATGCACAACGCGAACACCCCGGCGCAGACGGTTTCCCTTGCGGCCAGCCTGCTGGAAGCCGCTGAACTGCTCGATGGAACTCAGGCGGAGCTGATCGACCGGATGCGGAAGCGCGCCGGCGTGTATATCGAAGGTTTTCTGTCGGCCCCCCACGATCCGGACGCCGGCGTCTTCGTGTCCGCCTGCCGGCGTGGGACGAATGAAATCTTGAACACGAACCCCGTCTGGGGAAGCATTTATGGAAACTGGCCGCTGGCTTACGTCGCGCTGATCGCCCTGTGCATCTACAGGATCACGGAGGATGAACGGCTGTTGAACTGGGCGGACGGTGCGGGGCGCTGGCATTCCACGACCCCCTTCCCCGAAGGCGTCCCGGTCCCCGCGATGGACGCCGGTCTCGCGGTCGAGTTGCTGGCGGACCTCTACGACCTGACCGGCAACACCGACTGGCTGGAACGGGGACTGGATCTGGCGCGGACGCTTATTCCGATCTATATGGATAGGGATCTCGTGCGGGGCGCGGCGGGTATCGAGTGGTACGAGTCCCAGATGGTTCCGGGGGACCTGCTGCACGGCATGGCGAGGCTGGCGCTGCTCGCCATAAAACGAGATGCGTGCCCCCTGACAGCGAACTACACCGCGAAGTGAGGCGGAACGTGCGTGCAAAGACGTTCAGGCTGTGGGCGGGAGGAGACGCGCACGTGGGCACGGACCTGGCGGCGGGCAATCGCCGGAGCCTGGCCGAGGCGATCGTGCAGGCCGAAAAGGGCGGCGCGGAGGGCGGGCCGCCGTTCGAGTGGGACATCATGCTGGACATTGGAGATCTCTCGGGATCGCAAACGCCGCCGGACGACGAAGAAGGGGAAGAGGTCGTCCGGCAGTACCGCGCGTCGACCCTTCATCCGAGGGAGGATTTCTACAATATCGTGGGCAACCACGACGCCAGCGGACCGGACGAGCCGTGCCAGTGGTGGTTCCGGAAATGGGTGGACCCAACAGGTGAGAATCCCGAATATTCCAACGTCCACGCCGGCAGGCGGCCGTATCCGATTGAAGGGACCTGGGAGCGGTATTCGTTTCAAGTCGGGAATATCCTGTTTCTCGCGATGGGAGACCGGAACGACGGCGGGCCGCCGGTGGGCCGGGCCGAAAGAGGCGGGTTCCCGGCCGGCGCGGTGACGCGGGAGACATTTGAATGGTGGCGAGAGAAAGTAGAAGCGAACCCGGACAGGATCATTGTGACGGCGCACCACCATATGTTGAAGAACACAACAGTGGCATCCGGCCCCTGGGAGGGCGTGGACGGCGGATATCACGGCCGGTTCGAAGACGGAGCGCCCATCGGCGCGTCCTACCTCTATTTCGTTGGGGGAACACCGGATGCCGGCGCATTCGAGTCCTACCTCGAAGCGCATCCGGGGGCGATCGACCTCTGGCTGGGCGGGCATACCCACACGAATCCGGACGACACCCTCGGCGGGCGGTCCCACGTGGAGCGGAAATGGGGGGTGACTTTCGTCAACGTGGCGGCGATTTCCCGATACCACGGAAAGAAGAATATCTCAATGAGCAGGCTGCTGACGTTCCGGGAAGGTGCGTCGGAGGTCAATATCAAATGCTATCTCCATATGAGCGATTACGCGGCCCAGGGATGGTACGACAACGCGGAGCGATCGGCGCCGCTTCGGAAGGCATTCTCATATTGACGGGCGGACCGGTGACGACGGACGGAGCCAGAGATGAAGACATTCGTGATCGACGGACGGGACAAGCGGCGACCCATCCGGCTGAGGATTGAGGTCGACAACCAGTTCGAAGGCGGGGGCCGCTGGCTTCGAGGAGGCCTGCACTCCCACGTGGCGCAGATGGGCGATTCCCCCAAAGTATGCGAGCACTACAGGAACATGGGATTCGACTTCCTTGCGACAACGGACTACCTCAGCATTACGCCGATGCCGGAAGCAACGGAAGCCTTCGTAACCGTTCCCGGAGCCGAGGTCTTCTGCCCTGACGGCGACGACCTGACCCATATAATCTGCCTCGGTCTCACGCACCTGCCCCGGCCGCTGGACGGCACGGTGGAGGACGTCTCCCGCCTGGTCCGGGACACCGGGGCGCAGGGCGGACTGGCCGTGCTGGCGCACCCCGCCTGGAGCGACTACGCCTGGGAGAAAGCGTATGCCCTGGCAAAGTCCGGGCTGGTCGGCCTGGAGGTGAGCAACCGGCTGACCTGGCAGATCAACGGCAAGGAGCGTTCGGAGGAACTCTGGCAGATGCTCTTCAACGCCGGCGTCCGCCTGGCCGCGATCGGCGTGGACGATGCGATCGTGCTGGACGACGCGGACGTGACCGGGCGGACGTGGACGGGCGTACTCGCCCGGCGACCGGGCGTGGAGGGCATTCTGGACGGTATACGCGCGCAGCGGACGTACGCCAGCGAGGGCCCGGAGATTCACGATTTCCGCATCGAAGCGCGGGGCGCGGTCGTCGTGGAATGCAGCCCGTGTACGGCGTGTCACATCCGGTCGAAGGGGTTCGGGGTCCGCAGCCTTCAGTCGGCGGCGCCTTCGAATCGATTCGAAGTCGACCTGGCCGTTGAGGGTTACCGCATGCGGGAATGGGTATTCGCGTGCGTGGAGGACGAATTCGGGCGGCGTGCCTGGACCAGCGCCATACCCGTCCGCGTTGAGATAACATCTGCTTAATACCGGGAGGAAACGATGAAGAGGACCATTCGACGGACGGCGATGCTGCACTTTGAAGAGGCGAGCTTCTCCCGGGACTACGTGAAGTGGGTCGGCGAGGAGGGATTTACCGACATCGGATTGGGGCTGAAGCCTGAAGACGACAAGATGACCGGGCAGGGATACGTCTGGGAAAAGGTCTGCCGGCTGGCGGAATGGGCGGGGGAATTCGGGCTGGGCGTGATCGTGTTTACCGGATACATGAAATATCGCGAGACGTTTCTGCGGACCCATCCGGAACGCAGCCTCGTCTGCGTCGGGGGCAGCGGCGCCGCGCTGGACAGCGACAATATCGTGAGGACCCGGTGGCTCTGTCCCTTTCAGCCCGAGAACAAGTCCGAATACGTGGACATGATTCACAAGGTGATCCGGCTGCCGGCGGTTCGGGAAATCCATCTCAATGACGAGGCCGAAATCGGGTTCTCGAATGGAGACGTGGGCTGCTATTGCGACCACTGTGTCGCGGAATACGAACGCGACGCCGGCGAACCCCCACCCAGGGAGGTCGACTGGGCTTCACCGTCCTGGTGGCGGTGGGTGCAGCACCGGATGGAGGCCTGGACCGCCGTTCACGCCTGGTTTCGCGAGGGAATCAAGAAGGTGCGGCCGGACGTCGTCGTGGGCATCCAGCATTCGCCGAAGGTGGTGACCTTCAACGAAAACCCCTGGCTGTCCGGCATCGACCTGTCCCGCGACGCGGAGGCCATGGACGTCCTGTGCACCGACCCGTACCACCATATTCACTATTCCCATTTTACCTACCGCCCCATGCGCCGCATCCAGGCGGAGGCGACGCGCGCCCTGGCCGGAGCGACGGTCGGACGTTCCCTGTTCATCTATCCCCAGGGTTTCATGCCGCCCTCGGGGAGCCTGGAGTTGACACGCCGGGACGGTTTCATGGCGGGTGCCGTGCCGTTTGCGCTGGGGGCGGAGAATATCTCCCCCTACACGTTCGATCTTTGCCAGATCATCCCGGGCTACTACGACGGACTGCAGGACGCCTCGCGGCTGATTCCCTATTTTGAAAAAACCAGGCCCTACAGCGCAGCCACGTTGATCAAGCCCTCGCAGACGGAAATCTACGGGTATCCCGACAAGAGATGGGGCCGGGAGGTCCTTGCGATCTGGCCGGACGTGATGAACCAGGTGGGGCTGCCCTGGCGATGGGTCTTCGACCGGCGGCTTCCCGATGCCGGCGAGGCGTTGAGCGGCCCGGTCATCCTGCCGGAGATCCACTGCCTGACGCGCGAACAGCGCTCCGTACTGGAAGCTCACGCGCGCGGCGGCAACGGGCTGCTCCGGGTGGGGCGGACGCCGTCCGGCGACTGGTCCGGCGAAGGCGCGCACCCACCCCCGCCTGGCGACGAGACAGGGCTCTCGGAATTGACGCCGGTCGATTCCGGCCACCCGCTGCTCGAGGGGATCGATGCGCCCATCATGCTGGGGTCGGCGTTCCTGGAACCCGGTCTCGAAGGGGAGACGATCGCCGAAGTGGACGGGCGACCCGCTCTCGTAGCGGGCGAGTGCGACGGGCGGCGCGAGGTCTGGCTGGCGGGAACGCCCCTGTTCAACTACGTGGAACCCGGAGACCACGGAGCCGTACGGACGCCCACGGGCGGGATGGCAATCTTGCGAAACGCGCTGGCGTGGCTGTCGGCCGAAGCGCCCGCGGCGAGGTTGTGGCCGTATCCTCCAAAAAACGACTACGGAGAACTGCGTCCCTGGGACCGCCGGGACGTGCCGACGATGGAACTGTTTCCGAGTCTGGGAGACGGGTGCCTCGTGTGTCTGATTTTCAACTACCTGGGGCTGGCCTACGAGACCAGTCTGGAGATGCGGGTACCGGTAGGGTCGAAGGCAACGACGCTGGTGGATATCTATTCCGGCGAGGATCTGATGGGATCGGCGGACTTCGACGGGCAAATCGTCCGGCTGCCGGTAGATATGCCCGGCGACCAGGACTTCCTCGCCGTTGAACTGCTCTGGGAGTAACGGCGCCAGGCCATGTCGCTCCTACTCAGGTAGCCAGTCCGGTTACGTATAAGATACCATACCGGATTACTCCCAGAGCAGGGCGCGCTGTTCCGTCCCGCACCGATTTACGTTATCCATCGGGGTTGGCAGGCCAGCGTAGCAGGTGCGTCCCATGAGGGAATTCGCGCCATGCATTAGGCAGGCCCCGCGCCCAGCGGCGACTTTTGGTTCCTTTTGGTCGCTTCAAAAGGAACACGCCGTAGGCAGGGAATTTGGGGAAAGGTGAATTTTGAATCTGTTTATTTGCTTTTTGCTTCAAGCTGACGGCTGATAGCTGATGGCTCCCTACGAAGGAGAGTTCCAACCTGCTAACGTGAAGTCAACTCAAACGTGCCTCTTAACCACGGAGGAACCGAACGATGTCCGAACGAGCCGACGCGCATATCCACCTTTTCGAGGGAGGCTACCAGGATTCATTCATGAAGCGGCTGGGCCGGCCCGTCGATGAAGCCGTCGTCTATGCATCGCTGGCGAAGGACCACGGGGTGAAGGCCGCGTTGATCGTGGGGTACGCGGACGTTCCCTGGGCGGCGGAGAATACCCGCTTTCTCAAGCAGATGGTGGCTGAGTACGACTGGGTGTATCCCGCGGCCTATTTCGACCCCTCGGAACCGCCGACAACGGACGAGTTGGCCGAACTTCAGGTAGCCGGATTCGTGGGCGTGAGCTTTTATATTTTCGGGCCCGAACGCGTGGACGCGCTCCTCGCCATATCGGACGAGGTCTGGCAGTGGCTGGTTTCCAGGCGTTGGCTCGTGAGCGTGAATTCGAAGGGCGACGACTGGAACGCCTGGCAGAAGGTCCTCGGGCGGCATCCGGAGTTGCGCCTCGCCCTGTCCCACCTGGGCCTGCCGCCTAGACAGGCGGCAGCGCCCAGCGCCCGGCAGGCCCGAACCGCGATGGCCAGCGTGCTGGCGCTGGCGGAATTTCCCCAGTCTCGGGTCAAGCTGAGCGGCTTCTACGCGCTGACCGATCCGGGCCACGACTTTCCACACCGCGCGGCCTGGCCGTACGTGGAAGCCCTGGTGGATGCCTACGGCGTTGAACGTCTGCTGTGGGCGTCGGACTATTCGCCCTGCCTGGACTGTCTGACGTTTCCACAGACGGTCGACCTGTTTTCGAAAATGCCGTTCCTCACGGCCGAGGACCGGACACGCATCGAAGGCTCGAATCTTCTCGCGCTGCTGGAGGACGTCAAGAATTGAGCCCGGCGACGTATCTAAACGAGATGAAACGCCCCGGAATCGCGGCCTGATTCCGAGGTCTGCGCCGGAGGGCCTGAAATGGAAAAACTGGGCGTTGGGATTGTGGGCATCGGACACGCGGGCCGGGAACATTTCAAGGCGTTTGACGAGAACCCGGATGCCGAGGTGCGTGCGGCCTGGGCGCCGAGTGTACGCAGGCTGGACCTGTTCCCCGGCTCCATGGACCTGTTTACCTCGACATACGAGTCGATGCTGGAGCGTGACGATATCGACATAATCTCCCTGTGCAGCCCCAACTACGCGCACGCCGATCAGGCGGTTGCGGCGCTGGAAGCCGGCAAGCACGTCATCTGCGAGAAACCCCTGGCGACCACCCTGGAGGACTGCGAGCGGATCGTACGGATGGCCGACACGAAACCCTCACTGAAGTTCATGGTGGGGCAGAGCGCGCGGTTCAATCCCATCTGCAAGACCATCAAACGCATGTACGAAGAAGGAGAACTGGGGGAAGCCTTCTACGCCGAGGCGGACTACCTGCACAATATCGGGAAACGGATCAAGGACTGGTGGGTCGACGACCGGAATCCGCACTTCGGATTGATGGGCGGCGGCGTCCACCCCATCGATCTCCTGCGATGGATCGTGGGAGATATCGAAGAGGTATTCGCGATTTCCAACCACAAGGTCCTCGCCGATTTTCCGCACGACGATGCGTACCTGATGAATTTCCGATTCGAGAACGGATGCATGGGCAAGATGGCCGCATTTCTTGGATGCCAGCGTCCATACGAACTGAACCTCGCCATATACGGCACAAGGGGAACCGCGATCAACGACAGGTTGTACCTCAGCAAGATTGAAGAGTTGGAGGATTTCATCCGGCTCCCGATTACGATTCTTGCCGAGCACCCCACGTTCGGGGAAGAGATGGCGCACTTCGTGGATTGCATTCTGAACGACGGGACGCCGATGATCGACGTGCGGGACGGCGCGAAATCCGCGGCCACCTGCATCGCGGGCGCGGAGTCCATCGAAACCGGCAAACCCGTACGCGTGAAGAATTCATTCTGAAATCCGTTCGTCTAACACTCCGTTTATAAAGTCGCTCTGCAGGCGAGGCCGAGCCATTGTGGTCGAAGACAAGGCGCGCAACCGAGTCCCATCCTGCGATTCGGCGAGGGCGCGCAACGCAGTATTTCGACCGCAAGGGCCGGCCGCAGCCCGGATGGGCTTTTTCAACGGGCTGCTAAGGAGAACCCGATGAAGCTATCGCTGTCCGGTCGGCTGATTGAAATGACGAAGCAGTCCTATGCGATGACGGTGGAAGAATTCCTGGCGCTTACGGTGAACGCGGGCTATGAGGGCGTACACCTGAGGGACGGTCAGATCGATCACCTCATCAGGGACGAACGCTTCGATGAGGTTGAAGCCCTCTATGCCGGGCGTGGGCTGGGCTGCAGCATGCTCTGGGGACGGCTGGATTCGGCTTCGTTCGACGCGGACCTGACCCGGAAGAAACTGGCGCTTCTGCCGCGTGTCGGACTGGACCAGTTGATGATCGGGTATCCCACGGATATCGAATTGATCCGTGAATGGTGCGACCTGGCCGCACGGCAGGAAATCACGCTTGTCATCGCCTGTCATTTCAACAGCATGTTCGAGGATATCCTCCGCGCCCGTGATTTCATCGGCAAGGTCGACCGACCGAATCTCGGGCTGAATGTTGATCCGTTGAACATCCACATGGCCGAGCAGGACTACGGCCTGGCAACCCTGGAACAGGTGCGGGACCTGCTGAGCATCGTCAACGTACAGGGCGGCGTACTGCACCAGGGCGATCAGACCATCCGCAGGTACTATCGAAGGTCCACGCCGACATTCCGCAGGGCGTACCTGTGCGACGAGGACCATCTCGACATCCCGCAATTCATATCGAATCTGAAAACCATCGGATATGCAGGTTACGTCAACGTCCTCGAGCCGTATTCGAAGGACGACGACCCCTCTCGCGTCGCGTCGGAAACGGCGCGCCTGCTGCAGGGATACATCGACGGATGACCACCTGTACCGGCATCCGGACTTCATCTCACGCTTGGAGGCTGTGTGTGAAGGTGGGGCAGACATTCCTGCCTGCTGGTTTCCGCAGGCAGCCAGGCTGTCAGCGCCTCCGTCGCCATCCGAATCAATGGGTCCGGGGTCGGCGCGTTCCGGGATTTTTTTTCAACTAGGTTGAAAACCACTTGACAAAACTAATATCGTTCATAAATTGCTATCATTATGATAGAAGTTCGCCAGGACGTGAACACGCACCAACTGAAACCGGTCTCCAGAGAACGGCTGGCAGACCAGGTCGTCACCATTCTCAAACGATTCATATTTGTTGAAAAGCTGAAGAAGGGCGATAAGCTGCCGCCCGAACGTACACTGGCCGCAAATCTAGGCGTCAGCTGCCGGGTGATCCGCGAGGCGCTTTCGGCACTTGTGGCTGAAGGCATCGTTGTCAGGCAGCAGGGGCGCGGCACATTTGTCAGATCTACCGTTGGCGAGAGTCCAGCAAACGGCCATCTGACTTTTTTCCCATCTGTTCCAAACCGCGCCGACATTTATGCGTTGCGAGTTTCAATCGAGACGGCGGCCGTTGCTTTTGCGGCTGAAAACGCAACGGATGAAGATCTGGTGGAATTGAAAGCGATTGCCGACTTCAAAGAGCGAGACTTCGACCAGGGCATGATGGCGTACGAAATACGCTTTCATCGCGCTTTGTTGCGGGCAACGCACAACTCGACGCTGCAGCGATTTGCGGATGTCGTTACCGAGGCGTTGCGGCTCAAGGCTTACGACATAGATATCCCCATATTCGGCGAGCGCCTCCGGAATCGAGATTTCGGGAGGATCGCGATCTCCGAGCATCGGAACCTGGTCGACGCTTTATGCGAACGGGACGGCGCAAAGGCAACCACAATCATGTACAAACAAATGGCCAGCGTCCGCGCACTGACGCGCGGTCTTGTGGATAATAACGACGGAACCAGCCATTTCTGTAACGGGACGCCGTCGCGTTCCCACGGATACGTTACGCGTTGAGTGAGATACGTGACCAGGGAAAAACGCATCCGCCTTCCCTGACTGTATTATTGCCTGTAGGAAGTTGTTTTAAAATTCCTGGCGAGTCCCGAGCGCGCGCGAAAATGTGTCGGTCAAGGCGGTCAAAGGCGCCCATATTTGGGTATACGGGTGGTTTTGACCAACGCAGACCGACGCTTTTGCAGCCGGGCGAAGACCGCTGGGGGTTTTAGGACAGCTTCTAAGGCAGTCTGGATAAGAATGAATACGGATCTGATCGATGTTTCCCGATTTACCCTTTCATCGAACAACTACGCATAGGCGCCGGACAACAACACTGCAAGGAGGTGATGATCCGACAGGATTGATGGTGCGTTTTGCAGAATGGCACCGGAGTCTCCGGATGTCGCTCGTGACATCTGAATTTTGGAGGAGGTTGAATATGCGTAACGGTGTGTTGGTATGTATGGCGGCGGCGCTGCTGCTGCTTTCGGCGGGAACGGTCTACGCGGGCGGTGTGGCCGGAAGTTGGGGGCTCGGGACGTTCCTGGACTACAACCGGTCGATCTTCAAGCTGAAGGATTGGTATGAAACCGGCCGGGGGCAGGCAGGCGTGGTGTTCACCTACGTGATGAGTCCGAGGACCAGCGTGGAGATGGAGTTTCACCGGTCCATATTCGAGAACGGAGCACTGGAAGACACCCCGTTTACCTGGCCCATAGACGGCAGAGACTATAAGTCACCTGATGCTGCGAGCGAGATGCGTATCAGCAGCTTTCTGGTGAACGCAGTGGTCAGACGAGGAGGCGGAGGCATCCTTGCCAAGGAGAAGTATTCCACCTACGTGACCGTGGGCGCGGGCTTCTACGACTACAAGACGGACGTAAGCGGCCTGATCTTTCCGGGGCAGCGCGAGGCGCCTTTAGACAAGGAACTGGTGATTGAGCCGTTCAGCGATTCGCGCACGGCGCTGGGCGCCAACGTGGGCCTGGGTGTGGAGGCGTTCGTGTTCGATAACATTTCGCTGGATGTGCGCGCGCGGTACAATCTCCTGCTGGGCGAGTTAAGACCGATGGAGGCGTGGGGTCTCGAAGGCCAGACGTTTCCGATGCAGTTCCTGAATGCGCGCGGGGGCATCCGGTTCTACTTCAAGAAATAACAACGCAGGGGTGACATTAAAGAGGTAGCCCGTTGGATCTCAGTTGGAATGTCTTGCAAGTGAAACAGACGCCGCGAAAAGGAGGAACCATGAGCAGGCTCAGGTTTTTGACGGGCGCTGTGGTCGTTTTGTGTACCGTGTTCTTTGCCGCCAATGCGGTAATGGCCGCGACAACCGGCAAGATCGTCGGCCGCGTGACGGACGAGCAGGGGGAACCCCTGCCGGGCGCGAGTGTGGCGATTGAGGAAGCCCGGCTGGGCGGAACGACCGATGCGGACGGATTCTACGTGATCGTCTCCGTAACGCCCGGCCAGTACAAATTGACGGCCTCGATGGTGGGGTATCACTCGGTAGTCAAAGAGCAGGTAGGCGTACGGGTGGACTTCACCACGACGATTGACTTTCAGCTTCGTGAAACCGAATTGGAACTGGAAGAGATGGTGGTGGTCGCCGAGAGACCGCCTGTCGATCCCGACAAGACGGACAGCCGTTACGTCGTGACCGCCGAGGAGATCGAACGAACGCCCATTCTGAGAAACGTCACCGAGGTCCTGGAACTGGAGCCGGGCTATGCCGTTGACGGCAGCGGCGCGATCCGGGGCTGGGTGGCCAGCCACAACGTCGTCTACGTCGACGGCGTTCCTGTTTCCGGCAGAGACGGGCGAGGCATCGGCGGCGGATGGGGCGACGGCGGCGAGAGACAGTGGTACGGCGTCAACCTCAAGGCGGTGCAGGAGGTCTCGGTCATCACGGGCGGTATGAACGCCGAGTACGGAAACGCGCAGGCAGGCGTCATCCAGATCGTCACGCGCGACGGCGGCGCGCAATATCACGGCGAGGCGGAATATCGTCTCACCCCTGCCGGCAAGAAGCACTGGGGCGAGAATGTCTACGAGGCGCCGGAACTGCGTGGAAACGCGAAGTGGAACGATCCGGCGTGGACGTCCGAGGTGGACCCCGAGACGGGGAATCTCGTCCACCCGCGAACGAACTACACGGACTGGCGGGGCCACTACCTGGATGGGTTTCTTAGCGGTCCCCTGTTCGGGAACTCGTCTTTCTTCGCCAGCGCCCGGCACCTGCGTGACGCCGCCGTGCTTCCCGGGCCGTGGCGAACCCGGCCGGCAAACCTGAGGACCACGGCAAAGCTGACGGTACCGGCGGGGTCGAACATGAAGCTGCGAATCGGCTGGATGTACGACTTCGCGGAGAATTTCAACAACGGAAGGCTGTCCAGATACAGCTTCCCGAACGTCATCCGGGGAACGGGACGCGACCTCTTCATCCCCGATGGATCGATCGCGGGGGAGGAAAAGCAGACCGACAACATGATCTACGGCGTGATCACCCACACCATCAGCCCCAGAACGTTCTACGAAGTGAGCGTATCGCGCTATGGAAGCCGGACGGACACCAGCGGCGTGGGGAATAAGACCACGGGTGTCAGGACCGACAGCGAAGGTTATTTCTACATCGGCCGGGAGGACGTCTGGGCATTCAAGGTCGGCGAGCAGAACCGATTCAGTCTGAAGGCCGACGTGTCAAGCCAGATGACCCGCGGACACTTCGCCAAGACCGGCTTCGAGTTCATGACGTTCGAGAACTGGTGGACGTGGACCGGCATGACGCCCGGCGACGCGAAGCGGGATATCCGCTACATCGGGCAGCCCGAACCCGGCGAAGCCGTGACGCCCAGCCAGTTCGGCGCGTACGTCCAGGACAAAATGGAGTTCGAGGGGCTGATCGTCAACGTCGGCCTGCGCTACGACCGCCTGTGGGGTCAGGACGTGCAGTTGCTGCCGTCGTTCACGTCGGGGTGGTACAACGCGATGGATACGTTCATCCAGGCGCCCACCGGGCCCATGCGGACCATACAGGGATGGAGCCCCAGGCTGGGTATCTCACACCCCATCACGGCCAGGTCCAGCATGCACTTCTATTACGGCCGATACATGATGATCCCCTCCTTCCGGCAGCAGTTCGGCAGCCATTGGGAGACGGCTTCCGGCCCGGACGGGATTCCCGGCGTCCCGTGGAGTCATTTCAACGCGAAAGACGAAAGCTACGGCGCCAACGTCATCAGCCCGGTCTGGGACCACGGTCACCCCACGACCAGTTTCGAGGTGGGTACGGACTGGAACTTCGTAAGCGACTACGTCTTCTCTCTGGCGGCGTTCTACAAGAGCGGACATCTGCAGAGTACCGGCATCTGGCACGACGCCGTCGATCCTGTCACGGGCAGGACGGGCGCCATCGGGGGCACGTACGGTTCCGAACGCACGGAAGACGTCAAGGGCTTCGAGTTCAGCATGCGGAAAGGCTTCAGCAACTTTTTCGCGTTCCGCGCCGCATTGAACCTGGAGTGGCTGGAAGCCATCCACTGGCTGGGCGACGCCGAGACGGTTGCCAGCGTCCTGATCTATCCCGACCGTAGTTTCATCGCCAGCGGAAGGTATCACAAGGAATGGCGCGTCGCGGGCGGCCGCAGGGAACCCGTTCCGCTTACGGCGGAGGAGATCAAGACGCTTGGAGACAAGGCGGAAGAGAACCTGCAAAAGGTCCGGGAGAATGTGAATGCCTTCAACGCCCGTGGCTCGGCGCCTCTCCAGCCGGCGTGGGAAGTCGAGGGCCTGACGGACGAAGCGAGAGAATGGCTTCAGGGCATCTGGTTTCAGAAGTTCTGGTTCAGCACCGGCAATATCTTCACGCGCGGTCGCCGCAGCCAGGGCAGCCTTCAGATGTTCTTCTCCTCCCCGCTCGACTACGGTCCGGGCAAGCAGTACGCGGGCGCCACGCTGTTCGGCGGCATCAATGCCAACCTGATCTACCGGATCTACACGGGCAGCAAGTTCAATTACATCAAGCTGACCGGAGCCAACACGCCGGCGAGACGGCCCTTGCATACGGAGGCCGACCTGAACCTGCAGAAGCACTTCCGCTTCGGGAACGTGAACGCCGACGTGTTCGTGGAAGTGTTCAACCTGTTCAACCAGCAGGACGCCAGCGGCGTCACCGGTACGGACTACATGTGGTGGGGGCTCCAGCAGCCCAGGCCCAACGACGCGACGTACCTCAATTACGGGGACGTTTCCGACCGTTCGCGCTACATAGGCAATCCCCGGATTACCCACATGGGAATCAGGTTGAGCTTCTGAAGTGAGTGAGCCCTTCCGGAGACGGATGGACGGAACTCATTGGTCATCTTTGAGGAGGTCAAGGAAATGAAAAGGAATATCGTAAGCGGGATTGCGCTCCTGGCTCTGGTGTTCAGCACCGCGGTACACGCGGAACTCCGGGTGCAGTCCCGTGCGAAGGCATGGGACATCTACTGGAACTCGGGCACCCAGGGTGTGCGCGCCGCCACGCCCATGAGCTGGTACCGGCCCGTTGGCATGTCTTATCCGGGAAGGTTCTGGGTGCAGTACCCGCAGGAATTCATCGACTACTGGGGCACCCGGACCTGGGGCGTCCGGTCCGAGTGGGTGGTCTACTACAACGAACTGTGCGGCACCATGCCCGGCTGGAACCAGTTCATCGCGACACGGGTCGGTGGCGATTACCACGTTTCCGAATCGAAGGCCACGCTTGAATCGGAGGACGTGGTCCCCATGGCCTACGATCCTTCGCAGGGGCCGGAGAGCAATATCGGCTACCGGAAGGTATCGCCCCTGGGTCCCGATATGGCCAACTGGTGGCCGGGCCAGCCCGCGCCGGGTCCCGCTTCGCCGGTGGAGATCCACAACTACCGGTACAGCGAATATATGGAGGCCGACAAGGACAATTTTCCGGAGAGCATTATCGTCAGCAAATGGACCACGAAGAAGGGCATCACCGTAACCAAGAAGGCTTACGCATGGAGCTATCCGGACTTCGACGACTTCCAGATAATGGAATATACGTTCGAGAACACCGGAGATTCCGACGGCGACGGGGTGGCCGACCTCGGCGGCGGGCTGCAGCTGAACGATACGTTCCTGATTTTCTCCACCCGCTTTTACGCCTCCCAGTGCGGTCAGGCCCACTATGCGGGGGATTCGTTCTTCCGGCGCACCATTCCGGTCGCGCTGGACGATTGGTACAAGTATACGGAAGCGGCCAATTTCGACGGGCCGGGAGATGCGTTGGGTCTCAAGATGTGGTACGCCTTTGACGGTGAGAATCCCGACCTTCCGGGAAACGACATCGGCAAACCGTATAGTGAGGAACGCGCGAACCAGAGTTGGCACCAATGCTGTCTCCAGCAGACGAAAATCGAAGGCGAGATGGGGGCCTTCCAGTACATCGGCGCCGCCCCGCTGGCCTACACGCCCGGGTCGGTCAACGATGCCTCGACCTTTACCTTCGACACCGGAGGAGATGCAAGCTTTATCTCGCCACGGGTGGCCGACCAGCCCCACACGGTCAAATGGTGGGACTACAGGGACCGAACGGATTTTTCGGAACCCGGTTCGGAGAACATGAGCTCCGAGCAGATCTACAACGAACTGACGAGCCCCGCGCCATTCATCAAGGACAATCCCACCACGATAGACGGGCTCGTCGCTTCCTTCGCCTACGGGCCGTACGACATGGCCCCCGGAGACAAGGTGAGAATCGTCTTTGCCCTGGTGGCAGCCGCGCCGGTGGAGGAGAACATCTGGGGTTGGGCCAAGCAGAGCAGGCAGGAAGATATGCTCTCGGACAAGCCCATGAACAATTTGCTCAAACACCACAAGGCTGCGGCCGACGCCTTCAGGTGGAACTACGATCTGCCCGATCCCCCGCCTGACGTCAAGGCGGAAACCACCGCGTCGGTCGACGGTTTCAACCTTGTCAAGTGGACCGACGCAGGCGACGACGCGACCGACCCGGACTACACCGGCGCCGAGGCGCAGGACATCGTGGGCTACCGGGTCTACCGATCAGACTACAAGATCGACGACTGGAAGCTGATGGCCGATATTCCGCTGAAGGACCCGGAGTACTATAGCGGAGGCACGTACCAGGTTGAAGACCGGAGGTCCGTTGCGGGTTTCGAGTACACCTACCGCGTGGCCGCCTACGACTCGGGCCACGACGACTGGAACGGTACCGGGATGGCGATTCCGTCCATGGAGGGCGGCAACAGCGCGCCCGAGCAGTGGGCGGGCGGCATTATGACCAGCGTTCCCTTCGTTCCGGCCAACGCTTCGGCGGACCAGCTGGCGCGGGACGTGATCGTCGTCCCCAATCCGCACAAGGTGGACGGGGCCCACAACTATCCGTCAGCGGGGTTGATACGGTTTACGAATATCCCGCAAAAGTGTACGATCCGGATCTACACCGTGGCGGGCGAGCTTGCCGCCTTGATTGAACACGAAGACCCCGCCCGGGGCGAAGCCGGATGGAACCAGATCCCCCACTCGCGCGGCGGTGACGTGCCCGCCGGCGTCTACTACTGGATTGTCGAATCCCAGATGCCGGGGAGTGCGGGCCAGACACAGCGCGGAACGTTGATGATCATCAAGTAGGGGCAGATCTCTATTTCTGCTCGGCTAGGAAGTTGTTTTAAAATTACCGGTGAGTTCCCGAGCGCGAGCGAAAAAGCGGCGGTCAAGGCCGGAAAACCCGCCCATATCCAATGTATCGTGGCTGCGCGCCCCTCGCCACTCTTGGGTGGATTTGACCAACGCAGACCGGCGCTTTTGCAGCCGAGCGAAGACCGCGTGGGAATTTTAAGACAGCTTCTCAGGTCCATACTGAAACTTAAGGAGATGACGCGATGAAACGGACGTTGTGGATCGGACTGACAGCGGCGGTGATCTGCGCCCTGCTCTACCCCCGGGGGGCGGACGCCCAGGACCAGCGGCGGTTGGCGCGGATGGTCCTCCCTGTTCTGAAGATCGATCATGGAGCACGAATGGCCGGTATGGGCGGTGCGTTCGTGGCCGTATCGGACAATATCGATGCCATATTTTCGAATCCCGCGGGACTCACCCATATCGAACGCGCCGCGTTTACGCTCGGGTACACCCGGTGGCTGATGAACGACCACATCCTTACGGGTGGGATGGCCTACAACACGGCGTACGGCGTTCTGGGTGTTAACGTCGTTACCTTCAGCCCCCACGAGTTCGAAGAGACGACCATTTTCCAGCCCACCGGGACCGGACGGTACCCCGATATGGGCGATCTCTCACTGGGGGTGGTCTACGCCAGGAAACTGACGGACAAACTCTCCGTCGGCTCGATGTTCCGCTGGACCCAACAGACCCTCGATACCGACCGCCTGAACGCGTGGGACGTGGGCGTATCCACGTTTTTCTACACCGGTTTCAGGAGCCTGCGTCTCGGCATGACGTTCGAGAACATGGGCAAGGACGTCAAGGTGATCGAGGACGTCAGAAAGATGCCGGTTGCCTTCAGCACGGCCGCGGCAATGGAGATTGTCGGCGCCACCGGCGACCCCACATATATCACGGTAACCTTCGAAAACTCCTACGCCACGGATTTCGCCGACCCGCAGTACCGGTTCGGCGGCGAACTCTGGCTTCAGAACAACTTCGCCCTCCGGGCGGGCTATAAGGCGAACTTCGACGAAGAATCGTGGACGCTCGGAGCGGGATTGAAATTCTCGATGCCGAACGGACGGATCGTGCAGGCCGACGTCGCGTACAGCGACTTCGGCACGTATCTGGATGCCCCGCTGCGGTTCACGCTGAGCGGCGCGTTCTGAGTTTTCAGGAAGCATCTTGTAAAAGAGAAATGGCGGTCCTCAGGGATTGCCATTTCTTTTTATCCACACCCCGCCCCACCACATGGTGAGACGCAAGACGTAAGACGGGAGAGATTTCCAGCCTTGTAGGGATTCTTCTCGTGCCGGAGGCAACGAGGATTAACATACCCGGCAATGATCTCATCTACCGTCTTACGTCTCCCGTCTCCCCGCATTCATGCACTTTGCGGTCATTTTAACGGTTATCTCGAATCGAATCAAGGTTAGGGGTCCACGGTGAGTCGATTTCGAAAGATCTGTTTGACGTGCGGTGCGCAACAGGATGCCCCCGCCTTGAACTGCGGCATCTGCGCGGGTTCCCTGGGGTTTCGATACCGCTATCACGACGTATCATGGGACGACCGCTTCGACGGTACCATGTGGCGCTACTGGCCCCTGCTTCCTGTAGACCCCCCCGATGGAGCCGTAACCCTGGGCGAAGGCGGTACCCCGCTGCTGCGGGCACGGAGTTTCGAGGAACATCGGGTCTATCTGAAGGACGAGACCCGCAACCCCACCGGATCCCACAAGGACCGTTCGCTCTCGGTCGCGATCACGCATGCGAAGGCCATCGGCGCGGATGTGTCCGTGATCGTATCGACGGGCAGCGCAGGCATCTCGAACGCCGCGCTTGCCGCGCGGGCGGGGTTGCGCAGCGTCGTGGTCATGACGGAAGGAACGCCGCCGGAGCGGCTCTACCCCATGTTCGGCCTGGGTGCGGCGCTTGTCGAGGTGAAGGCGCCGATCGATCCGATCGTACACGGTGTGATCGACGTCTGCCGTGAACAGGGACTCTATCTGAGCACGACCAGCCGGAATTCCAATCCGTACCAGGCCGAGGGAAACAAGACCATCGCCTTCGAGATCGTGGAGGAACTTGGCAAAGCGCCGGACTGGGTGGTGGTTCCCGTGGGTGGCGGCGGTACAGTCTCGGGGGTCTGGCGGGGATTCCGAGACTGCCGGGCGCTCGGACTCATCGACTCCGTTCCCAGGATGATCGGCGTGGTACCCGCGGATTACAACGCGCTGGAGGTGGCCTTCGAACGCGGATTGAACCGGTGGGAAGACGTGCTGGCGCTGCCTTATGACAACCTGCCGCCTTCGATTCTGGTGAAACTCGCCCACAGCTACCCCCCCGACGGCATGGAAGCCTTGGGGACCATACGTTCGTCGAACGGGTTCTTTGTTTCCGTCACGGACGAGGAAGCCCTTTCGGCCCAGGAAGCCTGCGGCCGGCGGGAAGGACTGTTCGTGGAGCCGTCGACGGGCGCCTGCCTGGCTGGAACAACCCGTCTGATGGACTCTGGGCAGGTCCATCTGGAAGACGTCGTCGTCGCAATCGTCAGCGGCTCCGGCTATCGCGAAACCGCGTGCACGATGGACTCGCGCCCCCTGCGGAAACAGTCCGTTTCGCTCGAGGAACTTTCCACGTCCCTGACGGGATTTTAGTGGATTGACCGTGATCTGCGATTATTCTGGGACCTGAATGTCGAAAATATGCAGAAGAACAGAGGCGAATTGATGTGAAAGTTTCTGGACACTTGAGACCACTGGACGTGAACGGAAATTTCATCCTTATGAACGACCTCCATACCCCGCTTTCGCGCTGCAACCCTTTGTACCTTTTGTGCTTTTTGTGGTAAATTTGCCTGCTGTCTTTTTTCGAATTGAGGTCGAATATATGTCCCTTCATCTTGCAAAGTGGCGTCGTCGCGAAAAACCGATTCTGTCCGCGCTGACCACCCGCCAGGACTGGTGCCGGGTTGAACTCTACAACCCGACGGTGCTCCGCGTCGCGGACAGGTACATGATGTGGTACATCGCTCACGGCACCGCTACCCGTACAGACGATTCGGTCGTGGGCTTCGCCGAATCGGACGACGGAATCCACTGGAACGAGCACCCGGACAACCCCATCCTCACCCGCGACGATCTGCCGGCCTGCGACGCCTGGCAGACGCCCCACGTGATCTTCGACGCGGACGAGGGGCTGTTCAAGATGTGGTTCATCATGTCCTCCGTTGTCCGGGGCGGTCCAACCTGGCTCGTGAGCTTCGAGCAGCAACTCGGTTATGCCACCAGCCTCGACGGGCTGAAATGGGACGTACATCCGGAGCCGATCTATCACAGCGGGCGACGTCCGTGCGTGATCAAGGACGGTCCGGGCGCCTACCGGATGTGGATGAACTCATCCCCAACGCCCGACGGATGCTTCGACGACCTGGTACATCACATCTATCGCTTCGAATCCACGGACGGCCTCCGTTGGACGCGCGACCCCGAACCCGCCGTGAGCTTCAACGAGAAACTCAGGGGAACGGTCTATCCATTCGTCATGCGCGACGGCGAGGGATACATCATGTGGTACGGCGCCTGGCCCGCCGGCGGCGAAGTCGTGATCGACGCGGGGTCCGAATCGCCGCTGGTCCGCCCCGTGTTTGAGATCTACTGCTCCACGTCGTCCGATGGCCTTGCCTGGACCCACCACCACGACACACCTGCCCTGCCCGCGACGCGGGATCCCAATGACTACGACGGGCGGTATACCTCCACGCCGTGCGTCGTCGACGGCGGGGACCGCTATCTGATGTACTACTCCGCCCGAGACTGGGGTACCCTCTACAGGACGGGCGCCGACACGCTTGGCATGGACAGGGCCGGAATCTACCGCCACATCGGCGTGGCCGAGTGCGGCAGGACTTGAAATGTCGGGCTTGAAGAGGAGGACGAGTGGAAAGCGCTCGAGCGAAAGACCCACAGCAACACGCGCAATCGGAGAGTCAGCCGGAACCTTCGGAAGACGGTCTGACCCTTCGCGCGTTCCTGATCGGACTGGGTCTTTGCGCGTTCATGGGCGTTGCGTTGACCTACAACCGGATGGTCGTCCAGGGGCCCTTCATGGGCAATTACCATATGGACCGGGGCGTGCTGTTCGTTTTTTTTGTACTCGTGCTGGTACTCAACCCGCTGGCGGGAGCCCTGAAGCGCCGCTTCTCACTGGGGCGGGGCGAGTTGCTGGCCGTCTACGTCATGTTGATGTTTCTGATGCCGTCATGGAAGATGACCAAGGCCCTGCTGGGCTTCATGACGGGCGTCACCTACTACGCCTCGCCGGAAATGCGGCACCTGGAAGCCGTGTTGCCCAATGCCCTGCCGTGGCTGTCGATCCTGGATACGGAAGCGGTACGGGGGCTGTACGACGGCCTTCCCGCCGGCGACCCGGTGCCATGGTGGTCGTGGGTGGTTCCCTTGTGGAGCTGGGGGTCGTTTCTGGTCGTGCTCTACGTCGTGCTCGTCTGCCTGGCGGTTCTCATGAGAAAGCAGTGGGAGGAGCACGAGCGCTTCGCGTTCCCAATCATGCAGGTGCCGTTGGAGATGAGCATGATGGGGGTGCGGACGGTCGGGCCCCTGTTCCGCAGCAGGATGATGTGGGGCGGGTTCGCAGTACCGTTCCTGATCGGATTGTTGAACGGGCTTCAGAGGTACTACTATTCGCTTCCGCGGATTCAGCTGCGAACGGTTCTCTGGATCTTCCGCCGGGCGATTCCCTTGCATATCGGCCTGCATTTCGCGATCCTTGGGTACTCGTATTTCGTGAATACGGACGTGAGTCTGAGCATCTGGCTGTTCAACGTCATCGCGAAGTGCATCAGCGGCGTTCTGGCCGTTGTCGGGGCGGAGACATACGGGGTCTCGGGGGTCGTAGGCCGGCACAGTTCCCAGGGATCCGAATTCCTGGCAATGATGGGCATGGGATACATGCTCGGCCTGGCGGGCTACAGTCTGTGGATCGCGCGGGGGCACCTGCGCGAGGTGTGGGCGAGGGCAATGGGCCGCCCCTCGCGCCTGGACGATTCGGACGAGGTGATCCCCTACCGGTCCGCGGTGGCCGGGATCGTTGCGGGGACACTCTATCTCGGATGCTGGCTCTACCAGGCGGGCATTGCTCCCCATCTCGTCCTGCTGCTGGGCTTCTTCAGTTTCGTCGTCTTTCTGGTGCTCGCCCGCATCGTGAGCGAGACCGGATATTCCGTGACCTATTCTCCGCTGAATCCGTCTGAGTTCGTGGTGTGCGCCGTGGGCTCCGCGGCGTTCAGCCCCACGGGGCTGACGTCTCTCGGCGTCAGCTTCGCCTGGACGATGACCCGGTTGAATACGCTCATGCCGAGGGCCTCGGGCGCGCTGAGACTCGCACGGGAGATCGGACGCAAGCGGGGTCTCGTGCTGGCGATGGGCGCCGCGCTGGCCGCCGGCCTGATCGCGGCGAGCTATACCACGCTCCAGCTGGGATATGAACACGGCGGCCGCAACCTGGACTACTGGTTCCGGGACGTGAACGACTGCGCGCTGCCGTTCGACGAATACATCGGTCGCAGGCTGCTCTCACCCTCGCCCATCTTCTATCCCGGCTTCTTGTATACGGGTCTGGGCGTGGGTGTCGTGGTGTTGATGATGGCGCTCCGCTCCCGGCTGCCGTCGTGGCCGCTGCACCCGGTTGCGCTGCCCGTGAGCACGATCGCCTATACGCACAACTACTTCTTCAGCGTGTTTCTCGCCTGGGGAATCAAGTCGCTCGTGCTGCGGTTCGGAGGCGCCAACCTGTACAGGCTGACCCGGCTGTTCTTTGTCGGGATCATCCTCGGGGAGGCGGTCTGCCTTGGGATGTGGATCGTCATCGACAGCATCACGGGCAAAGTGGGCGGGATCTGGATCCTGCAGCCGTGAGCACGGGGACGGGCGGCTTGCGTGCCGTCAAATCTAACGGAGACGCTACGTTTATGGATTCTGGAGCCAATCGGATGCAAAGCGAACTGGACCAGATGCGCGTCAACGGCTGGTGTGTCGTGAAGGACGTTGTGCCCAATGACCGGGTCACCGCGGTGAGAGAGAGCGTCATGGATGCCGTCCACCGGCACGCGAATGCCGAAACGCTCGACGACAAGGGCATCGGCCACGTCTCCGGTTTCGTCGCCCGGGAGCAGTCTTTCGCGCCCTATGTGGCGGATTCCGGGGTCATGGGCGTCGTCGAGGGAATGCTGGGCGAACACGTCCGGATCTCCTTCACAACCGCAACGGTGAATTTCCCGGGTAATCCGCGCGGCGCGTGGCACGCCGACTGGCCCTTCAACCAGAACAACGCCGGACATATCTCCGCGCCCTATCCCGACGCGGTGATGCACCTCACCACGCTATGGATGCTCTCCCCCTTCAGTGCGAAAAACGGAGGAACCCTCATTCTTCCCGGCAGCCACCGTTCGAACAACAATCCAAGCGGGGGAAACGGATTCGACCCGCTCGGCGCCATTCCCGGCGAATGCAACGCGGAAGGCGAAGCGGGAAGCGTGCTGATGCTGGACAGCCGGCTGTGGCACGCCACGGCCCCCAACCGTTCCGACGAGCCGCGCGTGTCGGTCGTCATTCGCTACGCGCCCTGGTGGCTCGATACCGGTGTCCTGATGCCCGGCTCCGAAGCGCGCGAGCGGATGCTGGAGGCCACCGGACTCAATGCGCCAGAGGTCCCGCCTGTTCCGCAGGAAGTCTATGATTCGATGCCCGAAAAGGTGAAGCCCCTTTTCCGGCACTGGGTGCGGGCAGGGGATTGACTCGGGAATGAGGCTGCTTGATCAGGTAGCTCGAACTGGCAGTTCGAGTTACGGCCGTGGGTTCAGTTCGAGGTACAGCCAGGGGTTCAATAAGGTTCGTTGAGCCTGTCGAAACGGACAGATTGTCTTTGGAGGTGCATCGAGATGGCCGAGATAGCGACGAAAACCAGATATTCCGCGCCGAATCCCGGGTTCGGATTCTCGGATGTGCCGCAAACGGAATTCGACTATCCATTCCCTGCCCTGACGCTGGAACAGCGGATGCGATTCGAGCTCTTCGGGTACACCATCGTCGAAGACCTGTTTACCGAGCCGGAGTTGCAGTCCATAGAAGCGTCAGCCAGCAAATTGAAGGCGGAAATCCTGGACGCGGCCGGCGACAACGAGATCACGCCGCCTCCGCCGCCCAGAAAATACGAGGACTTCAGGAACGGGGCGATCTGGCGGGCGAACCGGAGAAGGACCGCTTCGGGCGAGCTTCACCTGGAACGTCTTGAGATTGAGAACGTGCTGGGGCTGGACCCCGTCTACCTGTCAGTGCTGACCAGGCCGCGCGTCCTGGGGATCGCGACCGAACTGCTGGGCGGGACGTTCCGGTTCCATCAGGTCGCCGTCCGCTTCAACCGGCGTTCCGATACCCCGGTCCTGGGATGGCACGGCGGGGTCACGCGACACAAGGACCGGGCGGTCCGCAAGAATGGCTGGTTCCATACGCAGATCCTCGGTTTGATCCTCTATCTCACAGACGTGGGCCCGGGCGACGGCGGAACCGGGATCTTCGCGGGAAGTCACAGACTCGACCTCTCGTACGACGATTTGAAGCAGTATATCACGGACCATCCGGATTCCGAGTTCTTCCATCAGACCACGGCCAGGCGGGGGTCTGCGCTGCTGTTCGCCGACGGTCCGCTGATGCACCGCACCATCAACATCGAGACGGATAAGGAACGGCTTATCATGCTTTCGCGGCTGGTCCATTCCGACTACGAGTTCGGCCAGATGGCGTCGCTGGGGCAGACCGACCAGGTACCGCATGAGTTGATGCCGCTGTTCTATGGACGGGCGTTTACGCCGAGGTACCGACCTCGGGGGGAATGAGCGCAGGGGTAATTGTTGAGGGGAGAGTGGAGAAAGCGCCCCGGCCTTCCCAGCGCTGTAGACTTTCTCTCTTTCCTCACTTCTCGTTCCTCACTCCTCTTCACTCTCTTCTCGCAACGGAAGGATGATGAAATGGCGGCGCGAGTTCCCGAGGTCCCGGCCTGGTATGTGCCCCGCATCTGCGGCGTCGAGCCGACGGGGCGGACGATTTCGGTCAAGGCCGGTGAGACCGTCGACCTTCGTCTCGAGATAGAGCCCTGTCAATGCCTCCCGAAAGCACAGCCCTGGCAGCGACTGCCCGAGCCACTCCTGTCGGCAGCCACGACCCGACAGAACTGGTGCCGGGTGATCCTCTACATGCCCTGTGTGCTGAGGGTGGACGGCATATTCAAGATGTGGTACGTGGGCAGTTCCGACCACGCGCGAAACCCTTCGTACATCCATCTCGGGTACGCCACGTCGAGGGACGGGCTGCGCTGGGACCCGCGGCCGGATAATCCGATCGCCACCGACGACGCGATTCCGTGGGGCTGGCGATTCCAGACGCCGTACGTGCTGTACGACCTCGAGACGAAGATTTACAGGATGTGGTTTACCGCCGTCGATGAAATCGACACTGAGGGACGCCCGTGGTTGAACCAGCGGGTGGGGTACGGCGAGAGTCCCGACGGGATTTCATGGACGTTCCACCCGGAGCCGGTGTTTCGTACCGGGCGGCGGCCGTGTGTCCTGAAACTGGACGACGGGACATACAGGATGTGGGTGAACGCGCCATCGACCGAGACGCCGGACCTGAAGATGACCGAAAACATCATTTCCGCCCGGTCCGGGGACGGTCTGCACTGGGAACACGAAGGCGACGCGGTGCGGTACGGCGGGATCTATCGCTCGTGCGTGTACCCCTTCGTGATGCGCGATCGGGACGAACTCGCAATGTGGTTCGGCGGTCACCGGGCGGGCGGACTCTTTGATATCTCGTTCGGGAGGACCCGTGACGGCGGCACCTGGTACTATCAGAACGACGTGCCGACCTTTCCCCCGAACCCGCGAAGGGAAGCGTTCGACGGCCGGTACACGTCCACCCCGCACGTCTTGAAGTTGCCGGGCAGATACCTGATGTACTATTCCGCGCGGGACATGGACGACGGCTGGGTCGCGCCGGACGGCTCGCGCCAGCGGGACGCCGACGGGGTGTATCGCCACGTCGGGTGCGCGGAATTGGCGGCCGACGAAGTCGACGATCCGGACCTCCGGTTTTCGTGGACGTCCAATGGCAGGGCAATACCCGGAAACGGCGGATCATTGCGATTCGTCGCGGACAGGGCGGGAAGACATTCGGTAACCTGCCGCGTGGAAAATGGCAACGGGTCAGCCTCGTACACGTGGGAAGTGGAAGCTGGCAATGGATAGGACCGTGATCCTGGCCGCCGACCGCCGCGCGCGTTGTGCGGTGGAGGTACCGGCGAAACCCGAACCGGCTGAAAAGACGGCCGGGGAAGAACTGGCGCATTACATCGGGAAGCTCGCCGGTGCGCCCATCGGTCTGCATCACGGGGAAAAGAGCTGCGCGCCTGTAAGGATTCTGGTGGGTGCAAGGGCCAGCGTGGAGATTGGCGACCTGCCGCTGAATGAAGTGCGGGACGACGGTTATGTGCTGTGCGTAAAGCCGGGCAGGATCGCGCTGGCGGGCGCCAACGCGCGTGGCACGCTGTATGCCGCGTATGAGCTGATCGATCGGCTGATGGGCGCGAGACGGACCGCGGAATCCTACCACCGGACGCGAGACCAGGCGCACTTGAAGCGTCTTGTCCGGGAACGGGACGCCATCGTCGACTACATCACCGCAAATCCCGTGGAAGGCGCCTATCACCTGGGCGGCATTGGCGGGCAGCGAGGGAATATCAACAACTTCCTGCTTGGGCACCTCTGGGGAGTCGACAAGATCTGACCAGGATTCGTCGTTTTTCGGTGACGTTAGTTCGTAAATGTGCAAGTTGATCAAGGCGATTAGAAGGCGGATTACCAGGATACACCAGGTCGCTGGACGTGAACGGAAATATCATCCATATGGACGACCTCGATACCCCGTTTGGCACCGGTCCCTTCTGTGTCTTTTGTGCCTTTTGTGGCCAATTTGACTGTTGTCTTTTTTCGCATTGAGGCTATGCAGCCTGATGCGGCTTCGTTTCCTCAACCGCAACCAATTATGAGACGCCCGCCAGCCGCGCGCTCACCAGCCGGTTCAGGCTCACGCCCTGTTCCGCCGCTTCGATGACGAGGGCCCGGTGCGATTCCGGCGGCAGGCGCACCAGGAATTTGCCGCTGTACACGCGGTCCGCCAATGGCGCCGGCGTTGGCTCACCAGTGGCGCGCATGTCGTCCACGGATTCCCGAACGAGCCGCTGGATGCCGGACAATGCCTCGATGGGAGACGTTGCGAGCCAGCTCAGCGACGGGAATTCCGCGCAGAGACCCACGTGTTCGCTGTCTTCCGCGGACCACGTGATCCGGTAGGTGTAATGGTCGGTCATCTTAACTCCTCGAGTTTTTCGATTGCCTTGATCACCTGGCGGACATGGGTGCTTGCCCTTTAATATGGTATCAATAATGATTTCACTTGTAAAGTAGAAACGGTACCTGCATGGAACAACCCATCCTGATATTGCGCGCGGACAACGACCCGTCGGAAGGTCTGTGCGCCGAGGTACTCCGATGTGAGGGCTTTCCGTGGCTCGAAGAGCGCCCCGCATCGGGATTTGACGGTGTGTCTCCCGGCGTGAGGCTGGTCGTTCTCGCTGGCACCGGCTTCGGCCATACGACCGCGGAACGCTTGGCGAGGGCTGTCGCCGCGGGCGTGACGCTGATCTCGACCGCGCCCGACCCCGCCGTCGCGACAGCGTTCGGCGTCTCGGTCTCGGATGCCGTTACCGATGCCCACGTGGCCGTAACCGCGCTGAACGGCTGGGAACACGGCGACGTGAGGTTGCTGTGCCCGGACGACACCGCCCGCCCCCTTCGCGGGGGACAGGAAACGGCGGCGCTTCGGGCCGATGACGGAGAGCGATGCGGATCCGGACTCGTTTCCGCCCGCGTGGGAAGTGGAACGGCCTGGATTTACGGCTACGACCTCTGCCGAACCGTGGCCACGCTGCGTCACGGTACGGGCGACGTGCGGGAACGGCCGGCGAAGGATATGGGGCCGCTCACGGGGCCCCGGCACATCTACGGATTCTTCGACCTCTCCGACAAGCTGCCCCGGGACGTGCCGGTGTGCGATCTGCATCAGGATATCCTCAGGACGCTTGTTCTGGAATCTCTGGCCGATACGGGTCTTCCACGACTCTGGCACTTTCCCGACGCCGCCCCCGCGCTCTGGTTCGTGAAGGGCGACGGCTGCGGATAAGCCGGCGCCGACGTGGAGGTGGAAGTCGTCGAGGAGTACGACGCCTTACTGACATTCAACAGACCCCCCGTAAGCCGGTACGGCGGTGATTTGATGAGAGACTGGCACGAACGGGGGCACGGCATCACCATCGAAGCCAATCTGGATGACGTCACCAGGCCCGTCGTCGAGATCTCGGGACAGAAGGTCCGTCGGTCGCGAACCGCGCAGGACCTGAACGAAAACGCGCTTCCCGATATCCGCGCCAACCTCGAGGCGCACCGCGACAGCTTCTTCCGCGACACCGGTCTGGAGATGGACTCGATCTGCATTCACGGCTGCCAGTGGTCGGGGCAACCGATGGCGGAGATTGTGGTCGACCTCGGCTGGTACACACCCACCCACTTCGTCTCCCACGATCCGCGGATGCGGCACGATGAGCGCTACGGGCCGTATATGATTTCGACCGCGCTGCCTCTTCGCTATTTTCAACACGGTGTGGGGGTCCTCGACCTGTGGCACATGCCGGCGCAGTGGGACGAGAGTCAGACGCTGGGGGAACGGGACGCTTCGGATCCCAAGTCCACCGGAAGGGTGGGCCTTTCGGCGGAAGCGTACGGCAAGGAACTCACCCGGTTCGCCGACGACGCGGCGAATCGCTGGCACGGGGTGCAGATCGCCAACTTTCACCCGAGCTACGTCGCCATGCCCCAGGACCGTCCCGGGGCGTCCCGCCGGTCGCTGGAGATGGGCCTCGACGGCGCACGGGCGGCGGGATGCCGGTTCGAGAACCAGGAGCGGTGGTCGCGATTCTCCCGGGCCAGGGCCGACGTGCGCCTCGAGGGGCGGCGGGAGGACGGCAAGGCCGTCTTTCTGACGATGGCTTCCCCTGGCGACCTCCAGGGCCTCACGCTGCTGCTGCCCGATCGCGTGACCGGGGTCCGCGTTGCCGAAACGGGTCAGCCTCTGGAAATCCGCGAGGTTGTGCTGGAGGGACGGTCCCAGCGGGCCGTGTCCCTGGATCTGGTCGCCGAAACGCCGCGTACCCTTCGCATGGAGACCGCGGGACGATAGTTGCGATCACGGCGGATGAAACGATCGATTCGCGGGACACAGTTGCCGAATTCGGGAATGTCAAAATTGACAATTCATCGAAAAATCCATATAATATTTATGGGATTTGTGTTACAGTATCAAATAGGCCGGTTTAGAAATCGGTAAGTCCATAACAAAACCCCGGGAAACGGGACAGAAAGTCAAGTATGCCCGTCGTAAAACACGAGGCGTTTCTTCGCCTGCATCCGGTCTTCACCGGAGAGACGCTAGCCACGCACCTCGCCCGCCGAGGGGGGGGCGGGACAAGAGGAAAGGAAGCGTTTCTGGCCTATTACCGGAAAACCGGCCGGGTCATTCGAGTGCGGCGCGGTCTGTACGCGGTCATACCGCCGGGAGCTGACCCCGATTCCTACCCGGTGGACCCCTACCTGATCGCCGCCAGACTGACAGGCGATGCTGTCGTATCACATCACACGGCGCTTGAGTTTTATGGTCGGGCGTATTCGGTCTGGCGCCACCTGGTTTATTCCGCATCCCGTCCGGTGGATACGCTTGTGTTTCGGTCTCAAGTCTACCGGGGCGTCAGGTTTCCCGAAGCGCTTCTCCGCCAGGGTGCGGAGCACTTTGGCGTTCTGAACACGGAACGTTTGGGTGTTGCGATGCGTGCCACGAGTTTGGAGCGGACGCTCGTGGACGTGCTGCATCGTCCGGACCTGGCGGGAGGCTGGGAGGAAATCTGGCGGTCGTTGGAATCGGTGGAATTCTTCAACGTCGACCAGGTCGTGGCGTATGCGCTCCTGCTTGGGAATGCGACGACAATCGCGAAGGTGGGCTTCTTCCTGGATCAGCATCGTGACGCCTTGATGATCGACGAGCGTCATCTAAGGCCGCTTCGTGACCGGCGCCCCCTTCAGCCCCATTACCTGGACCGCGCCAGACGGAGATCCGGATGCCTCGTGGCGAACTGGAACCTGGTGGTACCGGATGACGTAATGGAACGGTCGTGGGCGGAGGTCCTTTGAGAATCTCCCCCGAGAAGCTGGCCGCCGAAGCCGAAGCGACGAAATTTCGAGCCGACATGCTGGAAAAGGCGGTCCGACTGCTCGAACTGCTCGAGGCCTTGCACAGTCACCCCTTCCTCAAGGGTAAGCTGGTCCTCAAGGGCGGGACGGCTTTGAACCTCTTCGTCTTCGACGTCCCCAGACTTTCGGTCGACATAGATTTGAACTACGTGGGGACCCGGCAACGGGACGCCATGCTGGAGGAGCGTCCCAGGATCGAAAAAGCGGTACAGGACGTGTTCCGTCGAGAGGATTTCACAGTCAGGCGGATGCCTGAAGAACACGCCGGCGGGAAATGGTTGCTCCGCTATCAGAGCGCATCCGGGGTGAGCGGCAATCTCGACGTGGATATCAACTTCATGTACCGCGTTCCCTTGTGGCCCATTACCAAGATGGATTCCCGATCGCTTGGAAGCTGGCAGGTCACGGACATCCCCGTGATGGACATTCATGAGCTCGCGGCAGGGAAGCTCTCCGCGCTGCTGGCGCGCCGCAGGGCGAGGGACCTGTTCGACAGCCGTCTGATCTTCTCCATGGAAGATCTCGACCGCAATCGACTCAGAATCGCTTTCGTCGTCTATGGCGCCATGGACCGTAAAGACTGGCGCGGGATTTCGGTCGCGGACGTGGATCTGGACGTTGCAGAGTTGGCCAGCCAGCTTGTGCCGTCGCTCCACGTGGGTTCGATACAGGGCTCCCGGGAAGCGACGACCTACGGGGAGATGCTGGTCAAAGAATGCCGGCTGGGGATTTCAGCGGTGCTGCCCTTTACTGACGCCGAGCTCGCATTTCTCGATCTTCTGCTGGAACAAGGCGAGATCGATGCGTCGATATTAACCGACGATAGATCCCTACAGAGTCGCATCCAATCCCAGCCGCTTCTTGAATGGAAGGCTCTCAACGTGCGGCGCCACAAAGGATTATCCTGACCGGTGTCGCGAGGAAATCGAATGAAACGAACGATTCGCCGTACGGCGCTTCTGAACATCCAGAAGGTGAGCTATTCCCGCGACCACGTGGCGCGAGTCCGGAGCGAGGGGTTCACGGATATCGGCGTCTCACTGAAAGCGGGCGAGCGGAAATTCACGGGCCAGGGATTTGACTGGGAGCAGGTGGGTCACTTCGGCGCGTGGGCACAGGAATTCGGCCTGGGGATGACCGTATTCACCGGCTATATGAAGTACCGGGAGACGTTCTTGCGCGAGTATCCGGAGCGGGCCATGGTTTGCGTCGGCGGTTCGGGTACCGCGCTGGACAGCGACAACCTGGTACGCACCAAATGGCTGTGCCCGTTTCAGCCGGAGAACAAAGCGGAATACCTCGATCTCCTGAGGAAAGTGATCGGGCTGCCCGCGCTCCGGGAGATTCACCTCAACGACGAAGCCGCGATCGGGTTCGCAAACGGCGACATCGGCTGCTATTGCGACCACTGCGTATCCGAATACGAAAGGGAATACGGCTCGGCGCCGCCTTCGGACTTCGATTGGGACTCGGATGCGTGGTGGGCGTGGGTGCAGCGCAGGATGGCGCGGTGGACCGAAGTCCATGCCTGGTTCCGCGAGCAGATCAGGAAGGAGCGCCCGGACGTCCTGGTCGGCATTCAGTATTCGCCGGTGGTCGTATCCTTCAACGACAACATCTGGCGCGCGGGGATCGATCTCTCGCAGGACGCGCTGGCCCAGGACGTGCTCTGTACGGATCCCTACCACTACAACCATACGTCGCATTTCACCTATCGGCCCGCGCGCCGGATCCTGACCGAGGCGACCCGGACGCTGGCCGGCGCCACGGTCGGGCGTTCGATGAATATCTATCCGCAGGCTTTCAGGCCGCCCCTGGGCGGGCCGGAGTTGACCAGCAGAGACGGTTTCATGGCCGGCGCGGTTCCCTACGCGCTCGGCGCGGACAACATTACGCCGTATTCCAACGATCTCGCCCGCATCCTTCCCGGATTTCTGGACGGATTCCACGAGGCGGGGAAGCTCATTCCCTGTTTCGAGAAGACGAAACCCTGCGCGTCCGCGACCGTCATCAATCCCACGCAGACGGAAATCTACGGGCATCCGGAAACCGGCTGGGCCCGGAAGGCGCTGGCGGTCTGGCCCGACGTGATGAACCACGTGGGCCTGCCGTGGCGCTGGCACTTCGACGGTCGCCTCGCGGATGCCGGGGAGGCGCTGGAAGGGCCGGCGATTCTGCCGGATACCCACTGCCTGACCCGAGAACAGGAGGCCGTACTGCAGTCGCATGCAGCATCGGGCAACGGTCTGCTCTGGGTGGGGCGGACTCCGAACCGGGACTGGCCGGGCAGCGGGCCGAGTCCGCCGCCGCAGGGGATATCCATCGACAGCGCGGAAATGCGGCCCGCAGGACGGGACCATCCTTTCCTGGAGGGCATTTCGCACCCCGTCATGCTGCAGTCCGCGTTTTCCGAACCGGGAATCGAAGGGGAGACAGTGAGCGAGATCGACGGGAGGCCGGCGCTGGTGGTGAACGAGGAAAACGGCGGCCGACAGGTCTGGCTGGCTGGGGTCCCCGAGTTCAGCTACGTGACGCGCGGCGACCACGGCGGCGTCCGGACGCCCACGGACGGCATACCCCTGCTGAGGAATATCCTGAAATGGCTGGCGCGGGACGAACCGGTCGCCCGCCTCGCACCCTACCCGCCCGACAACGCCTACCGGAATTTGCGGCCGTGGGACCGCCGGGACGTGCCGACTATGGAGTTGTTTCCGATGATCGGCGACGGCTGCCTTGTCTGCCTCATCTTCAATTACGTGGGGCTGGCCTACCGGACGAATCTCGTGATGCGCGCGCCAGAAGGCGCGCGGATTCTGTCATTGACCGACATTTTCACGGGAGCCGACGCGCTCGCCGTCTCCGAAATCAACGGCAGCGAGGTCGTTATGCCCGTCAGAATGTCGAATCAGACCGAATACCTGGCCGTGGAACTGACGTGGCGATAGTTTCCTATCCTGATTCAGGTGCATGCTTCCGGTTGTTTGGGGTTGATCCTGTCGATCCATTCCATCCATGTAAGTTCCTTTTTGTCGACAAATATGCTGACGGGGATGCGTGGCGATGATACAGACCGTTGACGGAGGCATCCTTTCATGGCGTCGCGGGACAGGGGCGTTCATGCCCGCCATCACCCCGTTGTCCGATGGCAGCATGATTGCCTGCCAGCACGTGGGCGAGAGCCTGGGTTCCTCGGACAACCATATCGAAGTCCTTCGCTCCTCCGACGGGGCCGCATCGTGGATGAACGAAGGCAGCATCCACGGCGACGGGCCGGCGGAAGACGGTTGGAGCTACAGAAGTCCCCACGTCAGCGAGGCGCCCGGCGGCCGGCTCGTCATGACCGCGACGCGTTTCGAGATGCAGGGTGAAGAACTGTTCGATCCGAACTCGGAGGTGCTGCAACGCCCGGAGATGCTGCTGTTCCGGTCGGATGACAAGGGCCGCACCTGGTCACCGCCTCAGGTCGTTCACGTGGATCTGCCGCCGGTGAAATACACGTGCAATGGCGCCGGTGTGCTTCTTCAACTCGCTCCGGACCGGTGGATGTACCCACTGGAGACCTGGAAGCCGGAAGGATATGAGGGGCCCCCCGATCAGAAGGCCGCGGCGGTCTTCTCCGCCGACCAGGGACGGACCTGGGGTGAGTTTACGGTGGTGGCCGACGATCCTTCGGGGGCATTGCTCTGGTGGGACCAGATGAATACGGTGTTGCCGGACGGCAGAATCTACACCATGCTCTGGACCCACGTCTATGGTACCTCCGAGGATCTTCCCAATCACTGGACCGTTTCAGAAGACGGCGGGCGGACCTGGTCGCCGCCCCGGCCAACCAACCTGCGCGGGCAGGTCTGCTCCCCCATCGCGCTGGCAGACGGACGGGTGGCGGCCATCTACAACTTCCGCCACGAACCGCATGGGATTCGCGTGGCGCTCAGCGACGACCTGGAGACGTTCGATACGGATGGCCAGATCGTCGTTTTCGACGCCGGGGCCGAGGCCACGCTCGGTGAGCCGGAGACCGACAATTTCCTGGCCGAACACATGCAGATCGCTTTCGGCAAACCTGGCGGCATCCGGCTTGACGACGGTGACCTGATGACGTATTTCTGGTGTACGGTCGGCGGCGTGACGCATACGCGTTGGGTGCGGTTGAAGATCGATTAAAGGGTTGCACGCCGGCGACAACCGGATATTGGAGGCTGTGAACATGAACGGACCCGGCCAGGCCTCGACCCGTGTGGCGGCGGACGTCCTGGAAACATTCGTACGCGACCTGTATCTGGCCGCCGGCGTGCCCGGCGACGACGCGCAAACGATCGCCGGGGCGACCCTCTGCCAGGAGACCCGCGGTAATACGACCCACGGGCTCCGGCTCGTTCATTTCAATCTTCGGGGATTGGACGATGGGACGATCCGGGCCAACCCGGACCAGCCTGTTCTGAGCGACCGGGGCATGACCGCGGTTATCGAAGGCGACCACGGCGTGGGGATCGTCGGCTGCATGAAGGGGATGCGGCTTGCGATCGCCAAGGCCCGGGAGGGTGGCATCGGCGTCGCGCTGATCGTACGCAACAACCACTTTCTCGCCGCCGTACCGTATTGCCTGGAAGCGGCCAACGCGGGCATGATCGGCATGGCGTTTTCGAACACCAAGGGATCCATGGGATATCCCGGCGCCCGCGGCTCTGTGATCGGCAACACGCCGATGGGGTTTGGCATTCCGACAGCCGGCGGCTTCCCCATCCTGTTCGACGCGTGCATGACCGCCTCGGGGGGCCGGATGCGGCAGTGGATCCGGGAAGGTAAGCGGATTCCCCGGGATATTCGGGGCTTCGACCGGGACGGCAGGCCCACCGACGACCCACGGGCCGTCATCGGCGGCGGGACCACGATGCCGATCGGCGGCCATAAGGGCGCAGGTTTGGCCATTCTCGTTGAGGCGTTGACGGGGGTGCTGGGCGGGGCCGCTTTCCTGAGCGACATCACGCCACGCGACCAGGCGGACCGCACGGACAAGACCCACGCGGTCAGCCATTGCTGCATCGCAATTGACGTCGCGGCGTTTATGCCCGTGGCCGATTTCGAAGCGCGGATGGCGGATTTTGTCGCGGACCTCAAGGGCAGTCCCCTGGACGGCGAGTCCGATGAGATCCGGCTGCCCGGCGAGAGAATGGAGCGGACCCGGCGGGAATGCGAGATTCACGGCGTGCCGCTGGAACCGGATGTGCGCCAGGAACTGGAGGAGTGGGCAAAGCGATTGGGCGTACGTTTCCCGGATACTCTGTAGTCCGACGCTATCTCGATGCGAGGAAATATGGACGACCGATACCGAATTCGCCCCGCGACCGAAGCCGACCTGGACCGGATAGGCGAGATCGTCCGCCAGGCGTGGGAGCCGATTTTCGGGCTGCACGAAGAGAACTGGGGCGAGGAGCTCTTCGGCGCCCTCTATGCGAACTGGCCGGAGAACATCAAGGCCAGCGTCGGGCGCCACCTGGCGGAACACCCGGAATGGGCGTTCGTCGTCGAGTCACGCGAAACCGGCGAGGTCGCGGCGTTCATCACCTATCTGCTGGATATGAAGAAAGGGATTGGAATCGTCGGCCTGAACGCCGTCGAGGCCGGGTTGCAGGGGCAGGGAATCGGGACCATGATGTACAACTTCGTCATGGACCGGTTCCGGAAGGCGGGGCTGAAATACGCCCAGGTAAGAACGGGCCTGAACGACGCGCAGGCCGGCGCCCGGCGGGCCTATGAGAAGGCGGGCTTCAACATCGAGCGCAAAGAGGTCATCTATTACGCGTATTTGTGAACACCAGCGGCGCATCTACCGAGTAGCGATACAACACACTTGTGCGTATATTATATACGTTCTTCCGAAAAGATCGCTCACAAATAGCTGCCAATTGGGGTAGGTATGGCGCCGCTCCGGATAGATTTGCCGCAAGCCCGGATCGAGGATTTCTGTTGTCGCTGGAGAATTACTGAATTGGCTGCGTTTGGCTCTGTCCTTCGCGATGACTTTGCAATGGACAGCGACGTTGACCTTCTGGTTACGTTCACCCCGGGCGCCGAACACAGTTTACTCGACCTTGTGCAGATGCAGGAGGAAATTACGGAAATTCTCGAACGGCCTGTTGACCTCATAGAAGAGCAGGGGCTCCGAAATCCTTTCCGTCGGAAGGGCATTCTGAGCACCAAAGAGGTGATTTATGCGGCCTGAAAGCCGGGATGCCGCCTACCTCTGGGATATGCTGGAAGCGGCCGTTTCTGTCAGGGAGTTTGTCAAAGATCTGACATCCGAGCAGTTTCTTCAGAATCGAATGGTTCAGGCAGCGGTAGAACGGCAAGTGGAAATCCTCGGCGAGGCGGCAAGACGCGTATCCGATCCATTCAAGAAGGCACACCCTGAGATTCCGTGGCGGAGGATTGTGGGGATGCGCAACGTTCTGGCGCACGAATATGGCGAGATCATTCAATCGCGTATGTGGGCATTGACTGTCGATCAAATTCCCGAGTTAATCGTCCAACTGGAGCCTTTAATCCCGTCTTCGCAACAGGGGACATCCGAAGGAACAGAAAGCTGATCGAAGTAAATGGCAAATTAAGATTGGAAGTCTCCGATTGAGATTCCACTGTAGTATGATAGAATAGCTGGACACAATAGACTATCTGTCAGACCAATTTCGATCAATTCAACGAAGACAACCATTCAACAAGGTATTGAAACGGTTAGGGCGATCCTTGTGATCGCCCTTTTCGTGTCTTAAGACGTGCCGATTGTTCAGCTGCCACCAGGTGTGGCGCAGCGCGCGAACCGGAGTCAGTCATCCAGAAGTCTGAGATCCCTGAGTAGCTCCCGGGAATTACGGAATCGTTTGCCCTTTCCCTCTTCCAGTTCCTTCATCGCCTCGACAGTCGTGGAATTGGGGACTTTCACAGCGAATGGCAGCCGTTTCTCTTCGGCTATCCGCAACAACAGCAGACGGATCGCATCGGAAACGGAAAGGCCCATGACTTCAAGCGCCTCGGTCGCCCGTGCCTTGGTATCACTGTCGATTCGCGCGCGGACCACACTATCGTTACCCATTTTAATAGCCTCCACTTTGTAGCTACAATGTAGCAACAATGAAAGGATCTGTCAGGGAAGAATCCGGTCGGAATTGACTCGGAGCACTCGTTGAAAGGCCGCTGTTGTGAAAAAGTACATCTTTGCGGGAGGTCCTGCTGAAGCGGGGCGGGCACAGGGCGCGCTCGATCCCGAATACGCCCGCCGTGAGCTGGAGAAGAGGCTAAAGCAGTCCCAGGACTTCGAGGATAGCTATTTCCGCGAAAACATGGCTTTCATGCGGCGGGAATTCCCGGAACTGGTGACCCAGATGGAGGCCTACGGCGAAGCCGCGGGGATCGAAGATTTCGACCATACGTATCTCCTGCACGTCTACTTCACCGCTGCCGACCTGGACGGATGTTCGGCGCTCGGGATCATGCTGGAGGACGACGGTCCGGCGATGTTGCGAACCTACGATACGAGTTCGATCGGCAGGGTCGAGGATTTCGTAAAGGACAAGATTCTGATAGGACTGCCGGACGGCAGGCCGCACGGTCTGATCGGCATCGGAGAGCGGTTCGGCGTCACCGTCGGCACGGCGATCAACGACGCGGGGCTGCTGGTGGGCTGCGCGTCGGGTCACCGGAAATTCAATCCGGGCGCCAACCCCGAACACGTCAATCTCTATTTCACCACGCATCTTCTCGCGCAATATTGCTCTGACTGCGGCGACGTCAGGCATTTCCTCCGGCAGTACCGGATTTCGGGGATCAAGGGCCTCACGGGCGTGGCCGTGGACGCGTCCGGCGACATGGTTGGGTTCGAACTGGAATCGGCGAACATCGCCCTTCGGGAACCGGAAAACGGAATGGTTCTCGAGACCAACCACTGGCAGGACCCGGACCTCCAGCGCCCGTCTCGAAAGGCCGATCCGGACTGGTGGGCGAGTGCCTCGTTCTACAACTCCCAGAACCGGGTCCAGTACCTGGCCTGCCACCGGGACGTGTTCGAAGAAATGCGCACCGTAAGCGAACTGACGGATTTTTCGTTCGACGTGCACGCGCCGGGCAGGATTCTGCAAAGCCCCGAAACCAATATCGGAGGCTGGTTCACGACCCACGGGATCTTCATGACGTCGCGGGACAGGAAGCTGCGCGTCCACCGGTATCCGCTGGAAAAGGAACGGTCCACGGAAATGGCGTATGGGGAGTGACGGAAACCGCGAAACGGGAGGAAACATGGATCGGCTGAACACGAACCCCGGCAGCGCGGATGGGTTCCTTCTGATGGACGGGATCGAGTCGGTTCATCATGTCACGCAAACCGTGTGCGAAGCGGAAAAACACCCGCTGAATCCCGTACTGCCCGTGGGCGACTCGCACGAGTGGGATTCCACCCACTGCGCGCCGTGGTCCTCGCCCACGGTCATCTACGACGACGAAGACGGGCTGTTCAAGGCCTGGTACGCCGGATCGGACATCGCGACGTCGAGGTGGTGGGCGATGGGGTACGCCGTCAGCGAGGACGGGATCAACTGGCACAAACCCGAACTGGGCCTGTACGAATACAACGGGAGCAGGAAGAACAACATCGTCCTGGACGGACGCGGTCCGATCATCAAGGACGATACCGAGCCGGACCCGAACAGGCGTTTCAAGGGGATCAAGCGCAGCTTCGGCGGACAGAAGGTCTATGCCGGAAAGGGCGCCCGGGCCAACTACTCGCCCGACGGGGTCCACTGGACCGAGGGCCCTAACATCGACCTGCCGGAATGGTTTCGCGGACCGCCCGACATCGGCGTCCTCGTCCGCGACGACCAGGACCCGGATCCCTCGCGCCGGTACAAGACCGTCTTCCAGGAGATGGTGCCGTTCGACAAGCCCGATATCAAGCGCCGCGCCGATCGGTACCGCGGCCTCGGGCGCGCCAAGATTCTGGCGTACGGCCCGGACGTCGAAAACTTCCGGAGGGCTGACGAGAACCCCCTGCTCTCCCCCGCCGACGGGCTCGAGTACGAAGACCATCACATCATGATGTCGCCGTACGGCGGCGCCTGGATCATCTGCTACGAGTACGGCTGGTACGTGCCGAACGGTTACGGCCGCTACGGGATGTATTCGGCCGACATCCGGCTGGCGGTGAGCGGCGACGGGCTCAGTTTCGATCGCGTCAAACCCCACCAGAAGGTCATCGCCCGCGGCGCTCACGGCGAGTGGGACGGAGGGTTGCTCATTATTACGGATAAGCCGGCTGTCAAGGACGGGACCATCTACCTGTTCTACGGCGGGGCGGGCGAAGAGTTCACGAGCTGGCCGCCGGAAAACGAGGTCCCCGAGTTCATCCATGAGATGGGGAGCGGGAGCGCGCGCATGGCGCGGATGGGCCTGGCCACGCTTCGCGAAGACGGCTTTACCTGTCTGGAGACGTCGGACCGGGAAACGCCGGGACACGCGACCACCTCCCCGCTGGCGCTGACCGACAGGTCGACCGAACTGACGGTCAACGTAGGCGACGTCCGGCGCAACCGCAACTGGCTCGAAGTCGAGGTGCTGGACGCGGATTCCTGCGAGCCCATTCCCGGATATGGATGCGGGGACTGCAACGATATCGACGTCGACGGGCTGCGGCGCCGCGTCACCTGGGGTGACAATGGTCTTGCCGGCATCGGGCGGGACCGCTTCAGGCTGCGCTTCCATCTCTATGGAGCGGCCCGGCTGTACGGCTACCGGTTTCAGAAGCAGCTATCAGCCGTCAGCCGTCAGCTAAAAGCAAAGGCGAAGGGCAAAATGCCGAATAGCGGGGAGACGCGAAGGAAAGGAAGAAGGAAAAAGGAAGAAGGAAGAGAAAAAACAGAGGCGAAGAGCAGAAGCGGGACCAACAGACAATGCCGTCAGCCAGAAGCAAAGGCGAAGGGCAAAATGCCGACAAGGAGAGAGTCGTAAGACGAGAGAAGGGAGAGATTGCCTGCCCAGCGATATTTCCTCTCGCGCCGAAGGCAATTAGGGATAACTTACCTGGCAAGGGCTTCTTCTACCGTCTACCCTCTCCCGTCTCCCCGCATTTCTTCTAACCTCTAACGTCTCCCGTCTACCCGCCTTTATTCTAACGTATTCCGTCTCACGGCCTTCCGGGGATGCCTCCCACCGGCCAATGGTTTTTCTCAAGGTGAATTCCCATGGGTGAGCCTCATACGGCTGACGTTATTGTGGCAAGGGACGTGATGGTCCCGATGCGGGACGGCGTGCGCCTGGCCACCGACCTCTACTTCCCGGGTGAGGTTGCGAATCGACGTACCGGGACCTTCCCGGCGATCCTGGAGAGGACGCCTTACAACAAGAACGGCGGTTCGGCCGCGGCGAGCTTTTTCGCGCGGCATGGTTATATGGCTGCCGTACAGGACTGCCGGGGGCGCTATGGATCCGAGGGCGTGTTCTTCCCGTTCAGGGACGACCCGGAAGACGGGTACGACACCATCGAATGGATTGCCGACCATCCGTCGTGCAACGGGAAGGTGGGAATGTACGGGTGTTCCTACGACGCGTGGGTGCAATTCCACGCGGCCACGCAGAACCCCCCGTCCCTGGCGACGATGATCCCATTCGAAGGGCCCATCAACGCGTATCATTACAGCATGCGCGAGGGCGGCGCACTGCATCTCGGCCTCCTGAACTGGGCGGTCCGGATGTCGGCCACGGGCCACGAGGCGCAGGCGGACCCGGCGATTGCCGAAGCCATCCAGACCATGTCCGCAGACGGGCAGAACTTCCTGGAGTGGGCGTCCCGGATCCCCTGGCGGCGCGGTCAGACGCCGCTGGCCGCGGTGCCTCAGTACGAGGACGCGGTCTTCCAGCTCTATTTCGATAACAACGACTATTCCGAATTCTGGCGGCAGCCGGGATTCGCCATGGACGAATATTTCGATTCGTTTCCCGATATACCCATCCTCTGGATGGTGGGCTGGTTCGATTGGTATCCCCGCACCATCATCGACGGCTTCCGGAAGATGGTGAGCATGGGACGCGGGAATCAGCACCTGCTGGTGGGTCCGTGGACCCACGGCAACTGCGAACCGTCCTGCGGAGACGTGCACTTCGGTCCGGAGGGCGGCCTTCATTTCCATAAGGACTTTCTCCACCTCTACCTCCATTGGTTCAATCGATGGCTCAAGGAGGATGTCACAGTGGACGTTGGCAGCGCGGTGCGAATGTTCCGCATGGGCGGCGACGACGGAAGCCGCGACAGGGACGGGCTCCTGCAACACGGCGGAAAGTGGTTCAGCGTGGATGGCTGGCCGCCGGAAGGCTCGCGCGAGACACCATACTACATTCATGAGAACGGTATCCTGTCGCCCGATGCCCCGTCGGAGGAAGACGCCTCCGCGACCTACGCCTACGACCCGCGCAATACGGTATCCAGCAACGGCCGGTGTATCATCCCATACGGTCCGATGAAGGAAGGGTGGTTCAAGGGGATGGGGCCCCGGGATCAGATCGAGATCGAGACCCTTCCCGGCCATGGCATCCCCGGCATGCCCATCGCCTCGCGGCCCGACGTGCTGGTCTTTCAAACCGACCCACTGACCGCTGACCTGTCGATCGCCGGGAACATCAGAGGGGTCCTCTGGATATCCTCGGACGCGCCGGATACGGATTTCTTCCTCAAGCTGCTGGACGTGTATCCACCAAGCCGGGACGATCCGACCGGGTACGCCTTCCCGGTTTCGGAGGGCATCCTGCGGGCGCGATACCGGGAGAGCTTCGAGCGGCCGAGTCCGATGGAACCTGGAACGGTGTACCGCGTCGAAATCGACATGCAGCCGTCCGCGAACCTGTTCCGGGCCGGACATCGCATCCGCCTGGACATCTGCAGCAGCAACTTTCCCAACTATGACATCAACCGGAACACGGGCGATCCCGACGACAGGGACTGGCGCATCGCGCGGAATACCGTCTACCACGACGCGGGGCGCGCCTCGTACGTTCAACTGCCCGTCTGGAAGTCGTGAAGGGAGAATCGATGTCCGACAGCGCAGGACCTGGCCTGAAGTCCGTGGAAATCGAGGGCAGGGAGATGCTTTGCATGGATGTCCTGGAAGCACCTGTTGAGGTGTCGGGCTTCCCTTGGCTGGACCGGGAGAGACGGTTCTGCCGGCTGCCGGTCGACGCCCTGCCGGACATGAGCGAAGCCGTCCGGAGGCTGGCCTGGTGTACGTCGGGCGGGATGGCCCGTTTCAGGTCGGATTCCCGTACGATCGCCATCCGGGCGGAGTTGGCGGAAGTCGTGGACATGCCGCACATGCCGCGGTCCGGGAATTCCGGATTCGACATCTACGTGGGAACCGGGACGGAGAAGCGGTTCATAAACGCCGCGAGACCCCCCATGAACGAACGGGCATACGAAACGGTCCTGGTGGATCGACAGGACGGCGGAATGCGCGAGTGGACGCTGAATTTTCCGGTCTACAACGGCGTCAATCAAGTCGTTCTCGGGCTGGACCCCGGCGCGAGAGTCGAGCCGCCCTCGCGGTTCTCGGACGAGAAGCCGCTTCTCTTCTACGGTTCCTCGATCACGCACGGAGGCTGCGCGTCCCGTCCCGGGAACACCTACCCCAATTTCCTGTCCCGTTGGCTGGATGCGAAGCTGATCAACTTCGGATTCAGCGGGAGCGCCCGGGCCGAACCAGCCATGGCCCGCCTCATCGCGACGGTGGATATGCGTGTGTTTGTAATGGACTACGACCACAACGCGCCGAACGCCGACTATCTGAAGCAGACGCACGAAGCGTTCTTCCGGATTGTGAGGGAGGCACGTCCCAAATTGCCCATTGTTATCGTCTCGAGCCCGTCGATCAATGCCAATCCGTCACGCTGGGTTGCGAGGCGAGAGATCGTTCGCGAGACGTATGAGAATGCCCTGAAGCGGGGAGACGACAGGGTCTGGTTTGTGGATGGGGAGACCCTCTTTGGCGATGCCGATCAGGATGCGTGTACCGTCGACGGGGTTCATCCGAACGACCTTGGATTCCTGCGCATGGCCAAAGCAATTCGGCCATCGGTCGAAGCGGCCCTACTGGCATGAAACTTTGAATGCGATTGATCTGAGGCCGGGCCCGAAGCTTGGCTGAACGAAGCATTGTGCAGATAAGGAGGTGTTTATGGAGACACGTACATTTCGCGGAAATCCCGCGGAGATCGGCAGGGCGCAGGGTTCCATGAACCCGGAGGCCGCCCGTGACTACCTGAAGTTCTGGCAGGCCCGCCCGCACGATTTCGACAACGCCTACTTTCGACGGAACATGGCATTTATGCGCCGTGAGTTTCCGGATATGATCGATCAGATCGAGGCGTTCGGCGAGGCCGCCGGAATGGCGTCCTTCGACCATGCATACTTCGGACACATTCTCTGGACGGGGCCAGTCGGGGATGCCTGTTCCACGCTTGGAATCGTCCTGGAAGACGACGGCCCGGCGATGTTGTCCACCAACGACGGAGGCACGGATACGGTGCCCGGAACCGTTTCCAATTCCGTCGTCTCATTTTTTCCGGACACGAAACCTCATGGAATGATGGGGTTCGGCACCAGGCGACAGGTCACGCTGGGGATGGCTGTGAATGACGCCGGACTGGCGGTCGGAGCCAATTCCGGGCATCGGAAGTTCAACTTCGTCTCCAACCCCGAACACCTGAACCTGTACTTCGTCGTTCACCTGCTGGCGCAGCACTGCGGCGACTGCGACGACGTCCGGCATTTCGTGGAACAGTACCGCCTCTCCGGGCAGAAGGGGATGAACCTGGTCACGGTCGACGCTGGAGGGAATATACTGGGGCTGGAACTGGAATCGGAAAACGTCGCCATTTCGGAGGCGCAGGACGGGATGCTCCTGGAGGTGAATCACTGGCAGCATCCCAAGCTACAGAATCCGTCCCGTGAGGCGGACCCCGAATTCTGGGACGGGCCCTACTATTACAACTCCCAGGCGCGCATCATGTATTTCGCGCACTATCGAAATGTCTTCGCCCGGATGAAGACCCTTCAGGAATTGATCGATTTCTCGTTCGACGTCCACGCGCCCGGGCGCATCCTGCAGACGCATGGTCTGAACGTTGGAGACCTCATCTCCTGCCAGGTGATGTTCGCAACCACGAGAGATCGAAAGATGAGGCTATACCTGCATCCGATCGAGAAAGACGATTACGAGGAGTTCGAATATCCAAATTGACCAAAGGGGGGAAAGGGAGTCGTGAGGGGCGACGTCGGAACGGGTCCGCAGCCAGCGCTGTCGCGTTTTGCAATAGTGAACCGCCATTTGGTGAAGATGCCTATTGCGGTACGGATATGAATATTGTAGAATTAAAGGTGAATTTGCCGTTTCACGCGGGCCGTGGCGGCGGCAGAAAATCCCCCGGCGTTCAGATGCTTTATTCACGATTGTCTTCTACGTCTGCCCGACGCTGTCCGGCAGGCCGGGGGACGTATCGAAAAGGAGCTGGAGTTGAGCCAATCAACTGAAATCTCGTTCCCGTACGCGAAGATGACGATCCAGAGAACCCTCTCGCGTATGGTCGCCTTACTCGTCCTCACCGTCGGACTTATTGCGCCACAGGCCGCGTACGCGGGTGCGTGGACCCTTGAAAAGGGACAGGTGTGGAGCAAGATTACCGGCCTGTACCAGGCCACCGATGAACACTACGACAAGGATGGAGAACCGAGTGGGATTCCCGCGGATTATACTTCGCAGGAGGTGTATCTCGACGTGTACTACGGGGTGACCAAGCGCTTCGATCTCGGCGTTCAGTTCGGGGCGATCAACAGGAAGTTTGAAAATTTCACTTCGAACAGGCACAGAGAGATGTTCGGATACCGCGCAAAGGAGTCAGGACTTGGCGATATCCGTGTCTTCGGCAAGGTCAACCTCGTTCATGAGCCCGTCGTGGGCACCCTGATGCTCGGCATCAAGGCGCCAACCGGGGATTTCCGCGCTGCGCCCGAGGCCATGTCCGCCGGCAACGGCCAGTGGGACGTTGAATTGGTCGCGCAAATCGGCAAGTCCTACTGGCCCATCCCGATATACGCCAACATCGACCTGGGATATCGCCTCAGAGAGACCAACGAAACCATTCACCACAACCCGGACGACGAGTTGATCTACAATGTCGAGATCGGTGGCAGCCCCGTCGAGATGTTGAACGTTGCCCTCAAGCTGGAAGGGATCTCGGGCGCGGGCCGGCGGGTCACCTATGCGATACCGACTGCGATCGTCAGCCTGCCGCAGGGCATCGCCCTTGAAGCCGCGGCGCGCGTGTCCGTTCTCGGCCGGGCTGACCCCTCGTTGGGAGCGCCATATACGTTTTTCGCAGGCTCCACGTTCCTGTTCGGGATCTCCTACACCGGAAGCCTGATGCAGTAACGGCTTCAACGGAAATCCATCTCCGCTGGTGGACGTACAATGCGAATCCGAAAAGGGGGAAGGGGCAGCGATCCCTTCCCCTTTTTCATCCAACGAATGGAGCCCCATTACAAGGTTGTTCGCTGGAATATATGATGATACGACCAATTGCAGTGGAAGCCCGAGAAGGCTACCACATCTGGCTGCGCTATTCGGACGGTGTCGAGGGTGAAATTGACCTGGCGCACATGGCTGGACGCGGCGTATTCGATGCCTGGGAAGATCGCTCCTTTTTTGAAGCCGTACGAATTGAGGATCATGGCGCTGTGGCTTGGGGTGAGGAATTGGAACTTTGCCCCGATGCCCTGTATCTGCAGCTCAGCGGCAAATCGGTTGTGGAGGTGATGTCCGACACATTGGTATCGGTTGAAAATGCCTGAACTCTGCCGATTTTACGGAATCGTTATTCGAATGTATTTCAATGACCACGCGCCCGCACATTTCCACGCTGAGTACAGTGGGGACGAGGCAGTGATCAGTATAGAAACACCGTCGGTTCTGGGTGGGCGCCTGCCGCCGCGCGCACAGGGTCTCGTAATGGAATGGGCACTCTTGCGACGGCTTCAGTTACGGCAAGCGTGGCAGAAGGCACAACGCCTCGAATCGCCTGGTAAAATCGCTCCACTGGAATGATAATTCAAACCAACGATTCCATGAGGATCGGGCGGTGTGCCGCTTACGAAGCAGAGGTGGACGGATTGATTGGAGCGGGGTCACGGCGTTGACAGGCAAACTGCAGGGGAAGGGGCGATCGCCCCTTCCCCTGTTTTCAATTCTCGAATTTAAGCCACAACAGACGACGCGAAGCCGGATCAAACGAGGATGCGGTACTGTTGACCTTGATTCTCTAAAGAGGCAGCCCACAGACCCTTATTTCCACACTCCCCTTTCAGGCAATCGGATCGACGAGTTTGACGCCGCTGACTTCGAAGTTGCGACGATTTCGGGTCGCCAGAGGTAGTCCGTGGGTCAGTGCGGTGGCGGCAATTAAACTGTCCTTGATCGGCATCGGCTTTCCCACAAGACGAAGATGCGCCAGCAGTTCCGCCCAGCGCAATCCGGTCTCGGCATCCCACGGGATACAGTGAATGCGACGGGCGACGTCGTCGAACCAGCGCTCGAGCGCCCGACGCCGACGCCCTTGCGGCAGCAGAAGGATCCCGAAGCGGATTTCTCCCAGGATCACGGGATCGACGGCCAGGTCGCGTTCGTTTCGCGCGAGCCACTCGATCACCCTCGGGTCCGGCCCTGGCTGGGTCGCCTCGGACAGTACATTGGCGTCGACGAGAAACATCACGGTGATCATCCGAGCGAGTCAGTTGACTCCGATTCGATTGGCGCGAACCAGCCATTTTGGGGACACGCGAGGAGTGTGTCCACCAGGCCGTGGTTCCTCGGGGGGTCGGCAACAACCAGACGATATTCGCCTCTGTCCACCCGTTCTATTGCAAACGACTGGCCCGGTTCGAGCTTGTCCTGGTGTCGAAACTCGGCCGGAATGACAATCTGACCCCTGGTTGAAAGTACTGTTTTCATAGGATGTAAGATAACGTCTTACATTGGCATAGTCAACACCCGTCCTGCACGATCTGTCCGGGCAGTCTGATGCGCCAGGTCGGACAACGGAGGTTCGGATAACCACCCGCATGAACGGATTGACTCGAGAAGGGACGCAGCATTGACGCGGATGCGACGGGCAATTGTGCTTGTTGGTTGTGCTCTCTCGAGCGGGGCGTTATGGGCTGAGACGCCGACCCCGGCTTTCACGGCGTCGCTATTGACGGAAAGACATCGCGGCGTCTGTTTCGTGGCCGGACCGGGACGCCCCGCGGATGCGGCGTTCGACCGCCTGGCCGCGCTGAACGTGAACTGGATTTCCCAGACGCCGTTCGGGTGGCAGCGAAGCGCCGGCGCCCCGGAGGTGGTCCTGGCGACTTCGGGACGGGTCTGGTGGGGGGAATCGGACGAGGGACTGGCGGATGCGGCCAAGCGCGCGCGGAAGCGAGGCATCCGGACCATACTAAAGCCGCACGTCTGGATCCGGGACCGGAACGACGGGAGATGGCGGGGAAATATTGACTTTTCGACGCCCGAGGAATGGGACAGATGGTGGGCGAGCTACCGGCGGTTCATCCTCCATTACGCCGAACTTGCGGAATCCACAGGGATGGAGGCGCTGTGCATCGGGACGGAACTGCGCAGCGCCGTGTTGAACCGCCCCGATGCCTGGCGCAGGCTGATCGCGGACGTGCGGGCGGTGTACGGGGGCGAACTCACTTATTCGGCGAACTGGTACCGGGAGTTCGAGGAGGTGCCCTTCTGGGACGCGCTCGATTACATCGGACTCCAGGTCTACTTCCCGCTGGCGGACAGCGCGGACGCCGCCTTGACGCTCGACGAATTAAAGGCTGCGTGGGCGCCCCATGTAAAGCTGATCGAAGCAGTGCAGCGGCGGGTGGGCAAGCCGGTGCTCTTCACGGAAGTTGGCTACCGGAGTACCGCGGATGCGGCCGTGGAGCCTTGGGTCTGGCGGTCGGCGGCGTCCGTGGACGTTGAGCTGCAGGCGACGTGTTACGAGGCGATGTTTCAAACGTTCTGGCGCAAGCCCTGGTTCGCCGGCACGCACGTCTGGAAGTGGTTCCCCGAGGGAAGCACGCGATTCGGAGGACGCCGCGCGCATCGCCGGGCCCTTCAAAGGGAACGCGGGTTTACGCCGCAGGGCAAACCGGCGGAAGAGGTACTTGGCCGATGGTACAGAGGGGACGTGAATGAGTGAATACAACCCTTTACTTCACCTCGATTGTTTCCCATATTAGGCTGTGCACGTGGCCGGCGAAGGCTGAATCGAGCGGCTGGTGTTATGTCATCGACAATAATGATGAACTGCTGGCACAAATCTACGATATCTTCTTCGGTCCGTATCCGCATCTTCGGCCAACGATGCAGCGCCGATAATTAATAAACACCACCTGACAGGAGGTAGAACCATGGCCAATTACATGTTCCGCACCAGGTACACGCGGTCGGGTCTTCAGGGCCTGCTCAGAGAGGGAGGCACGGGACGGCGGGCGGCTTTGACGCAGACCGTGGAAGGGATGGGCGGCAAGCTGGAGGGCTTCTACTACGCGATGGGCGATGACGACCTCATCCTGCTCGCAGAGATTCCCGATGAAGCCACCGCTGCGGCCATCGCCCTCAACATCGCGGCGGCAGGCGCTCTTGAAGTCTCAACGACGGTCCTCGTATCGCCGGAGACCATCGACGAAGCGGTGAACAAGAGCGTGCCGTACCGTCTGCCTGGCGAGTGAATCAAGCGACGCCTCGCCGAATCAGGATAAAAGGAAGCCGGCACGGGAATCGCGGAGGTCCCGATGAGTGCCGAACGCCGAACCGATAATGATCGGTCGATTCACCGGATAGATTTGCCTATACGGGTCCCTTTTCGCGGCGGAGAAGGGGCCTGTTTCGTGTCCCATCCACAGGTAATCAGTAGGTTTGATCAATGACAATTCCTATCGAAGGCCAGGTCCGGGACGCGACCTCAGGGACCGGACTCGAAGGTGTACCCGTTTCCAACGGTGAGCACGTCGTGCGGACGGATTCGGCCGGACGCTACGCGCTGGAGGTCTCTCCGGGCGGGAACCGGTTCGTTTTCGTGACGGTTCCGGACGGCTTCCGGCCCGGTGAGGGATTCTATCGTTCGACGATTGGGTGGACCCGCGAACAGCACGGGGTCGATTTCGAACTCGAGAGGCTGCCGGACGGGGACCGACGGACTTTTTCAATGGCCCATATCAGCGATACCCACGTGGTGTTGGACGAAGGCCAGATTCAGGGCGAGACATTGTCGCAGGATTTGCGACAGCTTGAACGGGAGGCCAGCCCGGACCTGATTGTTGCGAGCGGGGACCTGACGGATTGGGGAACACTTGAGGAACTCGAACAGTTTTACGCTGCAATTAAATGCGTTTCGACGCCCGTAATGCCCATGTTCGGCGGACACGACGGGAATCAGGAGCGTTTCGGCGATCTGACTGTCGACGAACTCGTCGCATTGAAACACAGGAGGGAATACGCGAAGATTGAGGAGATCCTGAAGCAGCGCGAAGGTGAACCCTTCACGCGCCACTATGAACGGGTACTCGGCCCGCCGTATTACAGTTTCGATTGCGGGCGTTGGCATTTCGTCCTCTATCCGAACGAGGATAATTTCTACCCGGCGCGGGACCGGAAGCGTAAGGAAGACTGGCTGTGGGCGGACCTGTCGCAACAACCGTGTGATCGTGGAATCGTCGTCTTCCTTCACAAGCCACCGTCCATTCCTTTTCTGAACTCGTTGCGCCGGTATCGTGTAAAGCTGGTGATGCATGGGCATTGGCACTCCAGCAAGGTGTTCACCCGGGACGGGATGGTCGTCGCGGCCGTTCCTCCGCTCTGTTTCGGCGGCCTCGATACGCGACCGCGTGGATATCGACTCGTTGAGTTTCGAGAGGAGGATCTCGAGTTCCGGCTCAAGCCCCTTGTGCGGACGGCGAGCCCGCAGCCGCGCGAGGATAACGAGTCGATTTCGTTAGATGAAACAGGCAACGGCCTGCGCCTGCTCTGGACGCATCGCCTTCCGGTGGGGCTGCACCGCGCCGCGCCGGTACGTTCCGGCAACCGGATCCTCGCGAGCCTGGCGGACGAAGGATATCCAGCGCAAAACGGCGTCGCGTGTATCGACACTCGAAGCGGCGCGCTGGCGTGGCGAGTATCAACGGACACAGCCGTCAAGAACAGCGTGGCGATCACTCCACCTTCACCAACTGAAGACAATGGGACCGATCTCTGTGCGGCGGTGTCCGTTGCCGGGCGATTGTACGTCATCGAAACAGACTCGGGATGCGTTCGCTGGACGGTTGATCTGCCCGGTTTTCCGGAACGCTGGATCTATACTTCTCCGGTCATTGCCGGCCACACGGTATACGCGGGTGGCAAGGCCGGCATAGGCGCTTACGACCTGAAAACCGGCGAGCAGCGGTGGTACACGTCGATTGAAGGCGGCGACGGCTGGCCGTGCTACGCGAGCCCGCGGATCTCCGGCGAACTGCTCATCCTGCTCGTCCAGCGACGCGGGCTGTTGGCGTTGGACAGACGTAGCGGGAAAGTGGTTTGGGAACGGACCCTGGGCGTCGAGAATCCCTACGCCCGGCCTGTGGTGGACGGCGGCCTGCTGGTCACCGGCAGCGGCGCTCCGGCTCTTCACTGGTACGGGGGCGAGCCCGCGCAACTGGCGGTCCTTAGCGCCGGAACGGGCGAGGTGGTGTGGAACAGGGCCGTGCTTCCTTCGAGGTATCCCACCGGGCTCGCGGTGCGGGATGACCGGCTGTACGCGACCACGCCGGACGGCGAGGCATTCTGTTTGGATCTCCAATCGGGCGCGTTGTTGTGGCGCTTTCAAACGGGCGATGACCTGATTGACATGGTCCCGGCCCGCCGCGATGTCCGATCCATTCTCGCGCCGCCGGTCATCTATGGGGACTGTCTGCTCATCTGTGGCGGTGACGGTTGCATTTACGTCCTGAACGCGCGGACCGGCGCCTGCGTCAGCCGTACTGACCTGGGCTCCCCGATCGCGGCAGCGCCCTGCCTGACCGAAGACGGATTCTGCGTGGGCGCATACGACGGGCAACTGTATTGCTTCGTTGAATCTGAGGAGTGAGCGTCCTGCGGTCCCACATTTCGTGACATACGGGAGGTTTCATGGCATCGCCATTGCAATCACAACCCTGGGAAAGATCCGACACGCCCATTTTCAGCAACTCGCCGCCGCCCCAGCCGTGGATGAAATGCAACATCTACTGCCCGCGTGTCATCTACGCGCAGGGCAAGTACCGAATGTGGTTTTCCGGTTCAGCCGTGCGGCCCACGCTGTACAGGACGTGTATCGGATACGCCGAATCGGTCGACGGTTTTGAATGGACGCTTCACCCCGACAATCCGATTCTGACGGCCGACAGTCTTACATGGGGTCAGAACCTGAATACGCCCAGAGTGCTGTACGACGAGGACGAGCAACATTACAAGATGTGGTTCCTGAGCACGACCCACGTGGAGTATCGAGACGACGGTATCCTGGCGAAGAACATCAGTTCGGCCATGGGGTATGCGACCAGTTGCGACGGTTTACACTGGGAATTCCTGCAGGAACCCCTGATCCGGGAATGCCGGGCGCCGTGCGTTCACAAGCAAGATGGCCGCTATCGTATGTGGCTCAATGCCAGTCCCAATCCCGATGACTCGTGGGAAACGGCCTACGGGTACGTCTACGAATACGCGTCGGAGGATGGGATTGCATGGACGCGGCGTGAACACCCTGCGGTTCAGGCAACGGGCAACACGAAGTCGTGCGTCTATCCGGAAGTTCATAAGATCAATGGGACCTATTACATGTGGCATATCGGACATCTGAAGAAGAAGGACGGTCCGATGAATATGGTCTACCACGAGATCTTCTGTGACACATCGGACGATGGCGTTACCTGGACTCTGAACCACGAGACCCCCGCATTTGCCGCATCTCGTGACCTGGGACGTTTTGACTGGAAGACGGTCTCGACGCCGTGCGTGGTGGAGGTCGGTGACACGTTGCGGCTGTATTACGCGGGGTGCAATCTGAAGACAAATTTCAATCTGTTCGAGGGTGGGGACAACGGCGAGGGGATGCACATCGCCGTCGCGACCCTGTCCAAAGACAGGCTGTAATTCCAGCGTCTCTGGCATCGGCCCGGTTGAAAAATCGGGGTGGCGCAACAGGAGCCGGAATGCAACGCGCGTACGACCTGACATTGGAAGTTCTGGATTCAGACGAGATCTTTCACGTGCCCGACCGGAAAAGCCGGAAGAAATGGAACGGCCCCTGGTGGCATATGGCCGCATTGTACGAGATGGGAGAATCCGGACGAATACCGGAGTTGGCTGTCGCCAGGGCGCTGAAACTGCTCAAAGACGGTGCATGGTCCAGGTTTGTTGTCGATCCGGCTGGTGCACCGCAAACGGATTCCGACCGGGTGAAAATGGACTGTTGTCACTGTGAGTTGGGCGTATTCTATATGATACTCGCGTCATGCGGCTGCGACGTGGATGCCGAACTCCCCTGGGTTCGGGAGTGGTTCCTGAAACACCAGTTGCCGGACGGCGGCCTGAACTGTTCGCCAGCTGCGTATCGCGGGTCAGGAAAGAGCTCCATCGTATCCACGCTGCCTCCTCTGGAAGCCATTCTGTTTTTCACGAACCGGAGCTATACGGATGCCGAACAGAGATTCCTGGACGACGGCGCACGCTATCTCATCGAACATCGACTGGTCTGCTCGAAAAAAGACGGCCGCGTTATCAACCCTGCGTGGCTGAAGCCGCTGTTTCCCCGTTACTTCGAATTTGACATCCTGCGGGGGATGTACTTCCTGGCGGAGTGGTCCGAAAAAACCGGACGCGCGCTTCCCTTGGAAGTGATCAACGATGGCCTCGACCTGCTCCGTTCACACATTGGCCCGGACGGGGTCGCAATCGGAAGACGTGTGAACGATCGGACCGGAGGCTGGCATGGCCCCACGTTTCCGCTGATGGACTCGGTGGGTATGGTCGGTAACGTATCGCAGTACCTGACACATCAACTGAACGCCGTGCTGCGGGCGGTTCGCAAGAAGCTTAAGCCATAGTCCGGGCAACCACAAGGGTTGCCCCTACAAATGCAAAATTGGCGCGTATCGTTGTAGGGGCGACCGGCCGGTCGCCCATTCAGATTCTATGTCGCTACGAATCCAATGACCGTCCGCCCGGAACGCAGATCCAAAAGGCCGAAACGCGAATTGAGGATCCATCCCATGCTGGCAACGCGATACATTCACTTCACGGACAATGTTGAACGCATGGTTTCGTTCTACCGGGACATAATGCGAATGCAGGTCATGATGCCGCCGGAAGCGACGGACCACGACCCCGCTGGCTGGGTCAGGTTGTCCAGCGGCGGGATGGAGGTTGCCATCCATCGCGCGGGAAAACCCGGTTGCCCCGGGCGGAATCGGAACAAGCTCGTTTTCGTTGTCGACGACGTCGGTGCGGCGCGCGAGGAACTTCGAAAAGCTGGCGTAAGAATGGGAAAACATCACATCCTGTCGAAATTCGAGTGCTGCGACTTTAAGGACCCCGATGGAAACACGCTGCAGATTTCGAATCGGTAATACCCGTTGGTCCGCTTTTTTCAAGGGGACAGGAGGATATGATGAACGTCAGCGAAGTCGTGCCCTTTTTCGCGGTGAAAGACATGCGGAAGTCATTGGCGTTCTACGTCGACGGGCTGGGCTTCAAGATGGAGGGCAAGTGGGTGGACGAAGGCGTTATCAGGTGGTGCATGTTGCGCATCGGTAACGCGGCGGTGATGCTCCAGGAATTCCGGACCGAAGGACACGATTCGCGGCAGTTCAGCGAGAACAAGGGTGAAGGCGTTTCGCTTTTCTTCTTTTGCGATGACGCGGTCGGATACTACCGGAATTTAAGGAACCGGGGCATAGATGCCTCGGAGCCGCAAGTCGGCAACGGGATGTGGGTCACGTCCATGTCCGATCCCGACGGATATAACCTGTACTTTCAAAGCCCGACCGATGTGCCTGAGGAAACGAAATTATCGGAAGTGGAGTGACCGCAGTCGGGTTTCCGATCGGGAATGGCAGTAGAAGTCGTAACGGACAGACAGAGAACCGTATGAGCAGTGGAGGCGCCGGATGACCGACGCCGAACTCGAAACGAAGGCGAACCGAATACAGGCCGTCGTCGAGGACCATCTGGTGCAGGATCACGGCATGCTGCCCATGCTGGTGCGCGCCGAGGATTACTTGCTGCCGTCAGCCGACGACTACCGGGGCGCGTACCGCCACCGGCACCTCCAGGGAAAGACGGAGGCCGCAGTGGGGATGCCGCCGATGCACGTCTGGCGGGCCTGGGAGAACACGCCTACGGACACGGCATGGTATCTCGGCGCGATGAGTTGCCGGTACCGGTGCGATGGCGATCCCCGCGTCCTGGCAATCTGCCGGCGCACGTTCGGGGCGCTCAGGTATATCCATAGGCTCGGTGTGGAGAAGGGCGAGCGAGGGTACATGTGCAAGCCTTATGGCGGCGTGTACAGCAACCAGTCGTCTGGCGACCAGGTGCAATGCATCCTGGTCGGGCTGGCGGCGTATCGGCCCATTGCGCCGCCGGAGGACCTCGCCGCTGTCGACGAGATCCTCGTGGACATGGCCGAATTCGACATCAAGTGGAACTATGTCTCTCCGCACGGCTACTTCGGATACACTCATGAGTCGCTTGTGGAAACCATTCTTGGCGAGAACTGGACCAATGCCACGTGGTCCTACGCCATCATCCATACGCCGCTGCTCTACCTGGCCTGGCGGGCCACGGGAGATCCGAAATATCTTCTGGAGATCGAGAGGTGGTACGAGGCCTGCGATACGAGCGTCCGATTCGAGCGCCCCACGGGAAAACTGACCGGCGGTATCGGATGGCGCGCCCTGTACCTTCCGGCGCTGCTGATGGAATTCGATCCGGGAAACCACGCATTGTGGCGCGGCCTGATGCTGCAGAGCTACGATATGGTCCGGTCCGGCATACTGCCCAACGGGGCGCAGGCTTACCAGTGGACCTTCGACGTGGAAAACGGTGAACGGGAAATCCTCCCGGCCGCACTGTGGGGAGCGGGCCCGGCCGCGACCGGCAGGTCGGGCATCTTCGCCAGGGCCTGCGTCGCGGCGCAACCCTGGTTCCCGGACGAGGACATGACGTCCACCGCGCGGCATATTCTGGAAAACCTGGATCTCGGTAGATTTCGGTTTATCATGCCGATGGAAGAAAACCAGGCTGTACCGCCGGAGTGGATGGTGGAGACCCGGCTGCTGGATATGGACAGCCTGACCGGATGGCTGTGGGGATACTGGGAGGGGAAGTGGCGGGGTTATTGGTAGACCAAATGGAGATCTACCGGGCGATTTCGCCGTCACGAAACGGACCAATCCGCAAAATGAGTACGGCCACGGACCAGCCTGCAGGAGCAAGTTAAATACCGATATTTATACGGGAGGATTCAATGAAAAAGCGGAAGATTCAGCGGATCGCTTTCCTGCAGGACTATCGGAACCGGCCCGAGTCGCTTGTGGACGAGATTCCGGAAGTAGCGGAGCTGGGCTACCACGAGGTTACCGTGGCGGCCGTTATCGGCCACGAAGCAGCCGTAGAAGAGGTGGCCGGGAGAGCAGCGGAATACGGCCTCGAGGTCTCCACGTTCACCGGATTCATGAAATACGCCTACCAGCACCTGGCCGAGCACCCCGAACAGAAAGCCGTTTTCAGCAAGGATGCGGACCACGAGGAACTGGGTAACCTGCCGGCCGTATGGGGATGTCCGTACAACCGGGTGTTTCAAAAGCGATATATGGACTTTCTGGAACGATTGGGCGGTATTCCGAATCTCACGGAAGTCTGGGTAAATGACGAAGCGTATTTCGGCAGAGACGTGGATCTGATCGCGTGCTATTGCCGGACCTGCCAGGAAGACTGGGACGGCGAATTCGGCGGGAGGATCCCCATGCCGCCGTTCAGGAACCTGGATGAAAAGACGCGTCTGGTTACCTGGCGGTTCAGGCGCTGGAACGACGTGCACGGAAAGATGAAGACAGCCCTGAACCGGGATCACAGGGTCCGCGCGGTATTTCAGAGCGGCCCGCATCCCTTCTGGGACATCAACCCATGGGTCTGCGGCATGGACATCGACGGTATGGTCGAAGCCATAGACGGTCTGGCCGTGGATGCCTACTACACATGCGTGTTGCCGTCCGTGGGAAGCGGGTTGTTTACACCTCCCGAAACTTTCCTTAGCGAGTGCTGCCGATTCCTTCAGGGCTTTACGCTGGGAGATGACAAGGTGAGCGTGATGCTGGGGCAGGGCATGTCGCACCCGGAGTTCCACCGGCCTCTGGACGAACGGGACGGATGGTGGCAGGCCGTGGTCCCGCCGGCTCTGGGCGTAGATCGCGTGACGGCCTATACCTACCGGCTCCAGCGGGTGTCTCCGATGCACCGGACCTTTCAGGAGGCGTTTCGCCTGGACCCGTACTTCGAGCGCACCGAACCCGTGGTCTCCGTTGCCGTGGTGGACAGCCTGGAAACGCAGTGTCACGACGAGTCGCTGCCCGCACGGGGCCGTGAGAACTGGCGCATGAATCGGATGTTTTCCACGGGCCAGATGGCCGCTCACTTCGGTCTTTCACACGGGTATCTGCCTTCGTCGAAGCTGGTTCCCAAGTACCTCGATCGCTATCCGGTTGTGGTGCTGCCCAATGCCTCGTGTCTGTCAGCCGGCCAGCGTGACGCGCTCCTGGCGTACGTGCGCGAAGGCGGTACGCTGGTCGCGATGGGTGAGACGGCCACGAGGGACGAGTTGGGTCGCCCGCTCAACGGGTCCTTTCTCTGCGAGGCATTCGGGATTTCGTCGTGTACACCGGCAGGGGGTACCCGCATCTTCCAGGCCGTCGCCGACCACGAGGCGTTCAACAACCTCCCGTGGCCGGATGAACGAACCGCGTGGGACCCCTGGAAGGGCAGGAACCGCCCGGTTCTTGGACTGGATCTCGCGGTAGAGGTAGAAACGGAGGGTGAGACGGACGTGCTGGCGGTGTACGAGGAAGAGGGTTCCCCGACGTCACGACCGGCGATGACGTTGAAACGCTTCGGAAGGGGTAACGGCGTGTTCGTGGCGGGCATCCCGTCCAGGTGGGTGGACCAAAGGCCGGAGGGTACCACCGTCCTCAGCTTTTCCCGCCAGGTGGTGGCGCAATTGATTCTGTCGCTTGTGGGAGACAGGCTGCCCGTGGTCGCAAAGGGCTTTCCGCCGAGGGTGCCGCTGCAGGACGTCAGACCGCTGGACATCCGCTGGAAGCCGACCATGGAGATCATGCCTTCGGTGGGCGAAGACCTGATCCTGGTGACGGTGCCGTCGTATTTCAGAGAACCCGGCGCATTCCGGATCGAAGCCAGGCTGCCCGACGGCAAGCACTGCGCCGGGGTTCGCGAACTGGTGTCGGATCAACCGCTGGAGGACGTCAGACAGCACGAAAAGGCGGTGGAAATCGACGTCAATCTGACCACCGAGGACTTCCTCAAGGTGTACGCCTTGTTCCTGGCGTCGGTGTGATCGGAAGGCCCCCGCACCGGTTACGGCCTGTGCGGGGGTTCCATACGGAAATCAGGAACGATCGAGTCGCGACCTGATACAGGCGTCCACACCGTATTTTCCCGAGCCCACCAGCAGGAACATCACCGCGATGGCCAGGTAAAGAAGCGCCATTTCCTTCACGCCGAACGGATCGGCCGCGTGAACGCCGAATGCGGCCACCAGCATCGTGAATCCCATCAAAGCCGTGCCCGGCCGGGTCAACAGTCCCAGCGCCAGCATCAACCCGCCCCCGAACTCCCCGAAAGCAGCCGCCCAGGCGAAGAACTCGGGTAGGGGAAATCCAAGCTTGGCCGTACCCGCCACGAGCCCGGCGGAAGGCGGGATCTTCCCGATGCCATGTCCGAATGCCATACTCAGCCCGGCAATAACCCTCAATATCGCCAGTCCCAGATTTGCCTTGTCTGACTCGATCTCCGCACCGCCGAATAAAAGCTCCCTGTACATGCGTCGTCTCCCTCTGTTGAATTGGTGCCAATAATGAACGGATGCGCTTTGCGCGGCGCAGCCGCCGACTGCGTAGTCAATCGTGTTGCTCTTTCGACCCCATAAGGTTACCTTGAAACTGACACAATTCCCGCGAATGCAGCCTCGATTCAAACGCTCCAATAGCTCCAAACCGGCCACTCGACCTTCCAATCACATTGCAGATAGTAGGTGCCGTGAACGATACGATATCACGTGGCTCGGCCTGATGGAACCCTGCCTGACATTTGACATTGCTGGAGATCAGAGTATAGTACATCAGGCGAAAAAAAGCAAGATCGGCCCAATCCCATGGGGTTGCAGGCCACCGTCCGCGACTAACAAGCTATCGTCAGTATCTTAAGGAGACGGACATATGAAAATCACGGACGTTAAGGTCCTGCCGATCGACCGGTATCTCTTTGTGGAGGTCCATACGGATGAGGGGATCACGGGGCTGGGTGAATCGGGTGCCTGGGGATACCTGGAGGCCTCGGGCGAGGTGGTGAAGAGTTTCAGGGAATACCTGATCGGGAAGGACCCCCTGCGTATCGAACACCACTGGCAGGTCCTGTACCGGTGTACGCACTTCCGCGGCGCGGCAATCATGGGCGCCCTGAGCGCGGTGGACATCGCCCTCTGGGATATCGCGGGCAAGTACTTCGGGGTGCCGGTCTACCAGTTGCTGGGCGGCAAATGCCGGGACAAGGCCCGGGTGTACGGGCACGTGATCGGGAGCACCAAGGAGGAGCTTCTCAAGGGCTGCGTGCAGGCAAAGGCGGAGGGATTTACCGCGGTGGGCCACCTGACGCCGTTTCTGGACGAGTCCCGAAATGTACCCTATTACAAGACCCATACGGACAAGATGCAGGATGCGGTTCAGACCGTGGCCGCGTACCGGGAAGCGGTTGGCGACGAGGTGGACCTGTGCATTGAAATCCACCGCCGGCTGGACCCGGCCGAGGCGATCGTGCTGGGAAGGGCGATCGAACCCTATCGCCCGTTCTTCTACGAGGATCCCATCCGCCCGGACAACCTCGACGCCATGGCCGAAGTCGCGCAAAAGATCGCGATTCCTATCGCCACCGGGGAACGAATTCACACCATCTATGAGTTCGAAATGCTCCTGACGCGCAACGCGGTCCAGTACGTAAGGCCGGACGTCTGCATGGCGGGCGGCATCACTCATTGCAAGAAGATCGCGGCCCTCGCCGAGGCGCACTACGTGGACGTGGTACCGCACAATCCGCTCAGCCCGGTGAGTACGGCCGCGTGCGTTCAGCTTGCCGCCTGCATTCCCAATTTCGCACTGCAGGAGTACCCGCGGGGCGAAGGTGAACCCCCGAAGAGCGAGATCGTGTCCGGCGTTCTGGCGCTGGATGACGGATTCCTGATCATCCCGGATACCCCCGGTATCGGCGTGGAACTCGCGGAAGGCGCCGCGGAAAAATACCCGTTTCTTTCACACCGGCCGCTGCTGGATGAGGGCATGATGGTCACCAGACTGCACGTCGACGGCTCGGTGGTCGATCAGTAGTGTAACATCCCATCCCGAAAGCCTGACAACTCAATCAGAGGAGGACTCGCCATGGTTGCGGGGATCACTGACGAACAGTGGGCCCTGTTCGAGAACGAAGGATTTCTTCGGCTTGGAAAGGTAATGGACGATGACGAACTTACTGGCCTGCAGCAGCGCATCGACGACATCATGCTTGGAAACGTCAAGGTCTACGACCAGATGTTCATGCAGCTTGACAGCGAGTCGGGCGACTACTCGGAGAAGCGGATCACCACGAGAGGTCACCGGGTCTCAACGTTGAACTATCGAAAGATCCAGGACCTGGAGTTCGATTCGCTGTTCCTGTCCTACATGCAGAAACCTGTTTTCCGCGAGATCTGCGCGAGGGCCTACGGTCCGGAGACGCCGATATCCTGCTACCGTGCGATGTTCATGAACAAGCCGGCGGGGAAGGGCACGCACCTGCCCTGGCACCAGGACCGGTTCAGCATCCTCGACACCGATCCGATCGTGACCGTCTGGACGGCGCTCGACCAGGTGACGGTCGAGAACGGCTGCGTGGGAATTGTGCCGCGATCCCATCGCGCGACCTTCGATCAAGATGAGTCCGCCAGCTTCGCCTTTCTGACCGACGAGCAGGCCGCCGTCGTTCTGGCAAGGGAGAGGCACGAATACCTGGAGATGGAGGCCGGCGAAGCGGCCCTGCTGCACAACTGGCTGCTCCACGGATCCGGGATGAACAAAACCGAGGCTTCCCGGCGCGGCTTCAGCGTCTGCTACATGGACGCCGCCACCAGATCCGAAACGGGAGCGAACTTCTCGGTCATCTTCGGAGAGGGAGCCCTGACTCCCGGGACGCTGTAGACGGCGACACCGATACTTCCGTACAGGTACTCACCCTTGGAAACCACGGCCGCGAGAGCCACGAACCCCCCCACTCCATCGCCTGGCAGAGAATCTGACGCGCGCGACGGCCTGACGCCGCGCGCGTTCGGTATCGGCCTCGTCCTGTGCGTACTCATGTGCGTTGGCCTCACCTACAACCGCATGATCACCCAGGGCTCGTTCATTGGCGGCGGGTACTACATGGACCGGGGCGCGCTCATCGTCCTGTTCCTCCTTGTCCTGGCCGTCAACCCGCTCCTGGGCGCGATCAGGAACCGGTTCGCCCTGACGCGGGGCGAATTGCTCGCCATCTACACCATGTTTCTCATTCTCCTGCCCGCGTGGGTGATGACCAAGCCGGTTATCCTCTACACGACCGGCGTCACGTACCACGCGACGCCGGAGCTGCGTCACATCGAGGTCGTTCCCCCCAACATGCTGCCATGGCTGGTTCCTCAGGGGGAAGGTGTCGTCAAGGACCTCTACGAAGGCCTGCCAAAAGGGGGTACAATTCCGTGGATGGGATGGGTCCTGCCGCTTTGGAGCTGGGGGTCGTTCCTTATCGTGCTCTTCATTGTGCTCATTTGCCTGGGGGTGCTGATGCGCAGGCAATGGGAGGAACACGAGCGGTTCGCGTTCCCCCTGATGCAGGTGCCGCTTGCGATGCTGGAGCCCGGAAAGGGCCGGATCGCCCCCGTGTTCCGCAGCCGTCTGCTGGCCGCCGGGTTTGCGCTCCCGTCTCTGGTCGGCACCCTTCGGGGGCTCCGGTATTACTTTCCATACATTCCCGTTATCAACCTGGGGACACACGTTCGAATCTTCCGGCGGACGATGGTGCTGCCTTTCAAGGTCCATTTCCTTGTACTCGCATATTCCTACTTCATCAATCTGGACGTGAGTCTCAGCCTGTGGGTCATCAACCTGGTCACAGAGGTGATTCGCGGCGCGCTGGCGATGGTGGGCGCGGGCCAGACCTGGGGGGTGTCCGGAGTCGTGGGACGTTACAGTTCCCAGGGATCCGAGTTTCTGGCGTTGATGGGGATGGGGTATATCCTCGCGCTGGCCGCGTACAGCCTCTACGTTGCCAGGGGTCACCTCCGGCAGGTATTGGCACAGGTCCGCGGCCGTGCGTCGCACCTGCGGGACTCGGACGAAATCGTGTCTTACCGGTCGGCCGTGCTTGGCATTGTTCTGGGCGTGAGTTACCTCGGATTGTGGCTCTACCAGGCTGGAATTTCGCCGCCGCTGGTTCTGTTTCTTCTTGTTTCCAGTCTCATCGTCTTCTTTGTGATGGCTCGGATTGTGAGTGAAACGGGATTTGTCGCGACCTATTCTCCCCTCAATCCGTCCGAGTTCGTGGTATGCGCGGTGGGCTCGTCAGCGTTCGGTCCGGTGGGTCTGGCCACGCTCGGAATGAGCTACGTGTGGACGATGACGCGCAGAAATACGCTGATGCCACACGCCATGGGGGCTCTTCGGCTGGCACGCGAAATCGGAAGGAAGCGCGGCCTGGTCTGGGCAATGGGGGCCGCGTTGACCGTCGGGCTGGTGGCTACGGGCTACACGACGTTGAATCTGGGGTATACGCACGGCGGCGTGAACATCGACTATCCGTGGTTCAGCAACGTGAACGACGCGGCTTCGCCGTTCGACGAGTTTATCGGACGCCGGCTGCTGGAGCCCAGCCCGGTCTTCACGATGGGTTTCCTCTATACGGCCATGGGCACAGCGATTGCCGCCCTGCTTATCCTGCTCAGGATGCGTCTGCCGTGGTGGCCGTTCCATCCTGCAGCGCTCCCGCTCAGTACGGTGTGGTACATGGACTGGTTCGGATTCAGCGTGTTCCTGGCATGGGGAATCAAGGCGATCATCCTCCGGGTGGGTGGGGCGGACCTCTACAGGAAGGCGCGACCGTTCTTTATCGGGATGATCCTGGGCGAGGTCATGTGCTCGGGAGGCTGGTCGGTGGCAAGCGCCTTTACGGGACGGCTGAAAACCTGGCCGTTCATGGGCTATTGGAGCTCGTCGTGAGTAACGAATCCACGGTGCGCAAGCAGACGGGCGCCGCAGATTGCTGAATCGTCGCCACGATATAAATGGAGGGAGAACCCGATGCCGGAACCTGACCGGAAACTCCGCCGCGCGGCGCTGTTGCTCTTTCCTGACGTCGTGCTGAACGAGTCGACGCTCGACCGGATTGTCAGCGAAGGATTCACCGACGTGGGTGCGGGGGTGGCGGTCACACCCGCGGTAAAACAGCAGGGGTTTTCGCTGGCGCAGTCGGAGGCGCTTGCCCGGATGTGTGAGGAACGGGACCTGGGATTCATCGCCTTCACCGGGTACATCAAGTATCAGGAACGTCTGGTGGCGAAAGAACCCCACCGGCTGATGCACATGGCCGGCGATGGCGATGTGCTGGATCTGGACGGACTGCCGGTCCGCTGGTTGTGTCCTTTTCGCCCCGAAAACAAGACCCACTACCTGTCCCTTCTTATGGAAATCTGCCAATGGCGGGCGACACGTGAAATCCACCTGAATGACGAGGCGTGTCTCGGGTTCGGAGACGGAACCATCGGCTGTTACTGCGGCTTCTGCGAGGCTGAATTCCGCGAACGGACCGGCGTCAAGCCTCCCCGGGCTGCGGATTGGGATGACCCGTTGTGGTATAAATGGCTGGAGTGCCGCTTTGAAAACTGGGAGGCGGTGCACTCAGAGCTTCGAAGCGCCATCAAAGACGTCCGTCCCGACGTGACTGTGGGCATCCAGCACAGTCCCGCCATCCCCGAGCGGAACTACAATGCCTGGCAGACCGCCATCCGCCTCGCACGCGACGCGCGTTCACAGGACGTTATCGCGACGGACCCGTATCATTTCAATCACGACGATCTCATCCTGCACCGCCCCCACCGCAGGATCCTTTCGGAGACGACCAGAAGCCTGATGGGCGCGTGTATGGACCGGCAGGTGGATATCTATCCGCAGGGCTTCATGCCGCCGGAGCAGGCCGTTCCGATGGGCCGGCAGGACGGCCTGCTGGCCGGCGTGGTGCCGTTTGCGCTCGGCGCGGATCTGGTGATGCCGTTCACTTACGAGCAGATGAAGATCATCCCCGGATATTTCGAGGCCTTCGACGAAACCCGGCGACTCATGCCAATGTTCGCGTCCCACCGCCCCTACGGCTTCGCCACGATGATCATGCCCCAGCAGTCCGAGATCACCGGCCACTACGAGTCCAACTGGGGACATCATGGGTTGCTCCCTATTGTAGATATGGTCTATCGTACCGGCCTGCCATGGCGCTGGTTCTGGGACCAGCGGCTGGACGACGCGGGCGATCAGCTGAGCGGCCCGGTCATCCTCCCCGAGGTGCATTGCCTCACGCAGTCCCAGCTCGACGTTGTCAACGCGGTTGCGGAACGTGGAGAGGGGCTCCTGTGGATCGGCAACCGGCCGGCCGCTCCGTGGGCAGGGAATGGCGCATGCAAGCTGCCATGGGAGATTGAGTCGGGCATCTTTGAAGTCGATCTCTTGCACAACCATCCGCTTACGGAGGGACTGGAACATCCCGTAATCCTGACGACCCGGGTGGACGGCGGGTATCCGGACGGGCAGGTGCTGGGGACCGTGGATGGCCGGCCGGCCCTGGTGCTGGTTGAAGAGGGGTCCCGGCGCGAGGCCTGGCTGGCGGGCATGCCTGCCGTGAAATATACCGGCAGTGTTCCAGGAATGTCCTTTCTGGAGGTGACGTCCAACGTGGCGTTGCTGAGGAGATTGATCCTCTGGGCGGCCGACCGACGGCCCCTGGCGCGGCTGACTCCCTTTCCACCCGTGGACGAATACCGAACACTGCGGCCGACCGACCGGCGGGCCGTGCCCACCATCGAGTTGCTCCCGATGGTCAAAAACAGCGATTCACTCCTGGCCATCGTGTTTCCATATACCCCTGTAAGGAGCGAGACGGCGCTGGAGATCGTCCTTCCCGAAGGAAAAAGCGCGCGAGACGTAGTCGAGATCTGGTCCGGCGCGAACTGGAATGACCGCGTGATATCGGCGAAAGACGGAACGATACGGATACCGCTGGATATTCCCGGCGATTGCGACGTCCTGGCGATCCACGTAAGGATGGAAGGCTGAGAAGCTGTATTAAAACCCCCAGCGGTCTTCGCGCGGCTGCAAAAGCGTCGGTCTGCGTTGGGCAAACCCACCCGTATAGGCAAATATGGGCGGATTTGCCCGCCTTGACCGACACATTTTCGCTCGCGCTCGGGACTCACCAGGAATTTTAAAACAGCTTCTGAGCGTTTTCCCATGACGGTATGGAGGTGGCGGGAAGATGGCATTGAGTCCCCGAACGGGCGCGCAGGATTTCGGGATACCGGACGCGAATGCGAAAGACGGGTTGTCGCCCCGGGCGTTCCTGATCGGCCTCGGACTGTGCGCTCTTCTTGGAATCTGGCTGACATACAACAGGATGGTGGTCCAGGGCCCCTTTATGGGCTGGTACTTTCTGGACCGGGGCGTGCTTTTTCTCTTTTTCTGTCTGGCCGTACTGCTCAACCCGCTGCTCGGTCTGCTGAAACGCCGCTACGCCCTGGGCCGGGGCGAGTTGATGGCCATCTATGCAATGCTGTTGCTCCTGATGCCGGCGTGGGCGATGACCAAGGCATTGCTCGGGTTCATGACGGGCGTAACCTACTATGCGTCTCCGGAGATGCGGCACCTGGAGGCTGTCCTGCCCTACTCCCTGCCGTGGCTCGCGGTGCTGGACGCCGAGCCCGTCAGATGGCTGTACGAAGGATTGCCGAAGGGCGGTTCCGTGCCCTGGTGGGCGTGGGTGGTCCCTCTGTGGAGCTGGGGCTCGTTCCTGGTCGCGCTGTTCGTGGTGCTGGGCTGTGTGGCGGTGATCCTCAGAAAACAGTGGGAGGAGCACGAGCGATTCGCCTTCCCCATCATGCAGGTTCCTCTAGCGATGGGCGAGCGCGGCGACGGTTGGATCGGACCGCTGTTCCGCGGCCGGATGATGTGGTCGGGGTTTGCGATTCCGTTCGCCATCGGTTCGATGAACGCGCTGCACAGCTATTACCACACACTGCCCCGGATAAGCCTGCGCGCGGTGATCTGGATCTTCCGGCGCGCGATTCCGATGTCAATCAGGCTCAACTTCGCCCTGCTGGGTTATGCTTATTTCGTGAACCTGGACGTGAGTCTCAGCATCTGGCTCCTGAACGTTATCGCCAAGTGCATAAACGGCGTGTCTGCAATGCTGGGCGCGGAACGCTACGGCGTATCCGGGATGGTGGGGCGGCACAGCTCCCAGGGGTCGGAGTTCCTGGCGTTCATGGGCATGGGGTATATGCTGGCGCTGGCCGGGTACAGCCTGTGGATTGCCCGGGGCCACCTGAAAGCCGTCTGGACGAAGGTTCTGGGACGCCCGTCTCGTCTCGTCGATTCGGAGGAGGTGCTACCCTATCGGACGGCGGTGGCCTGTGTCTTGATGGGCACGCTGTATCTTGGATGCTGGCTCTACCAGGCGGGACTGCCGCCGCATGTAATCGCACTCCTGTTCATCGCCTCCTTTGTCGTCTTTCTCGTCCTTGCCAGAATCGTCAGCGAAACCGGTTATGCCGCGACCTATTCGCCGTTGAACCCGTCGGAGTTCGTCGTATGCGCGGTCGGTTCGTCGGCGTTCGGTCCCACCGGTCTGGTAACCGCAGGCGTGGGTTACGTGTGGTCGATGACACGGCTGAACACGCTGATGCCCCGCGCATCCGCGGCGCTCAGGCTGGCGCGGGAAATGGGACGGACGCAGGGACTGATCTGGGCGATGGGCGCCGCCCTGGCCGTGGGGCTGGTTGTCGCCAGCCACACGACGCTGGATCTCGGCTACGCACACGGAGGCCGGAACCTCGACTACTGGTTCCGCGACGTGAACGACGCCGCGTTGCCGTTCGACGAATACGTGGGACGCCGGCTGCTGGATCCCAGCCCGGTGTTCTACCGCGGATTCGTATATACCGGCCTGGGGCTGGGCCTTGCCGCGCTGCTCATGGTCCTGCGAACGCGCCTGTCATGGTGGCCCATTCACCCGATCGCCCTGCCCGTAAGCACGATATGGATGACAGAACACTATTATTTCAGTATCTTTCTGGCATGGGGGATCAAGGCGCTGGTAATGAAGTTCGGCGGGGCGACCCTCTATCGCAAGACCAGGCCGTTCTTTATCGGGATCATCCTGGGCGAGGCGGTCTGCCTGGGCACGTGGAGCCTCATCGACTTTGCCACCGGAAAGGTCGGCAATATGTTCCTTCTGTAATGCGTCGCACGTCCAGCGCTGACGGACCGATCACTTCATCCAAGAGGAGTCATACCCATGCTTTCTCAGGAACAGATTGATTACTACCACACCAACGGCTATCTGGGTGTGGAGGGCGTCCTCTCACACGAGGAAGTCGAGGAACTTCGCCGGGTCACCGATGCGTTTGTCGAAGCTTCACGGCAGGTCACCGAAACCACCGACGTATTCGATCTGGAACCGGGCCATACGCCGGAAAACCCGCAGTTGCGCCGCCTCGTAAATCCGTCCGGAAGCCACGACGTGTACGCCCGGGGCCTGCGCCACCGAAATATCCTGGACATCACCGCGCAGCTCATCGGTCCCGGTATACGGACCAACGGAGACAAGCTCAACATGAAATCCGCGGAGGTGGGCAGCCCCGTGGAATGGCACCAAGACTGGGCGTTCTACCCCCATACTAACGACGACCTGCTCGCGGTCGGCGTCGCCATTGACGATATGACCATTGAAAACGGCTGCCTTCTTGTCATTCCGGGGTCTCACAAGGGGCGCATCCACGACCACCACCTCAACGGCCGTTTTGCCGGCGCGGTTACCGAGCCGGACTTCACCGGTGAGGGCGCCGTCCCGATCGAAATCAGGGCCGGCGGCATCTCTATCCACCACGTCCGGACGCTGCACGCATCCGCCCCGAATAAATCCGGCAAGCCGCGGCGTCTTCTGCTATATATGTATTGCGCGGTAGATGCCTTTCCGCTGGTCCAACCCATTGTTACCTGGGAAGAATTCAACGGAAAGATCCTCCGCGGGGAACCCACCCGGGAACCGCGCATGGTCGACGCCCCTGTCCGACTACCGCTTCCTCCTGCGGAGCGCAGTGGATCAATCTATGAAATCCAGACCGTTCTCGAGGAGAGTAAGGTAACTCCCGTCGAAGCCGGCATCGGAATCTGATTCCGCAGGGTGTTCTCACGGGAAAACTGCGCTGCCGGTGAGCGATCAGCCGTCAACTAAGACCGGTTTGCGATACAACATCGTGATGTAAGCCAACGGGAATTGATCGTTAGCGGCTTCGCCCCAAGGGAGGTACTCCGTCTGGTCTATTTGGTCCAGGGGGGATTTCTTTGTTGGCGCAGCCTTAAAGAGCCGTTTAATATTGATTATGACCAGGTTATTATTGATCGGTTTGCTTGTTAGCGGTTGTGCGGCGAACAGGAGCTATAATGTAGTTGAGTTCGTGGGTGTGGAGTCACCCAACATAGTGGGTGAGATTGTAGAACCGGAAGTAAGTTGGCATGAGGTTCAAGACCCTTTGGCAAAGAGTGGAATGGTCAAGAAGCGAATGACGGCGTTACCAGGCTTTAAAACCAAAGATTTCATTGTACAGTTTGGTTTTCCAAGGCGTGTCGTTGAAGCCTATTTTGTCAATATTTCTCAAGAACGAATAAGGATTACCTGGCCTGAGACATTATTGCCAGATCCAACTAAACGACATAAATGGATTAATGAGATGCCCTTACCGAAAATGCATGCGGTAACCCTACTGCCCGACGTCGAGCAGGACCCAGTTCTATTGGCTCAGAAACATATCCAACAGGGAAGGGTACGTATGCATTGGAATTTGAAAAACGTAATCCCAGGATATATAAAGGAAGGTAAGTTCGGATTGGTGGTGAAAATGGACGTCGGAAAGGTCCGACAGGAGTTTGTGTTTTGGTTCTATATGAAGGAGATATATCCATAGGAATGATGTATGCTTCGCCGGGCGTATATCTGCGGGACGCCGCACCAGGACGTACGGCACAGAGAGGATGTGAGGGATGGCCGACCTCCCGGCGGAGAGCCTTCGAGATGGGACTCCTGGCGAACGCAGCGGGGTGTGTGAGGAGGTACGGGACGGACTGACGGGCAGGGCCTTCCTGATCGGGCTCGTTCTGTGCCTCTTTCTGGCTGTTGTCATCCCCTACAACCGTATGGTGATCCAGGGTACCTCTCTCCACTACTATTTTGTGGACCGTGGCATCCTGTTCGTTTTTCTCTTACTGATCCTTTTCTGCAACGTCGTCCTGAAGCCGGCGCATCGCCTGAAACGTGGAGAGCTTCTGTGCATTTTTTCGATGCTTCTGGTGTCGATGCCGGCACTGTGGATGGTCAAGTGGCTGATCGCCTTTCTGACTGGCGCAACTTACTACGCTTCCCCGGAGCGCCCCGACCTGGAAGCCGTACTGCCCCATATACTGCCGTGGACGGCCCCCCGTAACGCCGAGGCGGTGCGCGGATTCTACGAGGGGCTTCCGCACGGCGTTCCCCTGCCCTGGCTGGCATGGCTGGCCCCCCTGGCAAGTTGGGGGTCGTTTTTTTTGGTGCTGTTCGGAGTGTTGTTATGCATCGCCGTGATATTCCGGAGGCAGTGGTCGGAGCACGAGCGGTTCGCGTTTCCGATTCTCCAGGTGCCGCTGGAAATGACGGAAACGGATGCCGGGCGCCTGGGACCGCTGTTCAGGAACCGATTGATGTGGGCGGGGTTTGCCGTCCCGCTTTTGATCGGTACGATCAATGGTCTGAATCACTATTTCCATACGGTGCCCCGGGTCCAGATGGGGACGATGCTCTGGATTTTTCAGGGGACGACCCCGTTACCCCTGAGGATGCACTTTGCAATTCTCGGGTATTCCTACTTTGTGAACCTGGACGTGAGCCTGAGCATCTGGGTGTTCAACGTCATCTCCAAGGTCATCAGGGGGACGCTGGCGGTCTTCGGAGCGGAGTATACGGATGTCTCGGGTATGGTCGGCCGGTTCAGTTCCCGCGGGTCGTCGTTTCTCGCGCTGACAGGGATGGGATACATGCTGGTGCTGGCCGCGTACAGCGCGTGGACGGCGCGGGCCCACCTGCGCGGGGTCTTTACCAGGGCGTTCAGGACGTCGTCAACCGCCGACGATTCCGGTGAAGTCATCTCCTACCGTGCCGCGGTCTTCGGAACCCTTGGGGGCCTGGTATATCTTGGGTGCTGGTTGTACCAGGCGGGAATGTCTCTCGCTCTGATCCTGTTTCTGTTCTTCTCTTGTATCGTGGTGTTTTTCGTTCTTGCGCGGATTGTGAGCGAGACGGGATTCATAGCCACCTATTCGCCCATCAACCCGGCTGAGTTCGTGGTCTGCGCAACGGGTTCGTCGGCCTTCGGCCCGGCGGGGCTGGTGACGCTGGGGTTCGGTTACGCCTGGACGATGACGCGGGTCAGCAACGTGATGCCCCGCGCCCTCGGGGCGCTGTGGCTGTCGAGGGGGATGAGGCGCAAGCGCGGCCTGATCTGGGCGATGGGCGCGGCGATGGGGGTTGGACTGGTTACCGCAAGCGCGATGACGCTGGATCTGGGCTATGCGCGGGGCGGTCTGAATCTGGACCGGCACTTCCGTGATTATTCGCGGATCCCGTTCGATGCCTTTGTGGGGACGCGCATGCTGGAGCCGAGTCCCGTTTTCACGAAAGGCATGCTTTATACCGGACTCGGGATGGGTATTGCAGGTCTGTTGACCCTGCTGAGGATGCGTCTCAGGTGGTGGCCTCTGCACCCGGTTGCGCTTCCATTGAGTACGATCTGGTACACGGATACCTATTTCTTCAGTGTCTTCTTGGCCTGGTGGATGAAAGCGACCGTGTTGAAATTCGGAGGGGCGACGCTGTACCGGAGGACCCGGCCGCTCTTCATCGGAATAATACTGGGAGAGGCCACCGGCGCTGGCGTGTGGTGCATCGTGGACTACTTTTCGGGAACGATCGGAAACAGAATCTTCATTTAAGAAGCTGTCTTAAAATTCCCAGCGGTCTTCGCGCGGCTGCAAAAGCGCCGGTCGGCGTTGGTCAAACCCACCCAAGAGTGGCGAGGGGCGCGCAGCCACGATACATTAAATATGGGC
>JAPPJY010000091.1 GCA_028874335.1 Gemmatimonadota bacterium | reverse complement strand
TTCAACAGGTTGTTGTCAAGCCTCAGCGCCTCCAGTTTTGACAAGTTGCCCAGCGCCGCAGGGATCGACCCCCTCAGCCGGTTGCGTGATAGACGCAGTACTTCCAACCTGGTCAGCGAAAACAGCGCGGAGACATCGGTGATGCTGTTCGAATTAAGATCCAGGTAGACCAGATGGGGTGCCGCAGAAAGAGGACCGAGGACCGATATGGCGTTGCTGTTGGTGGGTTGTCCGTCTACCACCGCTTCGCCAAGATCCAACCACTTCAGGTTCACAGCATACTCCAGCCCCGTCAGTTGACGTATGGCGGCGTTCGGCGCCTCAAGACGCGTCAATTTCGCCATTTCGGAACGCGTAATCTCCGCACCCTTTTCCTTACCCAGGCTGTCCTCGATGACCGCGCGCAGGTTCGCATCCGAAATACGCACTGGCGGCGACGTGTCACAGGTGGTGCCGAATTGGCTTGCAAACAGAATAAAATCGGAAAAGTCGATCGCCCCACTTTCATCCAAATCCAGCGTCGCATTAAATTCCGCATCCCCTGACCTTGCGCCGAAGCCGGCCGCGAATAGGATAAAATCCGAAAAATTCACCTTGTTATTGCCATCAAAATCACCAAGACACTGCGCCGTCGCCCGCATAAAAGTCAGTACCGCGTCCGCCACGTCCAGATTCTGCACACCGCCCGGACCTGCAATCGACGCCGACTGCACTGTAAGCGAGTCCGACGACGTCAGTGCGCGGCTCACGCCCAGGTTCGCCTGTCCCAGAAAACCACTGGAAGGGATCGCAACGGCAGACAGCGACAACATCGACAGAGTCGAGTTGCCAGAACCCGAAACGCGGGACAGAAGTGCATTTCCGTTCAGATCGGCGCCGGAAACGTCGTCGACGTAGCTCCCGAACGTCTTGCCAGGCAACGCCAGCTCAATCGTATATCCCTGGATCTGACGGCCAGCCGCCCCTGGCGCGAAGATCTGAAACTGGATCGTATCGCCCGCCTGTTTTTCCGGCAGTTCCCGCGCGTTGTTGTTCTGCGGCGGAGTTTCGATCTTCGAGTCCAGCAATAAGCGCGGGTGGCTGGAAAGGTCCTCAGCGTATTCAGGCATAACCTCCATAACCTGCAAACCCTGCGCAATCGCGGAGCGCGATTTCAGACTGCTGTCGTCTCCCGTAAACGTCGGACTGACCAAAAGCAATGCCGCAGATACCGTTGCAACCAAACCCCTCCACATAGCTGCCTCCTATCGCCCGTCACCTGTGAGATGAACCGAAAGCGTATGGACCGCCGGGCGACCGCCCGACGCAGATTGAAGTCGAAGATGAAACAGATTCCCGGACAGCCTTTCCGCTGACGTCCGTCCGTCCCTGGAAACACGCCGGGGCGCCATGGATAGATTGATCCGAAGATGGGTGGACTGGCGCGTACACCAGCGTATGGCCTTGCGGCGCCGATCAACGGATGACGCTGAGAAAGAGAAACGAGAGGAGGGCGGCTTGTGCACGGGGAAAGACAACCAAACAAGCCGGTGATTCAGGTTAGCCTGAGGAGATGCCGAATTGAAGGAAGTTTCTGATGGTGGAACCCTGAACCGCAACGGTGGCCCGCTGCTGCCTAAGGCCATGGAATCCCGGGACGACATTTTGTCTCGAATCTTCGGTCGATACCGTTCAAACATGATTCACAGATTCTGCGGTCAGCGAATGTGTTGCAAATTGCGTCAGTGCGCAACGGTATAAGATAACACATAATTTTTGAAGTATCTCTGATATTCAGGCATTTTTTAATGATTTGTTGCTGAATTTTCGTGTTTTTGCCTGCTGATCCGCAAAATTACAACATCAGCACGAATCACGTCAGGTTCGTCGGCCCAGTAAGGAGAGGCATTTGTGCTGCCTTTCAGGTATGAGCACGTGCAAGGCGCGTTGGATTGATCCGACGCTGCTGGAGATCCTTCGTCGGCCTGCCGTGTATGGCAGTCTGCTCACACGCGTAACGGACGTGTTTCACCGACGTCGTACGCAGGCCACTTCGACATTTCGACAAGCTCAGTGCACCCAGCGCAGGCAGGGCAAGTCCTCTGGATGACAGTGGGGTTTCAGTGGAATACGACAGGAAAACCATGACGCGGGCAGACAGGAGTGTCCGCCCCACCTTCACGTTCGTTTTTCGGGTATGACAGCGGGAAGATCGAGTGTAGATCAGGAAGGATATGCAAGGACCAGAGGCGGACGTGCTGCCTCTTGGACATCGTCACGTGCAAGTCGTACAGGGATCATCTCATGCTGCAGTAGATCCTTCGTCGGCCACGGGGGCCTCCTCTGGATGACAGTTAGGGAATCGAGTGCAAGCGAGGAAAGATGCGTGGGAAGAAGGGGTTGTGCTGCCGGAAGGGGCAATCTGACGCCAATTCGTGCGCGGCGTCTAACGATCGAAGAAATACTGTTCGGTATGGGTATAGCCAGGGGTGAGCAGCGGATTATCGCCCAGGCCGGTTTCGGGGACGTTGCGGAAGTCGTTCTTGACCACGAACACCTGGTCGAACCCGCCACACACGCCGATTCGCCAGAGGTTTTCCGAATGCATCCGCACGGCCTGCTTCACGAGCGCCACCTGCTCGTTTTCGTCCATCGTGGTCATCGCTTGCTCGTAGATCTCCACGATGCGGGCGATGTCCCCGGTGGGTTTTTCTCCCGCTCTTCCACCGCTGCTGTACCAAAGTCCGTGGAGCGGCGCCCAGTACGCCGTTGAGGCCGACGGGAAGAACCACACGGGATCCATCAGCGGCCGGAACCCGCCCGACGCCGCGTACACGGAGACGTGGTGTTCGCCGGCCGTGGCGCGCGTCACCCACAGCGCCACGTCTTCGGGCTTGACCGTGGACTGAATACCCAGCGCGGTCCACTGGGAGGCCAGCAGTTCGGCCACGTCCACGTAGGCGGTGCCCGGCGTGAATCCGGCAATGGTGAACTTCAGCCGTTTACCGTCGGGGCGCAGCCGGTAACCCGCGCCGTCCCGCCTGTCCAGCCCGATCTCATCCAGAAGACGATTTGCCCGGTCCGGATCATAGACGATGTACAGTGTATCGGTACTCGGTACGCCGTGCAGTTCGTCCGTATACGGGACGACCTGCCTGGGCTCGGTCACCCCCATGTAAAACAGATCGATGATCTGGCGCCGGTCGATGCCGAGCGACAGCGCCCGTCTGAAGCGGCGATTCCTCAGCAGAGCGCCCATTACCGAGTCCTGGTGGGTGTAGTTCTGATTCAGATACACGGTGCCCTGACCCGTCGTGGCCGGCTTCCAGCGAAGGACGCGGTATCCACCGCTCTCCTGGTGTTCCATCAGTAGCGGGTAGTTCATGAATTCGACCCGCCGGCTTTGCATATCGATCTCGCCTGCGATGGCCTTGAGCGTTACCGTCTCCGCGCTCTGCACGAGCGTCATCTCCACCCTGTCGATGTAAGGAAGTTGGTTGCCCGCCGTGTCCACCTTCCAGTAATACGGGTTGCGCTCCGCGATGAAGATGGCCGCATCCGCTCCGGTCCTCGCCTGCCAGGCGCAGAGGACGGGCCGTTCCGGATTCAGAAACGCAATGCTCTTGGTGTCGTACAGCGCCATCCAGGTGTCGTACCCCTCCTCAATCACGACGGCGTCCAGTTCGGCTTTCGAAACATAGCTTGGGTGGAACTGCTTGAGATAGTGCTTCGGCGGCGGCCCGGCGACGATGTCCGTCCAGGACGCCAGCCACTGCAGGATCACGCCGTTCGGCTTCACGAAACGAAACCGGATGGTATGGTCGTCCACGCGTTCGACCACGCCCAATTCACCCGCGATCGTGAGCCAACTCGGCTTGACGGGATTCAGGTCGTCGTTCAGGATCACGTCTTCGTACCAGAACATGTAATCGTCGGCCGTGAACGGCGCCCCGTCGGACCAGCGAATCCCCTTCCGCAGATGAAAGGTGAATTCCATTCCGTCTTCCGAAACGTCCCAGGAGTGCGCGAGATTGGGCTCTACCCTGGCGTAGTCCTTGGACCAGCGCAGAAGCGGATCGTAGGTCAGCCGCATCCACCCCGCCCGATCCGGCATGCCCATGTGCACCCGACGCCACGTCCCGCCGTAACGGCCGACGCGCTCCACGGGCTGCACCACCGCCGGCGCCTCCGGCAACCGCTCCCGCAATGGCGGAAGCGCCCCGGCCGCAACGCGCTCCCTGAGCATCGGCGCTTCATTCAGCGCCGCATCGGAAGCCCGCGCTTCAGCAGCGACTGGCGTATACAGCCACGCGAGCAAAATGAATGAGTTGACCAGAACGCCCGCGTTGCGGCAGACTGTCTTGTGGAAGAATCTCATGCTTCGATGCCGATCAGGTTTAACGTGTCGCTGAAATGGCAGCGCACGTAATGCGGGTCTGAATCCGCCGGCGCGACGTTGACGAGTTCCGGCGATTCCTCCCGGCACACGTCCTCCGAGTACGGGCAGCGGGGGTGGAAATAGCAACCCGACGGCGGATTGGCGGGATCCGCCACTTCCCCCTGCAGCAGGATCTTCCGCTTCTTGTACGAGGGATCGGGTTTGGGGACCGCCGAAAGCAGCGCTTCGGTATAGGGATGTTTCGGCGTGGCGAACAAAGTCTCCTCGTCCGCCAGTTCAACGATCTGCCCCACGTACATGATGGCGATCCGGTCGCTGATGTGCTCCACCACCGCCAGATCGTGGGAGATGAACAGATACGTGAGTCCCATCCGCTCCTGCAGTTCCTGGAGCAGATTCAACACCTGCGCCTGGACCGAAACGTCCAGCGCCGAAACGGGTTCATCCCCGATGATCAGCCGGGGATTCAGCGCCAGGGCTCTGGCGACGCCGATCCGCTGCCGCTGCCCGCCGCTGAACGCGTGGGGATAGCGGCGCATGAACTGAGGGTCCAGTCCCACGACCCTGAGCAGTTCCGCGACGCGGTGCTCCAGTTCGGCGCCGCGAGCGATCCGGTTCACCACCAGCGGCTCCGCCACGATGTCGAACACGGTCATCCGGGGATTCAGCGACGAATAGGGATCCTGAAACACCATTTGCATATGTCTGCGGAACGTCCTCAGCTCCCTCCGCGACAGCCGGCAGACGTCGACCATCGTTCCCCCGTCCTCAAAGAGCACCTCGCCGTCGGTGGGTTCGATCGCTCGGAGTATGCTTCTGCCGACCGTTGTCTTGCCGCAACCGCTTTCGCCGATCAGACCCAGCGTCTCCTGTTTCTTCACCGCGAAACTGACGCCGTCCACGGCCTTCACCTGCCCCACCACGCGCTTCAGGAAGCCTTCTGTGATGGGGAAATACTTCCGGAGGTTCTTCACGTCCAGGAGTACGGAATTGCTGTCGGACATTGTGACTCTCTATGGCTGTTCCGGGTCGGAATACAGGAAGCAACTCACCCCGTGTTCGGAGCCGATTCTCGTCAGCTCCGGCTCGTACCGGTCGCAGACACCGTCTATCCGGTCCGGGCACCGAGGATGGAACATGCAGCCCTTGGGCAGTTCGTACGGATTCGGCACCGATCCTTCGATGGACAGCAGTCCTTCCTTGGCCTTTCGTCCCAGCCTTGGAATGGACTTCAGCAGGGCGCGGGTATACGGATGTTTCGGATCGTTGAATATGGTCTCGCAACGGGCGAACTCGACGACCCTGCCCAGGTACATCACCATGGCGTGGTCGGCGAGTTCCGCTACCACACCGAGATTGTGCGTGATCATCATAATGGAGGTCTGGATTTCCTCCTGCAGCGCCTTCAGCAGGTCCAGAATCTGCGCCTGCGTGGTTACGTCCAGGGCCGTGGTGGGCTCGTCGGCGATCAGCAGGCGCGGCCGGCAGGACAGACTCATCGCGATCATCGCCCGCTGACGCATGCCCCCGCTCAGTTGATGGGGATAGGCGTCCACCCTTCGCTCAGGCTCCGGGATACCGCATTTGCGAAGCATATCGACGGCGATTTCACGCGCCTCCTTCCGGTCCGCGTTCCGATGCAGCCGGATGGCCTCTTCGATCTGATTCCCGATGGTGTGGACCGGGCTCAGGCAGGTCATCGGCTCCTGGAACATCATGGCGATTTCCCTGCCGCGGATATTCCGGATCTCCCTGCCGTTCGGCTTCAGCTTTGCCAGGTCGACGACCTTCCCGTTGGCTTGCAGCAGCACCTCTCCCGAGACGATCCGGCCGTTTTTGGGCAGAATCTGCAGTATGGACTGGGCCGTCACGCTTTTGCCGCAGCCGCTCTCTCCCACTACGCCCAGCGTTTTACCCTTCATGATCCGGAAATCCACCCCATCCACGGCCCGCACCGTTCCCTCGTCCGAGAAGAAATGCGCGCGCAGATGGCGGACTTCGAGCAAAACCGATGGGTCCATAATTCCCTTCTACCTGGTATACGGATCGGCCGCGTCTCTCAGCCCGTCTCCGAGAAAGTTGAACGCGAGTACTGCGACGATAACGAACCCGCCTGGCAACAGCAGCCAGGGGAAGTGCGCCACCGCCCGGATATTCATCGCGTCCTGCAACAGCACGCCCCAGCTGATCGCGGGCGACCGCAACCCCAGCCCGATGAAGCTCAGCGCCGTCTCGCCCAGAATCATCTGCGGAACAGCCAGCGTGAGCGCGGCGATGATATAACTCAGGAATGAAGGCACCATGTGTTTGGCGATGATCCGGCTCTCGCGGGCGCCGCCCAGGCGCGCCGCCATCACGAAGTCCTCTTCCCTCAACGCCAGAAACCGCCCGCGCACGACCCGGGCGAGGCCGGTCCAGCCCACGAATGCGAGAATGATGGTGATGCCGAAATAGACTCGGATGATCGGCCAGTCGGGCGGCAGCGCGGCGCTGAGCGTCATCCAGAGCGGCAGGCCCGGGATGCCCATGATGAACTCGATCAGCCGCTGGATCACGTCGTCGACTCTCCCCCCGAAATACCCGGAGATGCCGCCCATGATCAATCCCAGCACGAAGCTGATGGCGATGCCGATCAGACCGATCGACAGAGAGATCCGGGCCCCGTAGGCGATTCGCGAAAGCAGGTCCCTGCCCATCCGGTCCGCTCCGAGCAGGAACAGGCGTTCGCCGTTGTCGAGACCGATCAGGTGGCGCTGCATGGGGACCCACCCCCACAGCGTATAGGGATCACCCGTGACGAAGAATCGTATCGGAAAGCGTGCGGAGTGGTCTTCGTGATAGGACAGGCGGAGCGTGACGGGGTCCCTCTGCTGGATATGCCGGTACACAAAGGGCCTGAAATGGAACGCCCCCCCGGCGTCGAAGAATCTGACCTTTTGAGGAGGCGCATGGATATATTTCGTATTCAGGCGGTGCGGGTCGTGGGGCGCCACGAACTCGCAGAATCCGGCCACGAGATAGAAGAGAATGAGGACGGCGCCGGCGATCTTCGCCAGCTGGTGCTTCCGGAACTTCCACCACATCAGCCGCCACTGGGAAGCCACCAGCACCTGCGCCCCGGCTTCCTTACCGGATGACCGGCCCCTCCGGCGACCGCGAAATCCCCGGAATCCGTTGTCCCGGAGCTTACCGAACACACCCCTCAGCGACTTTGGCGGAAGCGGATTCTCCGAGCGTGTTCTGTCTTGCGGTTCCGTAGCGATCTTTAAAAACCCCCGTCCGTTCTTCCGAATATCCGGATGTCTATGAGTAGCGTATTCTCGGATCCACCCAGGCCAGCAGAATATCTGAAATCAGCGTCCCGATCACGGTCAACGTACTCAGGATCAGCATAAAGCTCCCGGCAAGGTACATATCCTGATTGGTAAGCGCGCCCAGCAGAAGCGGCCCGGTGGTGGGCAGATTCAACACAATGGAGACCAGGATCTCTCCCGCGATCAGCCTGGGCAGCAGCCAGCCCAGGGTGCTGAAAAAGGGATTCAGGGCGATCCTTACCGGGTATTTGAAGAGAAGCCTGATTTCCGACACCCCTTTCGCCCTGGCGGTAACGACATACGGTTTGTGCAGTTCATCCAGCATCTGGGCGCGGATCACGCGGATCGTTCCGGCCGTCCCGGCGGTCCCCAGAATCACCATTGGAATCCACAGGTGCGCGAGCAGGTCCAATGCCTTGCCGAACGACCAGGACGCATCGATGTACTCCGGTGAAAAAAGCCCCACCAGTACGCTGCCGGTGGACACGAAGACGATCCACAGCGCGATCAGGGCCAGCATGAACGGCGGCGTGGCCAGGCCCAGGAAGCCCAGAAACGTGAAGATGTAGTCGCCGATGGAATATTGCCGCACCGCGGAATAGATGCCGATGGGTATTGCGACCACCCAGATGAAGAGGACCGAACTCGCGCTCACCATCACCGTGAGACTGACCCGCTCCCACAGCAGCTCGCTGACCGGCCTGCCCCAGAGCAGGGACATCCCGAAATCGCCCTGCGTGATGATGCCCGTCATCCACGTCCAGTACTGAACGTAGACCGGACTGCCCAGACCGTAGCGCGCCCGCAGCGCCTCGATGACCTCTTCACTGACCGTCTCGCCCATCGAGGTGAGCTGCGCCAGGTACGACGTGAGGAAATCTCCCGGCGGAAGCTGGATGATCAGGAATGACACGATCGATATGGCGAATAGCGTGGGAATCATCATCAGAATTCGCCACGCGATATATTTCAGCATCTAAACGTCTCCGTTGACGTCAGGGCTACGCCGGCCTGACGGAACCGTCGTTGCGCAGGTTCGCCAAAAAGCTTCAAATATAACGCCTTCCGGCGGGGCTTACAAGACAATTCCGTTATATGAAAGCGATTCCAGGGCGTCGGTTTTGTCGCGATTCAGTCACACAGGAGGTGTTACACCTGCTCGATGTTCCCAGGCATGGTCAACGACATCACGTAGGTTGTTTTTCGACCGGGGTACGTGAACGGCTCTATGCACCACGGCGGTCATTACAAAGCGATCCGCTCTTACGTTTCGAACTTTCGCCGGCACAAAAAAAGCCCTGCCGACCAGAGCAGGGCAAATGCAATTCCCGATAGGTTCTAAAGCGCCATCGTGGCTGCCAGGCGCCGGTTCACGGTTCGCCAGAAGACGGCAACAGCCTCTTCGTCTTCATCGAAGAAATCCTCAAAGAATCCGTTGCCATTCAGAGACGGCGGATAAGCATACCGCTCACCGTCGTCTCCGTACACGGTCACCCAATCTCCGGGCTCGCGAGGATCCACGACCTCGAACAATTTCGCGGGATACAGATATGGCCGTCCCTGATCGCTCAAGACTCGTAAGTCACCCGCTTCGATCCCAATGACCCCGTATTCCTGTCCTGGAGTCAAATCGGGGTACTCTGCACGTCCTTGTCGAAATTTAACCGTCATTTCGAGCAATCCGTTTCCGCTTCAGTTCGACGCGGCCCTTTTCAGGGTGTTCGTACCAGTGATACTCAAACAGGTGACCATCAATCTCAAATCGGGGGCTGCTCTTCTTTGTCCATCGGGATTTCCTGCCGCCATAAATGCGGACCAACCGCTGAAGGTCACGGATCCGCTCGCCTCTGGCAATCACACGCGACAGAGAAATCATGCGTGAGGTGAGTTCGACAATAACGCCGCCCCCATCATTCCTGGAGATATGTTCCCTTTGAAAATACGACGTTAATCTTGCGGTGTCAAGACCCTCCAGCCATTCTCAAAATCAGCTTCGGCCTTGCTCGGCTCGGGGTTTATTCCTATCTTTCGCAGAGAGGCTGCGCCGGCCTGATGAAGAGAGGTCTGTCATTCTGAACGCGCAGGCGGACGTGCTGTCTCTCAAGTGTCGACACGTGGAAGTCGCGTATCGACGATCCCATGCTGCAGTAGATCCTTCGTCGGCCTGCTGGACTCATATGCATGACGGGCTCGTCGCAGGTACAGCGGACGCGTCACCAGATGTTGCACGCAGGCCACTTCGACAGGCTCAGTGCAAGTCCTCTGGATGACAGTATCGGCGAAGTGTGACCCATTCATCTCGCGAATGATCCCCGAATGTCCATGAAAGTCTGGAAATCGAGTAACTCATTCTTAATCATTCTGATCCTGGCCCTGGCATTCCCGCCATCCCTCATGGGCGCCGTCGAAAACCTGCCGAGACTGCGGGTCGACGGTCACAGAATCGTCAGCGCGAGGGCCGCTGACGCGGACTTCGACGGCGGCGGACAGGTGGACCTATCGGACTTTCTTCTTTTTGCGGAAGCATTCGGTACGACTCAGGTGGAATACGATCTCGACGAGAGCGGAAGCGTTGATTTCGCCGACTTTCTGGCCTTTGCGGACGTATACGGTCAGAACGTGGACGTTGTTCTGCGCGGCGTGGCGGTGATCGATCCGTTCTTCCTGCACGCCTCAACCCGCCGCGGGACGGAAGCGCTCAACCTCCTGGCAGACGAATGGAACGTAGACGTCATCCGGGTCCCCATTCATCCGGACCTCTGGGATCGGTATCGCGACTACCTGCCCGCTTTCGTGGACCCGATCGTCGACTGGGGAAAGCGGCGCGGCGTCTATATCTTTCTTGGCTGGCACGCGCACGGAAACCCGCTCACCGGTCAGACGGAGCACCCCGAATGGGGGTACGTACACCCCTGGCGCGGCAATCCATACAACCCCGACCTGTCGCTGGCGATCGAGGCGCTCGATTCAATCGTCCGAAGGTACAGCGATCTGCCGCACGTTATCTACGGGACGTTCAACGAACCCGCGTTCATCACCTGGCACGAGTGGCGCCCGGTCGCCGAATCGCTCGTGGACGTCATCCACGACGTGGACCCCCGGGCGCTCGTCCTGGTTTCCGGCATCGACTGGGGGTACGACCTCAGCGGCGCATTGGATGACCCCGTGGACCGGCCCAACGTCGTGTATGAGACGCATCCTTACCCGTGGAAGGGCGAAGCGTGGAAGGGCGTTCTCTTCAACCTTGATAAGACCGACGCTGTCTTCCTGGGTGAATGGGGCTACGGTCATTCGGAAGATCCGGGAAGAATCAGGAAGGAATACGCCATGCCGCTGGTCGACTTCTGCGAGACCCGCAGTATCGGGTGGACGGCGTGGATCTGGCACGACGAGTGGACGCCGTCGATGTTGACCTCCTTCAGAACCTTCGACACAACCGACTTCGGCGACTTCGTGAAGGTTGTACTCAATAACGGGCGATAGACCCCGGTGAGGCACGATAGTTCAAAAGAGGAGCAGCGAATCGTGAGCCCAAATCTGCCTGATACCTCCGCGTGGGGCGATCCGGACTGGGGCATCAGGGTAACGCCACGCGACGGCCGGGGCATTTTCCTCCCAGACTGTCTCGTGGGCAGGCCGGGCGCAGTACCGGACCTGGCGCCGCCCAATCACGGACTGGCGCAGCGCGGATCGGTCGTTGACCCGAAGACCCCCGACTTCGACTTCGGCATCGTTCAGAAGACCGAGGTCTGGGCCGACAATATCGCCGACCTGGTCGAACAGGCCAAACAGGGCCAGTGGAACGCTACGACGGACATCCCCTGGCGCGACCTGCCGGAACTCGAGGAGGACCTGGAACGCGCGGTGTGCCAGATCTGCACGTTCATGATCCAGAACGAATACCTGGCCCTTTATCTGCCCGCCAAGTTCATCGGCCGCATCGACCCGTGTTTTTCCGAAGTCATCCTGTTTCTCTCCAGCCAGGTGATGGACGAGGCCAGACACGTGGAAGTCTTCACCAAACGGGCCCTTGCCAACGGCGGCGGGCTGCAGTACGTCTCTTCGGCCACGGAATGGTCTCTCCAGAGCCTGCTGGCGCAGGAGGACTTCACGGACGCTTCCTTCCTCCTCCACGTACTGGGGGAAGGCACGTTCATGGAACTGCTCCGGTTTCTGGAAGAAGTGTCGCCGGACCCGGTCACGGCGCGGGTCTTCAAGCTCGCCCGGCAGGACGAAGGCCGTCACGTCGGCTACGGTCTCTCCCACATCGGGTACCACGTTCAGCAGCGCCCCGAGGTCATCACCCGGCTCGCACAGGCCGCCGAAAAACGCACCGCCTTCCTGCAGCAGGTTTCGGGCGCCAGTCCCTTCGTGCTGAACGCGATGATGACCCTCGCCGGCGGCGGGTCCTCGCCCGAACAGATCGAAAAGGGCCGCGGCCTCGTGCGCGACCTCTACAGTACGATGCACAACAAGCGGATTCGTGAACTGGTCCACGTGGGCTTCGACGCAGAGACCGCCGCCCGTATCTCCGAACTCCACGGCAGTGGCGTCAGGAACTTCATGTAAACGCAGGGGACGGCGTACTCTGAAGGGCTTCCATGGGCGTTCTACATCGGTTTACAGGCGAGCAAGGCAACTACACCTGGGAAGGCGTCGACGTCGAAACCTACGACAAGGGCGGCGCGGTGGGCGGCAGCAGGCAGGTCGTCATCGGCAAGCGGGATGGCGCCGTCAACTTCGGCATGCGGTACTACGAAATCGCGCCCGGCGGGCAGACTTCGTTCGACCGTCACGACCACGACCACGGCGTCTACGTTCTCCGGGGCACCGCCCGGCTGCTGATGGGGTGGGATGTCTTCGAAATCGGCCCGGGAGACATCGTGTACATCCCTCCAAACGAGCAGCACCAGTTCGAAAATACCGGGGAAGAACCCCTCAGTTTCCTGTGCGCCGTGCCGCCGAGAGACTGACCGTAATTCGAACGAAGACTACGGTTAAATTGGCCACAAAAGGCACAAATGGCACAAAAGGTATTGGTTTGAAATGTACATCGAGGCTACGCCGTGAAAGACCGTAATTCCTTGACAAAATGGGCCAACTTGGGTAGATTTCGCCCGCTCTGACAAGGTGACCCCGTCGTTCAGTGGCCTAGGACACCAGGTTCTCACCCTGGAAACGGGGGTTCGACTCCCCTCGGGGTCACCATAAATCAATCGCATACAGAGACGCCCCGCTGAAATGAATTCGGCAGGGCGTCTTCGTTTGCGCCTTGTAGTAAGATTTCTACGGAGGATGCAGACGTTTAACCGGTTTTGCAAAGGGATGCGTTTTAAAGATGAAAATCAAGGGTAGGGCTTGGGGGTTGTCTTCCGGCTTGGTCCGCGTACGTTCGGACTTGCACGTGGTCGGCCAGATGGAAGAAAAATGACACCTAAGTTCCTATTAAATCGTGACGTTTTTTCAATGCATCGGCCAATCGGGATGCAATCGTAGATTCTCCGATGGACCGCAGTTGTCTCGGAAGTTCCGGTCGAGACGCGGGATAAACATCCGCTCTGATCAGGTGGGCGCGAGCAAGATGTGTCAACATTGCTATTAATTGTTCGTGAATCGCATCATCGTCGCCAACCACTCTCAGGTCTTCAAGAAGCCGTCTTGCGCGCTCCGCTCGTTCATCGGCGATTCCGGCGGACGGAAACGGTAGATCCCTCGCCCATTTATTACGTAAGTCTGTCCAGTAACGATTCTTTTCGTGTATTGCCCTGCCAAACCGGATAGACCAGCAAAGAAGGTCATGGCCCTTCGCAACCTGGGATTCCACGTCGGATTGGCTATATGCCCGCACATCGACATCGAGTGGAGGCGTTGTAAATCCGGGTATTTCCGAATTGTAGACAAACAGCAAGTCGACGTCGACGCTATAGCTGACGTCCCGAACAATAGAGCCGAAGGCGACAATTGCCCGTATATCAGGTTGATCATACGCCATCTGCACAAACTGCACGACCCACTCTTTCGCCACGTCACTTGGCCAGGCCGCATTAGATTCCACGAACCGAAGCACGTCGGTCTCGATCCTTGGGGTCCTGCATGTTCCTTGATTTCTATCCATTGAGTTATTCTTCCAGAAACGCGGACACCGAGTCCACGTAATCTTCAATTCGTCGAGCCACGTCCTCAGCGTCCAGGTCGGGGAGATCGACGTCTCCATATGCAACAGCCTTTCGCGCTGCATTGAGTTGCCAGAGGAAGCCAGACACATCCGGTAAATCATGAGACAGGTATAGCTCTTTTGCCGCCTCTGCCTTCTGTGAATGAGACCTTCTGAAATCCAGGCCTGCATGCAAGGCTGACGCCACGACCGCGGCCTCGAGACAATAAAAACCATAGATGGTCAAGTCCGCCCAATCCACAGGGTCATCCCATGCGGCAAGCACCCGATTCAGATGCTGTTTCGTAAATGACAATGACTTTGCAGCATCGACAACGGTCATCTATTCCTTCATTGCGTATCGGCGAATGAATTCAACCTTGATTCGTAAGTCTTCGCGGAAGTTAATTCGAATATGTGCTTGTAAATAAAGGCGATTAGACGGCGGATTACCAGGATACACCAGTCACTGGATGTGAACGGAAAAAACGTCCTTCTATAAGTCGATATCGCCCCGTTTCGGAGGGTTTTATCGCGTCGCCGCGTTGCTGTTTTTTTCAGATTGAGGTCAAACAGGTACTGTATATCTGAAATATAGGCTCAACGGCTCGTCTTTTCAAGCCATTTGAACCATCACGGCGATTTTGCGCCGTTGATGAAGCCGCCTCAACTGATGGCGTCACAGGCGTGGTTGCGTCACTGCGTCCACGCTGCTCACGCACGGTTTGGAGATTCTGGACAGCATCCCCCCGCGGTACGTAGAAGGTGACATGGCAAACATCCTGACCATCGCGGCCCATGTGAACGCATACGCTTACGACGCGTAGTATCTCGACTGCGCTTTGCGCCACGCGGCACCGCTGTTGACACTGGCCAAAACGCTTGGCCGCGCCGCACGCCTGCCAGGCGTCAATCTCGTCAGTCTGGAGGGATGAAATGGACGTATATACGTACTCGGAAGCCAGGCAGGATTTCTCCAGCGTGCCGGACAGCGCCGAGTCTACCGGCAAGGTCCTGATACGTAGAAAAGACAGCAGGACGTATGCTCTGGTTCCGGAACACCCCACCGCGTCGCCGCTGGACGTCCCTTCGATCAAGGCGGACGTCTCAACCCGGGAAATCGTCTCGCTTATCAGAGACCAGAGACGCAGGATAAGAGGGCGGCACGGCGAATAACATCGCATCGGTCGAAACCTAGCGGGTATAGACGCTGCGTGGAGGTCGAGGTGATAGGCAGGCGAGCCATACAAAGCGGAGTCGAAGCGGGAACGGACGTGCTGCATTTCGGCTGGGACCGAATCGCAGAGGCGCTGTCATGATCCCATGCTGCAGTAGATCCTTCGTCGGCCTGTGGGGCACACTTCGACATTTCGACAAGCTTGCTTCAACAATCCTTCGGCAGGCTCAGGACAGCGGTTCAGAGACCGCAGGCTCACGGCAGGTTATGGGTCTCCTAATTGCGGCTTAGTGACGTCCACTGAACCAAATAACGCGTGGTCATTGAGCTTGTCGAAATGCCCCCTATTCAACAGCACATCGACAGGCTCAGGGTAGCGCCTTCGACAAGCCTGGCGACCGGCTCGGCTTCTGCGACTCTCCTTCAAGGGGGACGTGATTGCGGCGTCAATCTTTGGGACGGACAATTTTCTGTCAAAATACCACAGAAAAACCAACTCATGCGGGCAGACAGGAATGTCCGCCCCACCTTCAAATTAGCTTTTGCTCGTCAGGCTACACGAGTGAAAGTCGCTCGGGGATTATCCGAAGCTGCAGTAGAACCTTCGACGACCTAGCGGTCCCTCTTCATGACAGTATCAGCAAAGGTATGACCGACGGGATTCGCCAACAGCAATCGCAAAGCATGTCATTCAGAGCGCAGCGAAGAATCTCACGTCTATTCGATTGGACGTGTAGCACATGCCCTTCGTCGACGAACTTGTGCGCGGACGCAACGCCTGCCTGACGGCCTCCTCAGCTTGTTGGTGTCGCGAAGGGTCGACGTCCCCTCACCGCATCAGCCAGGCTGTCAGTCAGTTCTGCGAGCACTTTCATTGACCGTATCCACATTTACCCACCGCACGGGTGAATACTATTTTCAGGTGAAAAAGGAGAGGCGTTTTGGCGGCGGCAAAAGCATCTTGAAAGCTATCATTAAGTTGGAGATGTTTGCGTAGGGCCGGTCTGAGTGTGGGAAGGAATCAGAATCTTCTGATCATCCGAAGTCGGGGCTCGATATCCAACAGCGAGGCTGCCAGGCGCAAGGCGCCGTAGCGTTTGGAAAGCCGGATGATGCCCTGAATCGCGTGGAGGTTTCCGGCACGCGATTGGAGAAGCACGACGCTTATCTACCGAAAGCACCAGCGAAAATCAGAAAATCGCCAAGCCCTATTCTGCCATCGCCATCCAGATCGTACCGCGCATCATACCCAGCATCGCCTCGAATTAATCCGAACCGCGCTGCAAACAGCAAAAAATCGCCAAGGCCAACCGTCCCATCTTCATCGAAATCGGCCGTTCGCGGCTTCACCGGAACTCCAGCGATCACTGCATTGACGCCCACATCAGCCTCTGTTAAAGGTCCTCCATCTTCCTCCCGAACTGGATACTCGACGCAACCAACTGTTTTGAGCTCGCCGCGAGAATTTCCCAAGATATCGGTTGTTATATCTGGATAATGCCCTTTGGCATTGCCGATTAGTGTACTGGATTCTGCCGGTGCAACAACCCCATTGGGCAGATAATCCACATCAACCCGCTCAATCTTTATCCCATCCCTGGTGGGCATACCCAGGTCTCCGTCCGTCACATTCCCCTCCCACGTCCAATCCACTGGCTCATCGCCCTGCAACAGCCGCACAGTCCCCTCAGCCTGCACCGACACGAAAGCATTATTGGCAATCACGCAATCTTTAGGCGCCGTGCCATTGGGATACCTCGGGTCAAGTAGACCCACTTTCAGGCCCGGATTACACCCCACAAACGTATTAAACGCAACCAGCGCGCGCTCCACCCGCACAAAGTGATCATCCGATGTCCCATCCACAATCGCCACGCCAAACTCACCGAGCGAGCGGAACGAATTGTTCACAACGACCTGATCCGTGCCCTGCAAAAACACACCGCCAGCCCGGCGTTCCCCCTCGCCAAAAAAGAAATTCTCAGACACCACATTGCCATCCCCGTGCCGAAGCCAGAGCGCGCCACGGCAATCGCGAAAGGTATTTCTGCGGAGAAGATTGCCGTTGGATTTGACAGAGATAATCTCTCCTTCACCATTACAGCGTTCAAATAGATTGTACTCTATCACGGTCTCACAATCGCCCGGCTCCGGGTCCCAGGGATTTCCCTCTGTGATAAGTTGAATCGTCTCGTACCCATTTCTCTCCTTCCCTTCTGGAACATCGACAAAGTAATTGTGGTGAACATGGTGTCTCTCGCCCTGATTGCGAACGTCAATCTGCATCAACTCGCAGCCGCCCATCTTCTCGCGGTTATTGGACTTATTCTCAAATCGGCAGCGATCGATCTCAATCTCCCGGCTCTCTGGGTGGACGTGTATCCACGTACCCGTCTGCACATCTGTCATTACACAACGACTTATACGACAAGCTCTCCCCCGGATTTCGATGCTGCCTTCTCTTTCAAAGCGAAGGCCCACGAGGTGGATGTAATCTCCCTCTACAGATAAAGGGCCCTGTATAACGGCTTTCCCGATGTTCTTCGCCTGAATTGTGATGGGATGGGCCACACTCCCCTTTGCTACCAACTCGCACATATCGCCTTTATATATGCCGTCGGCTAAGGTGACTGTGTCGCCCGGCTGCGCGTCAGAAACTCGGTGTTCAAGATCGGATAACGTCATAATTCCTGTGTGAAAGGTCAACGGTGGCACGGACGCATGCCCTTTGAGCAATACCTCGACCGTGTTTTCCATCGATGATCCCAATGTCAAGGTTGTCTGTGCCCAACCTCTGGCATCGGTAGTGCCGGTGGTGGTACTGAGTGAGCCACCACCTGAGGTGACCGTAAAAGCCACCGGCACACCAGCAAATGCTTCATCCCTCTGATCCCGCACCTCCACAATGAAGGGGGCCGCCAAAGCCGCTCCGGGCGTGCCATCCTGCCCTTGCCCGGAGACTATGGTCAACCTCGTCGGCGAGCGGGAATCGAATTTTACGAGCACGCCGCGACCCTGAAGGATCGGAATGTGCGTATTCAGGGAAGAATAGCTCAGAGCGTTACCCGTCAGATTGACCTCGTCGCCATTTCCCAACCCCATATTTACTACCAGTTGGGAGATGTCCAGGATGTTGTTTCTCTGAAGCTCCAGAGATGTCAGACCGGTTAAGTCAGATAGCGGTGACACATCCGAAATACTGTTGCCCCATAGCGATAGATGTTTGAGATGGATTAAGCCCGATAGGGGCGAAAGACCTGACATACTGTTCCGGCTAATATCCAGAGAGGTCAGACCGGTCAGGTTAGAAAGCGGCGACACATCCGAGATTGAGTTGAGCTCAAGATCCAGAGATGTCAGACGGATTAAGTTGGAAAGCCGCGATACGTCCGAGATCGAGTTGCTCTGGATATCTATCTCTGTCAGACCGGTCAAGTTGGATAGCGGCGACACATCCGAAATACTGTTGCCTGCGAGATTTAGCTTTATCAGGCCGGTTAAGCCCGAAAGTGGCGAGAGGTTGGAGATGTCGTTGCTGTTGATATAACCACCTTCTCCCCACTCGCCACCGAGATAGAGATGGGTCAATCCGGTTGCATACTGAAGCCCTGCCAGGTTGCTGATATTCGCATCCTGCGCGTCAATGCGGGTCAATGTCGCCATTTCGGCCCGGGTAATCGTCGCACCGCTTGACTTGTCCAACGAATCCTCTATGACAGCCCTCAGGTTCACATCGGGGATAGTTACGGCCTGGTTCTGCGCGCTGCTTTCGCCGCAGACGGCGAAGAAAATCAAGAGTATGGCAAAAACAGAGGATGTATAACGGAAAAAACCATTAATCTCCTCGCCCACTTTCAGACGACGATTATCCATGTTACGTTCCTGTAGGTAATTCTCATTTCTTGATCTTCTTGACAATAACGTAGTAATCCGCATCGCACCAATGCCGGTCAGGACGCCACAGTTCTGGGCCTACCTGGCGCGCAGTTTCGTCTTGGCTTCCTCATTCAGTGCACGCTTGAGTGCGCAGTAGTCACCGAACGCGGCCAGGCAATAGAACCGTGCATGGTCATTGGATGCAAAGAAGCTCAGCTATCTCTCGCCACAGACGCCTCCAAGTTCTGCAGCGCCTGCTGCATCGAATCCCCCGAGGGTGCCACCTGCGACTGCGTGGGCGCGTCGGAAGTCGCTGGCGTTTCCGCTGAAGGTTTCCCGCCTGTCTGATTCTTCGACGAGTCAGTGAGGACGTGTTCTGTAACCTCCGCAGGTGGGCTTCCCGCTCGCCCCGATATCGCGCATGATTCGGCTAAAAGTCACACATTGAGTCATATACGTAACTCCATTCTGTAACTTGAACATTATTTCGAAATAAAGCCGCGCTACATCTTTCCCCTGTTGGCCTCCGCGAACGAAAACTCAACCATCTGCCTTCTGCCTTCCCGTCCACATATTCGCCCCTTTGCTTACCTCCATCATCCCATCGGGTGACCCATTGTCCTTGGCGCTTGCCATCCACGAAAAGACCCTCCGACGTTCCTCCGCCTCGCACAATCCAATGACCCTGCTTTTTGCCTCTTTCAAGGCGGCCCGTTTCAGAGTGACTTTCGTCGCCTCTGGTCCAGATCAGCGTTCCCTCTCCGTGCGCTAAACTACCGTAACGCTTGCCAGACCACGTCACCGCTTGGTCCTCGTAGTAATAACTGTCCCAGATAAAACAATGGGGATGGTTGGCCAAATCCTTCCAACACACGGCACCCTCCGGCTTGCCGGTGCACGATTCCTCCGCACTGATTCGCGTTTCTTCAAACTCAAGCAATAACGCTAACGCGTCCCTGTAGAACTCGCCCTCTCTCCCCGTTTCTGATAGATATCTGTCGATCGATTCCAATGCGATCTTGACCGAACCAGCAGAAAGGGATGCGCGCGCATACTTGAAGTGAAAACCGTCCGGTAATTTGATGCCGTGTTCCTTTTGCAGGGCGATGACCTTTTCCATCACTTTGAGAGCCGCTGCGTAGTCTTCTTTCGCGTGCAGTTGCTCCGCCTTGATCAGATATTTGTCGGCCATCATCTCCGGCGGTAAGTCGATCGAGGCTTGAACGACAGACAGACCGACGGCCGTAGGAAATGTTGTAACGCATAGATAGAAAATGGCTCGGATCGGGCTACGCATGGTTAACTCCTTTGGGCTTCTTCCATTAAGTACCCGGACGTTGTTGGAATTAGGTAAATCTACGGATAGACGACATATTTTCGACTATGTGACAATGAATCATCGCGGTCTTGAAATATCCTTCCGTGTCCCACCCCCTGCAACTCACCGCGATCTGCGCCCGGTTCATCAGCTCCAGTGCTTCGACGTAGTACTGCCCCTCACGCCCCGATACCGCGAGGTACTTCATCACGGATTCGAGCGCCTGATCGGGCATGTCCAAAGAATCCGCTGCTTTCGCGTGCCTGAAGTGAAACGCATCGGCAAGATGCAGTTCGTGCTGCTCCTATAAAGCGCGGATGTCTTGAATTGCGGCCTTCGCACGGTCGACGTCGCCATCTCTAATCGCCTGCTCCGCGTCCGTCAGTCTAGCGTCCGCGATGATATCCGAAGATAGATGCGCCGATACATCGCCTCCCGATGATCCGGCATTTGCTCTGTTCATCAACGCCAGGGCATCTTCATAATACTGGCCGTCGCGTCCTGCCGCGGCCAGGTACATCACGACGGATTCGAGCGCAAGTTCAGGCATATCCAGAAAGCTCGCCGCTTTCGCGTATCTGAAGTGAGACACATCCGGCAGGTCCAGTTCGTGCTGCACCTGCAATGCGTGGATCTTGTGAATCACGATCTTTGCCCGGTCTACATCTCCGTCGCGTCCAGCGATCTCCACCGGCAGCAGATAGGCGTCCGCCATGACATCGGTAGGCAATTGGGCGGAGGCGATGGTGCACCAGGCAAAGAGGAATACATTGGAAAACCCAGCGGTAGCTGAACACGTCGATGGGCTTATTGCTGCCGGTAGGGTGTCGCACCTATCTTAGTTCGTTGATTTCGATACGTCGGGTGATACAGAATGGCGAGAATCAGTGCTCTCGTACTTTCGGGTAGATTATCATTCAGGTCGATTGCACCCAATTTGGCAGACAACGATGACACGTAGAGTAGGGATGTGGCGCGGTAGTTTGGGAGTGGCCTCAATAGCCGCTCCGTGCCCCGTTTCCACATCCCCTTCGTCGAACCGGACGTGCGGATTTCCCGGATCCGGCCTCCGACGGACATCACCTTCAGGCACACGCTGCCCGACTTGCCCGGACGGCTTCACCTGAAAACTAGCTCGATCTGAAGTCGCCTCGTCTACTTTTGGAGGAGGTTATAGGCTTGCGCTACTCTCCCGACCGTTGTCTCGTTTCACAAGCGCATCCGAAGTCAGGCCCCTTTCCTCCGCCGGCGTTACCCGGCTTCGCAGGTACTACGAGCCTGTCCGCCACCCCATACGGACCGGCCTCTCCCTCACGGGCGTCCGGTTGGTGCCTCTCCACCACCGCTGGGGCTTCGCGTGTTGCAGCGAAACTCCTTGTATATACATGCCGTCGCCAGTACCCCGGCGGTACCGTTGGATGCACGCGTTGCTTTCTTTTTTCCAACGACGGCGGCCTTCCCCGGCTATCAGGCGGGTCGGCTCCCGCATTGGCTTTTTCGAGGCCTGCTCAGCGTTCACTGCTCGTTACGGCCTGTATACTCGCGGGGTCGCCTTGCGACCCTTTACACCGGAGGCTTCAGAGACGTCGTTGCCTACGTCCCTGCTCCGGTTGCTCCCGACTGTAGCAACACTTGTCGGGTGGGAATCTCACCCACTGAAGTTCCGCGCCTTTTCACGGCGCACTGACAGCGCAGGAACCTAGTGCTTTCGTAGAAGACCCTCGGATGATCAAGTGGCGCGGTACTACACGTCGCAAAATGCGACACTCAAGACCTACGCAACTCCTCGGGGAGAAAGTGCCACATTCTGCAACAATTGTTGAGTCCTTGACCATGGGTATTTGAAGCAAAGCACGACATCGCGGTGCGTATCCCTTCGAAAGGCGGCCAGACGAAATGGCGTACGCCGACGGGATGCACGGAGCCCAAAGCGGCGGCCTCCCCGATTCTCGTCGTCGATGTCAAGTCCCGGACCCGGGTCGGCGACAGAGGTAAACTTCGAGGATCTGAAGCGAGTGAACTTGCAATTCACCGTGAGATCCAGCATACCTTGGCTTGCTGCGAAATCCGCAGAGTGTACAGAATCGCAGCCAAAAAGCTTCGACTCAAACCGAGCGGGCCTATTCTGTCTTCGGAAAGTAAATTCCAATGAACGTTGTCTCAATTCTGTTTGTAGGTTTCAAATCGTCGAATCAGTCACCAAAGGACAGAGACTTGCACGTTCGATGCAATTTGCCAACCATCTCCCTTTGACATTGCATTTTGCCGTAAAGTGGCAAAAAAGCACGTTAGGGTAGGGCGTAATGGAAGGGTTTGAACTGCACAATGGGTGTTCCGTTGACGTTGTCAAGGCTACCGTTCCATACGGATTCATAGAGTCGCCGAAGATCCTCTCTGTCGTATTTGGATAACTCGCTGAAAAGGCCATAGATCATGATTGAGAATTTTTCATGTCTGCCAAAGATCTCACTTGGCCACGCTTTTTCCGAAAGTTTGGCGAAAAAATGCCTCAGACCGAAAATGTGGCCGGTCTCATGGATAAACGTATCTACTATCTCTTTTCGAGTCTGCGTGAACAACTTGGGAAACAAGAGAAGGTCGTGCCTACCACAGTCTGGAAAGAATGCTTTTGCTAGTGTGCAACCCCAAGGGCTACAGTTGTCCGCGTGTGACATAGCGATCTGAAAATCCCACCCGCTGGACTCCTCACGAAACCTTACCGGCGCGGAGTCACCCCAAGCCACTATGGCTTCAGCGAACAATTGTCGAAGCTCACTTTTAGCAGCAATGGGGTCGCTAAAGTAGATCATTGATCCCTCATCGAACCTCCACCGTAGGACCTTGAGGAATTACGGGTTTCCGACTAGTAATGCACGTTCTCTCACGATTTCGCGCGATACGCTACATATGTTTCGTTTCGCGACACTCGTGACTTGCAGATTTACATCACCAGAACTCTGATTGCATGGCCTCCTCCTCTAAGGTATGAGATAACTCACACGAAATTTACGAGTCTTCCGCAAGATCCAATGCGGCGATTCGTTCGTTTGCACGACGTAGTCGCTGGCGTCGCCGTTGTGGAACGACCGGATTTAATCACCACCCTTCGCATCTCGACCTATCAACTTGCCATGACGCTGCCTCTTCGCCTTGTCGATAGGTTATGGACGAACACGATTCGTTCCACATCTTCAGCCACGATCGTTCGCGTTTCCCGTCGATATATTCCCCCTTTTTCTTGTGGTTGCGGGCATAATGCTCAATCCAATGACCATGCCTGTTACCGTTTACATAACGACCCTCAGAAACAAATTCATAGTCGGTGGTTAGGACAGTTTTCCCGCGAAACTTACCTCCTTGGAGAAACCCCTTTTGCTGTGTATCCTACCCATCCGGACCCTGAAAAGGTAAGTATTCCCTCACCGCGACCGACGTTGCCTCTACACCTGCCGGACGATTTCAACTGCAGGGCCGTTACGTTCATTTGCCCAAAACCATAGCGCCATACGTAGCAATCCGGACGATCGGCCAACGGCATCCAGCAGTTGCCTTCATCCGACTCTTCGGCACACGTGTCCTCAGGAAGAATCACGACCTCCTCCAGTTCCTCCTCGGCCTCAAGCGACAAGAGCAGCGCCTCCTTGTAGAATTCGCCCTCCCGTCCCGCCGTCGTCAGAAACATGTTCACCGAGACTTACGCGATCCTGATCGAATCCGCTGCCAGGGCAACGCGCGCACACTTGAAATGAAAGTCGACGGGCAACTTGAGATCGTGCGTTTTGTGAAGCGCGATGACTTTCTACATCACATTGAAGGCCGCCGCGTAGTCCTTATTCGCTTCCAACAGCTCGTCCTTCACCAGATATCGATCCGACATGATTTCCGAGGGTAACTGGCCTGATGCGACAGTGAAGAATCCGGTCAAGAACAGAACGAAAATGTATTTGTACAATGCGATCACGAATTCACTTTGATTTAGTCGTCTCCGACTGGGCGTTTACGCTGCTTGCCGAATTGCCAACTCTGTGGAGTAACCGTCCGCTCTTTTCTCCGAGGTGACCATGCGGTTGCATCAATTAGATTTCTCCAGTGTCTCTATTTCGCCAAGACCGTAGGTTACTCGCAGTTTGCGCCACGTTTGGCTTCGATTCCAGTGAGCCATTGCTGAAAGGCTTCATTAGCGGGCGCGCATAACGACGTCCCATCAAAATAGAAGCGCTCCAATTCCGTCAATTCGGTAAGGCCTTGAGGAAGCGTACCGGTCAGGGAATCGTTGTTGTGAACTTCCAGAAATTCGAGCATGGTCAATTTGCCAAATTCAGATGGAATCGCCCCGCTCAGTCTATTGTCACTCAGAAAAAGAGACACAAGGTTGGAAAGGTTGCCCAGCTCTGACGGAATCGGACCACTTAACGAATTCTGGGAAAGATGAAGGATCGGCAGAATGGAGAGCTTACCCAATTCTGGAGGAATCGCTCCAGTTAGCTTGTTGAAACCAAGAAAAAGCCTTTGGAGGTTGACGAGGTTACCCAGTTCCGCCGCGATTGGTCCGGTAAGTTCATTTCCGGCAAGAGCCAATGCCCATAGGTTGTTGAGGTTGCCAAATTCCGCTGGAATCGGGCCGCTCAATTGATTGCCGTTAAGCCAAAGCCCGGTAAGATTGGTAAGGGCGCCCAATTCCACGGGGATTTCGCCTGTTAACTGATTGGCGGTTAAACCCAGGAACTCGAGACTTTCCAGGTTGCCTAGTTCAGCGGGAATTGAGCCGGTTAACTGTATGCCAAGGAGTGACAATTGCCGCAGGTTACTCAGATTGCCAAGCTCGACCGGAATCGTTCCACCAAGCGGATTGTTGAAAAGCCAAAGCGTCTCCAGGTTGGCCAGATCCCCCAGCCACTTGGGCATCCCGCCGGTCAGCTGATTTTCTTGAAGCATCAGCACGCGCAAATTGCCGAGGTTGCGTAGTTCTTCAGGAATCGTACCATGCAGGACATTCTTGTGGAGTTTCAGGCTGTCAAGCCTGGACAGGTTTTCCAAATCATGCGGAATCTCGCCGGTCAGGTTGTTATTCGACAGGACAAGACCCGTGACACGACTGCCCTCTACCGATACGCCGTGCCATGTATCGATAGGGTTGTCCGTCAGCCAGTTGGTCTGCGTCGTCCAATTGTGCCCCTCGGTGGCGTCATAGAGCGCGACGAGTGCGTCGCGGTCCGGAGTCGCGGCGGGCGGCTGCGTTACCTCATGCCCGAACTGACCCGCAAGCACCAGGAAATCGGCGAAGCCGACCGCGCCGTCGCGGTCCAGGTCGAACGGCGCGTCGTATCTCCCATCCCCTGCCGTCGTCCCGTATTGGGACGCGAACAGAACGAAGTCCGAAAAACCCACCGTGCCATCCGAGTCGAAGTCGGGAGAAGGCTCTGCGGATTCCAGGCCTAATTCGATCCCGAAGTTCAACTTAAGGGTGTCCTGTTGGCCGCCGCCGCCCAGTACAGCCTGCACGATTCGGATCGTCGTGCCCGTAAACGCAGCCGAAGTGGAAAAGCGGGCCACGCCGACGAGACCTGCCGATGTTTCAGCACGACCGCCCATCGACGCAATGCCCAGAGAGACCGAGGGCGGGTTCGTCCCGGTCTCCGACAGTACCTGTGCATCAGGAAACACGTCCCCAGCGTCGGCCCCTTCGTACGCGACCTGACCGCTGTCGTATACGAATCGAATCTCGACCCCCTGCGCCTGGCTGACGCCATCTACGAAGACCTGGAATGCGACGGTTTCTTCGGGAGACATGTCGACGGACGTGACGCCCTGATCACCCGCAGCGCCATCCACGTCAGCGGACAGCGAAAAACTGGTCTGGGATGCCGCTGACTGGGGAGAAAACATTATCGCAATACATGCAATCGCGACAAAGGAGGCCTGGGCTGAAATGAAAAAACAGACAGCAAATTCGCTCGCAAGACGGCGTATTGATTGCATCGCTTCCTTCCTTTCCTCATTGACAGAGAGCTTTTTTCTTGTGGCTCCTAATTCCGTTACCAATTACAGATTTCGAGGTGGAATTGAGGTGACTAATTCGAATTGAATTGCGCAGTTAAACCGGTTCCACGAGTGCTGCCGACCCGGTTTGGTCAATGAGCCGCACTCGTGTATACGCACGCTTCGCTATCGCTGTTTCCACCTCGTTATCCCTGTCGCCCGGGTACGTATTTCCAAATATAAAATCATCGCTTCGGGAGTACACAGAGAGTAGCCCATCGCGGTTGACGCCTCGTGAAGAAGACCCGTAATTGTGTCGCAAATTGCAACCCGAGCGTCGCATTTTGCGACAGTTGTGGCCGCAGTATGTGCCGTTCTCACGACAGCACACGACCTTATCGTGCTCAGGTCAGGGCCGTGGCGCGGGTTTACGCTGGCTCTACCGAGAGAGCAGGTGGAACCGCTGCCACGAGTCACGCCACCAATCCTGCTCCAGAGAATCTGGGGTTTTCGAAAGAATCCGCTGGATTATTTAAACATCCATTCTTATATTGCGCATAATATAACGAAATAGTTATAACAAATCCGTGAGATTGGGTCATTTTTTTATGCTATTATCGTGATATTTCAATATTTCGACAGATTTGATGGGGCCGAGTTCGCGGTACCGGCTCGGGCTGGACAAACCCGCCCGGTGACGGAGCGGGTTTACAGTGAGGTCTGGACGTGACGAAATCGGACGAGCGCAATCCGGAAGCAGCAGCCCTAAGAGACCGCCTCACAAAGCTGAGTGAGGCCAGCCTTCGCATCAACGAGAGTCTCGAGTTCGATGCTGTATTGAAAGAAGCCGTGGACAGCGCCAGATCGCTGACCGGTGCCAGGTACGGCATGATGGCGCTGCTGGACGATGACGGGCGGGTGCAGGACTGCATTACCTCAGGGTTTACGCCCTTTCAGTCCGGGCGTTTGTGGTTCCACCCGGAGCGGGACAGGCTCTTCGAGCACTTCTCAGGCATTACGGAGCCGATCCGGCTGCGGGACGTACAAAGCCACCTCAGGTCCGAGGGCCTGCCTGAGTTACGTTCCCGAGTTCCTTTGAGTACCTCACCTGCGCTGTTGGCGGCACCGCTCCGCTACCGCGGCCAGAGCGTGGGGACGTTCTATCTTTGCGAGAAGGGAGGAGGAGCCTTCACGCCAGCGGACGAGGAGACCCTGGTGATGTTTGCCTCGCAGGCGGCGCTGGTCATCGCCAACGCGCGCCGGTACCGGGACGAGCAGCGGGCGAGGCTCGACCTGGAGGCCCTGATAGAAACCTCGCCCGTTGGCGTCGCTGTTCTCGACGCCAGGTCAGGAGCCGCGCTTTCCTGGAACCGCGAGGCCGGAAGGATTGTTGACGACCTGTGCACGCCGGGTGAACCCGAGGAAAAACTCCTGGAGGTGCTGACGGTCCGGCGCGCCGATGGTCGGGAGATATCGCTGCAGGAACACCACATCGCGCAGGTGCTGAGCTCAGGCGAGACAATTCGTGCAGAGGAGATCGTCCTCGCTTTGCCCGACGGTCGGTCCGTGAGAGCGCTGGTCAATGCCACGCCCATTCGTTCCGAGGATGGGGAGATTGAGTCCTTTGTCGTAACCATTCAGGACATGTCGCCCCTGGAGGACCTCGAGCGCCTGCGTGCCGAGTTTCTGGGGATGGTCAGCCACGAACTCCGGATCCCGCTGACGTCCATCAAGGGCTCTACCACTGCCCTGCTGGACGATTCGTCGATTCTCGACCCCGCCGAGATGCGGCAGTTCCATCGGATCATCGACCACCAGGCGGACCGCATGCGGGACATGATCAGCGACCTGCTCGACGTGGCGCAGATCGAGACCGGCTCACTCTCGGTCATTCCCGACCCGACGGATCTTACCGCGATCGTCGAACAGGCCAGGAGTACGTACCTGAGCGGCGGGGGCAGCAATAACATCGAATTCGACCTTCCGCCGGACCTGCCATGGGTCATGGTCGACCGGCGCCGGGTCGTGCAGGTATTGAACAACCTCCTTATAAACGCGGCACGATACTCCGAAGCGTCTACTGCCATCCGCCTCGCCGCTGTTCCGGAGGACTTTCACGTGGAGATTTCCGTGGCCGATGAAGGCTCGGGCGTCACCGCGGATCTTCTGCCGCACCTGTTCAGGAAGTTCTCCCGGACCGACGGCGAGCGCAGGAACCACGATACCGGCCTGGGCCTGGCGATATGCAAGGGCATCGTCGAGGCCCATGGCGGCCGGATATGGGCCGAGAGCGACGGGCCGGGCCGGGGCACGAAGGTCAGCTTCACCGTGCCTGTGGCGGAGGAAGTTCCGGCATCGCCGGCCCTTACGGGCGGTAGCAAACCTGAGCATTCGGACGATTTAGAAGCGGAAAGGAAGCGGATTCTGGCGGTGGACGACGACCCGCAGACGCTCAAATTCGTTCGCGAGATCCTTACGAAAGCGGGCTATACGCCCATCGTAACCGCCGACCCGGGAGAGATCGCGGATCTCATCGGGATGCACGAACCCAGCCTGGTGCTGCTCGACCTGATCCTGCCGGACACCGACGGCTTCGAACTGATGGGGGAGGTCGTCAAGGTCGACAACGTGCCGGTGATCGTCCTGTCGGGATACGGTCGGGAAGACAATATCGCCCGCGCATTCGAATCCGGTGCGTCCGACTATATCGTAAAGCCCTTTTCCCCGACGGAACTCGTTGCAAGAATCAACGCCGCGCTGAAAAAGGAGGCCGGTCCGGTCCAGGCGGAGCCCGATATTCCCTACGTGTACAGAGAATTGACATTGGACTATCAGGAACGGCGCGTGACGTTGGGCGGTCGAGAGGTGCAGTTGACCAGGAACGAATATCGGATGTTGCATGAACTCAGCGCCATCCCCGGTCGGGTGGTGACGCATGAGGCGCTGCTGCGTCGAATCTGGGGCGCGCGCCGCGGGCGCGATCTGCGACACGTCCGCTCCCTCGTCAGGAGACTGCGCCACAAGCTGGGGGACAATGGCGACGACCCGAAGTACATTTTTACGGAGCACGGGGTCGGCTACCGAATCGGCAAGCCGGAAGGTCGGGATACAGCATCCACAGAAACGTAAACAGGGAGGGGGCGCCCACAAGGGACGCCCCTACACCGCCAACCTGGCCGTGGGTTCCTGTATCGCGAATTGGCAATTCGCGGCACGACAGGCGTGACAAAGCATCTTAGGGATGATGAAGCGAAAAATCCACTCGAAACGAAAGAAGCCCTGCCGGCGTCGATGCCGGCAGGGCCTTGTGATTGGGTCGTATGGTACGATTTCAGCGTCCGGAAACAACCTGAACGATCGAGGCGAGGCTGGTTCCGGAGAAGGGATTGGTACCGGTCCTGGAGTCCACGACCTCGGGTGGAAGCAGGTCTTCTATTCCTTTCACTTCCGCCACCAGGGGCCCGGAGCCCCGACCCCAGGTAAAGGTCGCCGGTAGAATCTCCTCGCCGGTGATCTTCACACCCAACGTGTGAGCCCCTGCATCGTCCACGAATCCCGCCGCGTTACCGCCTGCATGTCCCCGCGCGCCGTCCAGCAGCATCAGCTTCCGCGCATCGTGCCAGTTTCCGGCGCTGAGACGGTAGATGTAGACCCCCGCGCTCACGCCTCTGCCGAGTCTGTCGGCGCCGTCCCACTGCACCCTGTGAAATCCGGCCGGTCGTTCTTCGTCGATCAGCGTGATCACGCGCTGTCCCAGAATATTATAGACGTCCAGACGCACGTGTCCCGCCTTCTCGATCTCAAAGGGAATCAGGGTGGAAGGATTGAACGGATTGGGATGATTTTGAAGCAGCGCATTCGGTCTCGGTGGAATCAGGTCTCGCAGCGGCAGCGAGAAACCGCCGCTTTCATCCGTCAGCGCGGTCAGCCGCTGGCGCGGATCATCGAGCCTGTAAACCTCCACCTGCACCCTTTTGACCGGATGGAACCTCGGATTGACAACCTTTCCCTCAAAACGATCCTCTTCCGCCGCGACAGCGGTTGCCAGAACGATCATCGCGACAGTCGAATGAAACAGTGCGTATTTCATTGCATTTCCTCCTATCCCCCATTCTGTTTTTCCAACGGCGTGTTTCAAGCCCGTCCGGGAAACCAATTCAGTCGCGTTACTTGAGATACAGCATGCGCCGGGCGTCCACGCCTCCCGGATGGAACAGGCGCATCAGGTAAACACCCGCGGCCACGTCATTGCCGCGCCCGTCGCGCGCGGGCCACCGGACCACGTACCTGCCCGCGGCCTGATGATCGTCCACCAACGTGACCAGGTGTTGGCCCAGAGAATTGAAGACGTCCAGACGCACCGGACCCGCGTCCGCCAGACGGTACACGATCAGCGTGCTGCTGTTGAACGGGTTGGGAAAATTGGGCGCCAACCCGGCTTCAGGTTGTGCGTTCTCAGGCGGCGCGATCCTGGCAGAATAAAGCGCGTGGCTGGCAAGCACTCGCGCGCCGCCCCCCGGTGTCAATTCCAGGATCTGGCGGTGGTCCTCGTTGAGAGGAATGCTGTGCCATCGGCCCACGATCCCGCCGGATTCATTGCGGGCGCGAGCGCTGTAGTAGCCGGTGACTCCCGAACCGTGCAGCGTAACGATGTCGAGCTCCGCGCGGCCGGCGCCGTCGGTGACCGCACACCAGGCGTATTGCGCGGGCCGCCCCGATACCGAACGGGCGAATTCCACCGTCAGGGGCTCCGTCTCTTTGCCCGTTACGGTGGCCTGTACCGCTGACCGGGAAATCGACGAGGGACCTCCCGGCCACGCCAGTTCCCAGACGATTTCCTCGTCGGAATCCACGGAAGGGTCGGCAAAATCGCTGTCGCCGGGCAGCATGAAGACCAGCCGGTCGCGGCTGCGGTGAGCGAAGAGGTCATTGAAGAACTCGAGGAAAATCGTGTTTACGAAGGTAATCACGAACCTGTATTCCTCCAGTGCCATCTCGCTATCGGACAGCTTAACGACGTCTTCCAGATCCTCGCCGTCCTCAAAAAGGCTCAGATAATGAGCGTTGAAACGCAGGGTATCGGATTGAAGCGTATAATAACCGAACGCGACGGCGGCTCTCGATTCAGGCGCCGGTTCGTGAACCGGCGGGTCCGGCAGGAAATGGGGAAACCTGTACCCCGCTGCCGCCCGGACCCCAACGGTTAGCTTGTAGGAGTTGCACCGGTACAATTCAAGGGTGAGATAGGGTGTCACGGGAATGGGATCCTCATTCCCTTCCGCCGGATAGATGATGGTCCGAATGTCGAAATCCAGACTGTTTTGAACCAGGTTCCACGTATCCGGCGGAGAAGCCGCGTCTGCCCACAAAGAGAACGGAAATACCAAGATAAGGGACAATAACAATGGCTTCATCCTGCAGGCTTGATTGGTCACGCCTCTCCCCTATTCACCGTCGTCGTCGATGACCACAAGCACCCATTTCCTTGCGCCCTGGTAGCCGCCCCCGCTGCCCCTGTTGGTCACGGCCACCCAATAGTTCAGGTCGTCGTCGTCCTGGTTGGCGGTGAGCCTCACCCTCTGCGGCGCATTCCAGTTATTCGTAGTGAAGGTGAGACTGTCGCGATTGGCCGACAGCTTGCTCGAGGAGCTGCTGATGGCAACGGTCACGCTGTCGGAAGGCTGGGACGCCAGAGTCACCGTATACCCTTTGGTTTCCCCTTCGGTGATCCTGAACTCGTTCCGGCTCAATACCAGTTCTCCCACGTCCGGTTCCTCCGCGTCCGCCTGGTTGGAAGCATTCTGTACCGTGGTGGCGCCGAAGTTGGCCAACGGGTTGCCGGCCCTGTCGATGAAGAGCCCCACCGCATCGCTGGCGAAGATGTTGTCGTAGGATACTTTGACCCGCTGGCTCTCGGTCACCCGATTCGAGGGGTAGAGCTGCAGTTGTAATGAAAGACCGTGAAGAGAGGCGGAGCTGGGCCTCACCTGATCGCCGTCCACCTCGAGCGTCAGAACAGCTATGAAGAACTGGCCGAGATTCACGTTGACGATGCTCCTGATCGTGTATAGAATTCGGGGAACGTTGACGTGCTCGCTGAAAAACAGGTTGACCTTGCTGCCGGTGTGGTAGACCTCCGCGGAGCTGAGCGTCGGAGACACCCCGTCGACCCTGTGGGCGCTGTCGGCGGCTACTGCCGCGTAGGCCAGCTCAGCTGAATTGCCGACAAGGTCCGTGATGGCGTTGTCGTCCTCGAGACTGAGGGTGTCGGCGTCGATGGCGATGCCGTCCGTGTCGGTGTCCCCCTCCTGAACGACGTAGGCAAAGACCGCGGACGAGTCTCCAGTGAAGTCGTAGGTGGCCGTTCTCGCCTCACCGCCGAGGTCCAGATCCAGTTGCGGAGCGCCGGAAACCGTCACCTCCTCGCTGAAGGTCATCGTCACCTCGATGCTGTCCCCGATGGCGTAGAGCCTGTCACCGCCCGCACGGGAGCTGATGGCGATGGATGACAGGACCGGTGCCACGGCATCCACCTTGTGGCCGGCATCGGCGGCGATGGGATCGTGGCTCAGGTCCGCGGCCACCTCCGTCACGGCCTGCTTGATGGCGCCGCCGTTGAGCGTGAGCTTGTCCTCCCCGATGGCGATGCCGTCGCTGTCGAGGTCGCCCTCCTGCACCTGGTAGCCAAAGACCACCTCGGGGCCGGCGGTCCTGTCGCCGGGGCTCACACTTCCCTCGAACGAGCCCTGCCCGAACCGGGCGATCCTGTCCGTTGTCCCTATGCTCAACTCGAGCTGCGGCGTTCCCGTGACGGACACATTCTCGTCGAAGGTCACCTTTACGCCAATCCAGTCGCCGGCGACATACGTGGAGTCGTCCCCCGGGTCCGCTACCAGCTCGATCGACGAGATGTCGGGAGCCGGCAGGGTCAGCCCTCCGTCCACCTTGTGGCTGTCGGCGTTCGCGATTTCGCTGTGCCTCCGGTCGGCTTCCGTTGAGGTCGCCGTACTTCCGATGTCGCGCGACCAGATCTTTCCGCTCCCCCCCCACCCGCCGTCATTGCCCGCCAGGACGGTGAGACCGTCCGTGTCTTCATCCCCTGCCACGACCGTGTGTTTGAAGACCAGGGCCCTGGTGCGGTTACCGGAGGCGTATTGGGCATGCGGGCTGGTGAACTCGCCGTCGCCATAGGTGAACTTCAAGCCCTTGGTTACGGTGCCCTCTACCCGGACGTTCTGGTCGAAGGTGACCGCGATCCGGATCGCCTCCGTGCGCCGGTAGGTGGTACCGTAGGCCGGGCTCGAGGTGACGGCAACCCCCTTGATGTACGGCTCCCCGTTCAACTGGTGGTTGGGATCCGCGTCGAGCCCCGACATTCTCCAGGGCGCCCTCACCCCGTCGAGGTTCAACGCCCAGACTTTTCTTTCAGGGCCAGCACTCCCGATCCGGACCCCGTCGGTGTCCTTGAATTCGGATCTCACCGTAAAGGAGAGACGCAGCGTTTCGGTACCGCTTCCGCTCCGGTACCAGGCGAGGAGTTGCTGTTCCGTGCCATCCGACGCCCGGTTCCAGAAATAGGGCAGGTAGGGTTGGTCGACGCTGTCGACCCGCACGGGAGCGGTGTAGGTCACGTCGATCTCGACCTCTTCTCCATACCGGTAGGTGGTGCCGGAGGCAGGGGTGGAGGTGATCTCCACCTTGGTGACCCAGGGCCCCAGGCTGCCGTTCACCTTGTGACCCGACTGGGTTTCGAGCCCCAGGGGCGTGAACACCGCCGCAAAGTTGGAAACAGAGGTCTTCACCGTGCCGCTGCCGCTCCAGGCTGTCGCGGGTGCGCTGATCCCGTCGGTGTCCGCGTCCGTCGCGATCACTTCGTAACGGAAGACCAGCTTTCTCGTGCCGGATCCGCGATGGTACGTGGCGGTACGCACCGAGTCGCCGACGGTGAGGTCCATCTTGACCACGCCGCTGCCGGTGACCAGCATGCCCCTGTTGAAGGTGGCCTCGATCTCAATGATCTCTCCCAGCCCGTAGGTGTCCCCATTGGGGCCATTCGAAGAGAAAACGCTGAAGAAGGCGGAATCAGGAGGTACGGAGATCACGTTCATCGCCGTCATGGTCGCAATTTCGTGGTCGGCGAAGACCTCGGACGGGCCCTGAAGGACGTTCAGTCCGACAACGATGGAGATCAATGCGATCCGTACGGCGAGTCGGAGGCTTCTATTGTGCATATATCTCTCCTTTCCTGTAGCGGCTGTGTCCATTCCGCCGGACATTCTGATCGGAAAACCGGTTATTCTGCAGCTCCATCACGTTTCCATCGACTTCATCGTCGCTACCAGTTGATGCGTCACATGATCAGGATGCCGTAAATCGCGGCATCCTGTCCCTGCCCCTGACGATTACCCTGTGCCTCCATGCGCGCAGCCCTGCCCGGCCGGAGGCGGCCGCCAATATGACATTTCAGCGGGTTTTGGCCACAATTTGTCTTGACGGACCCCTTACTGCGGCTTAATTTGATTAAAATATACGAAATTAACGTGACTAATTTGTGACGAAATGGATCATAATTCGTGATTTTTTAGTGATTTTTCGAGCAACCAATAAAAAATCGCCGCACCACCGGTGCGTACCGACGGGGCAAGAGGTTTCCGTCGATCAATGCCAGGGAGTTCAGTCAGCCAATAAGGGAGAGGTCATGGAGTCCGGGCATCGGGCTGGAGGCGATGACAGAATGGTCGTGGCGAGGCCTTCCATATGACCGGTGAAGCGAGCGTACAGAAAAGCGGGCGCCTCGACATGAATAGGCTGGCGGACGCGCTGCCCGTTGGCATCGTCGTCATCGATGCCGTGGCGGGGACACTGGCATCCGTCAACCGGGAGGCGAGCCGGCTCGCAAACGATCTGTTGTCGCCAGGGCAGACGATGAATCATTTCCTGAAGACGATGTCCGTCCGTCGAGGCGACGGGCGAATGCTCTCGCCCGAGGAGCATCCCGTCGAACAGGCGAAGAGTACCGGCGATACGATACGTGCGGAGGAAGTTTTGTTTCGGTTCCCCGACGGCCGGCGGGTGAGCACACTGATGAGCGCCACGCCGATTTTTTCTGACGACGGCGGGGTCGCGTCACTTGTGGTGACGCTGCAGGATCTGACGCCCGTGGAGGATCTCGTGCTGCGGCGCAGCAATCTTGCAGTCGACGCGGACAGGCGGACGAGGGGGCGGCAGCCAACGACCATCCTGGTGGTGGACGACGACACTCAGACGTTGCGAAACGTCAAAGACGTCCTGACCGGGGAAGGATATCACCCCCGCGTGACCGGCAGTCCGCACGATATACCCGGGCTATTGGAAAAACACCGGCCAGCCCTCGTGCTGCTGGACCTGGTCCTGCCGGGAACCGACGGGGTTGAAGTGATGACCGACGTCATTGCCGATCCGGATCTTCCGGTCATTTTCCTTTCAGCGTACGCGCACGAGGAAGCGATCGCACGCGCACTCGATGCCGGGGCAGCCGATTACGTGGTCAAACCCTTTGCGCCCGCCGAACTGTCGGCCAGGATCAGGGCGGCGCTGCGCCGCCGGGAGGAGCGCGAATACGCCCCGCCGGAAGAACCGTTCGTGCTGGGGGACTTGAAGATCGATTACGACAGGCGAGAAGTGACGCTCGCAGGTCGGCCGGTACATCTGACCCGACTCGAGTACCGTCTGATGCTGGAGCTGTCGGCCAATGCGGGGCGTTTGGTGACCAGTCAGGATCTGCTGCGGCGGGTCTGGGACACGCTGGATGCCGCTGATACGCGGCGTTTGCGAACAACCGTAAAGAAAATCCGCCGCAAGTTGGGAGACGACGCGAACAGTCCCACGTACATCCTCAATCAGCCGGGAGAGGGATACAGACTGGGAGCGTTATCGGACCCAGCCTTCCGATCGTGACTTCCGGTGAACTGACGCGCCGCTCCGAAAATGCGCTGGATTCACCAAGGGTCCTTTCCTATATTGTGGACAATTGAGTGGATTGACTGTCGCTGACGTCGTTTCCCGGTCCGGGAGCATCCACCGACCGATCGAGGTTAGAAGGCGATGCAGATCGACGAACGGGATCAACAGATCGAAGCCCTCCGCAACCGGTTGTCCAGGCTTGGCGAGGCCAGCATTCGCATCAATGAGAGCCTGGAGTTCGACGCCGTATTGCAGGAGGTCCTGGACAGCGCCCGGTCGCTGACCGGTGCGAGGTACGGCCTGATGGTGCTGCTTGACGATGAGGGGCGGGCACAGGACTGCATTACATCGGGCTTATCGTCCATTCAGTCCAAACGGTTGTGGCTACGGCCGGAGAGGCACGGGCTCTTCGAACACTTCACCCATATAAAAGAGCCGCTGCGGCTTCGAAACCTCCACAGTTACATCCGGTCTGAGGGCCTGCCCGAGTTCCACCCTCAAATTCCCCTGAGTCCCGCCCCCGCGGCGTTGGCGGCGCCGATCCGCTACCGCGGCGAGAGCGTGGGCACATTCAGTCTTTGCGAGAAGGGAGGGGAGGACGCATTCACGGCGGCAGACGAAGAAACCCTGGTGATGTTTGCCTCACAGGCGGCGCTCGTTATCGCAAACGCACGCCGGCACCGGGACGAGCAGAAGGCACGGCTCGACCTGGAGACCCTGATCGACACCTCTCCCGTCGGGGTCGTGGTTTTCGACGCCAGGTCCGGTGCGCCGCTGACGTTCAACCGCGAGGCGAGAAGGCTCGTGGGCGCCCTGCTCACGCCGGGCCATCCGGAGGAGCAGCTGCTCGAGGTAATGAAGTTCCGGCGCGCCGACGGTCGGGAGGTCTCACTGGAAGAGTCCCAGCTCGCCGAGTTACTGGGCTCAGGAGAAACGGTGCGCGCGGAGGAGATCGTCCTCTTCGTACCCGACGGCCGTTCCGTGACGACGCTGGTCAATGCCACGCCCATCCGTTCCAGCGGGGGTGAAATCGAGTCGGTGGTCGTAACCATTCAGGACATGACGCCCCTGGAGGACCTGGAACGCCTGCGCGCCGAGTTTCTGGGTATGGTCAGCCACGAACTTCGGGTCCCGCTGACATCCATCAAGGGCTCGACCACCGCCTTGCTTGACGACGGTTCCCTTCTCGATCCCGCCGAAGCGCGGCAATTCTACCGGATCATCGACCAGCAGGCGGACCGCATGCGGGACCTTATCAGCGACCTGCTCGACGTGGCCAGAATCGAAACGGGCTCGCTTGCGATCACGCCGGAGCCGGCTGACGTGGGGGAAATCGTCGATGAGGCAAGAAATACCTTCCTGCGCGGGGGCGACGCGCGCGCCATAGAAATCAACCTTCCGCCGGACCTGCCCTGGGTTATGGTAGACAGGCGTCGCATCGTCCAGGTACTGGACAATCTCCTCTTCAATGCCGCCAGGTACTCCGATGCGTCATCGCCGATCCGGCTGGCCGCGTTACGTGAAGACTTCCACGTTCACATTTCAGTTGCCGACGAAGGCAAGGGCCTTACCGCGGATCTCCTGCCGCAACTCTTCAGGAAGTTTTCGCGAGTCGACAGCAATAGCGATGAGAGGGTCACCCAGGGCACGGGTCTGGGTCTTGCCATCTGCAAGGGTATTGTTGAAGCCCACGGCGGAAGAGTGTGGGCCGAAAGCGACGGACCGGGCCTGGGTACGAAGGTCACGTTCACGGTGCCCGTTGCGGAGGCAATCCCGTCATCCGCCGTCCGCACCCCGCCACGATCGGGTGAGCATGCGCGCGATACGGAAAGTCGCAACGGCGCAATCCTTGCAGTGGATGACGACCCTCAGACATTGAGGTCCGTTCGCGAAATCCTTACACGAGCGGGATACGCGGCGATTGTAACGGGCGATCCCGGGGAAGTGGCGGAACTGATCGAGTCGCGGGAGCCTCGCCTGGTCCTCCTGGACCTTGTACTGCCTGGCAAGGACGGATTTGAACTGATGAAGGATATTCTCGAGATCGACAGGATCCCGGTTATCTTTCTGTCCGGATACGGCCAACAGGAAAACGTCGAGCGGGCCTTCGCATTGGGCGCGTCCGATTATATTGTAAAGCCCTTTTCTCCAACGGAGCTCGTCGTACGAATCAAGGCGGCGCTGCGCACGGAAGAAGGCGAGGAACGTAAAGACCCTGAAGAACCATGCGTATTGCAGGACCTGACCGTCAATTTCGAGGATCGGAGCGTGACCGTTGGCGGACGCCGCGTGGAATTGACCGCACACGAATATGAGTTGCTGTATGAGCTCTGTGTCAGCCCCGGTCGGGTGGTGACGCACAAGGCGCTGCTGCGTCGAATCTGGGGCAGGAAACGCGGCGACCTGCGCCGCGTCCGTACGCTCGTCAAGAGGCTGCGTCGAAAGCTGGGCGACGACGCCGACGAACCGCGCTACATCTTCACGGAGCACGGGGTGGGTTACCGTATCGGAGTGCCTGAAGGTCAGGAAACAGCATCGACAGAGGCGTAGACAGGGACGGGGCGCCCACAAGGGACGCCCCTGCACCGCCAACCTGGCGCGGGCTACTGTACCGAGAATTGGCAATTCGCGGCACGGGACCCCTCCCCCGGCCCCTCCCCGACGCGGGGAGGGGTGCGGTGCCCGCAAGGGACGCTCCTACACATGTAGCGTGGATCGGGGAAGAGGTGCAGCGAGTTGCCGATTCGCGGCAAGGCAGGTGTGACAGAAGCACATAAGTGAAGTTGAGGCGAAAAATACACTCGCTAAAAAAAGCCCTGCTGACGTCGGTGTCGGCAGGGCCTTTTCCTTTTCGTTTATCAGTACGACTTGCAACGGATGCGTGGGTTTATTGCTCGCTCTTTGCAAATTGAGGGGTTTTCTCTCTAACTATCCCTCCAGCCCGGCCGCATGGCGGCCCGCGGCGGGATCCCCGGCGGCGTGGAACCGTCCGTTTTCCTGATCGATGAAGAGCATGACCGGGGTCGCGATCGGACCGGCGCTTGACGCGACGCGATGCCCGCGCGAGGCGAGTTCGGCACGTACGTCCCGGCTCACGCGGTCGCTTATGTTCAGCGAACCGACCCGTTTGAACGTTGCAGGACGATCCGGATTGGGATCGAACGAGTCCTCGTGGTGGGCCGTGGCGAAGCGCGGCGCGGTGACGGCGTTTTCGGGAAGCATATCGAACTCGATGAAATCCAGGAGCAGGTTCAGCGTCGCCTGGTCCTGCAGGTCTCCGCCCGCGACGCTGATCGCCAGAATCGGCCTGCCGTCCTTCAGGACAAGCGTGGGCGTCAGCGTGATGCGCGGGCGTTTCCGCGGCTGGATGCAGTTGGGATGGCCGGGGGTCGTATTCAGGCTTCGCAGGCGGTTCCCGTACGATACCCCGGTCCGTCCGCCCAAGGGGGATTCGTCGCGATACACATTGGCGCTCGGCGTTGCCGAAACCACGTTCCCCCACCGGTCCGCGACCACGCACGTGGTCGTTCCCCCGATACCGTGTTCGAACACCCCCGTACCCCGAAGCGGTTTCAACCCGTACGGGTCGCCGGGACGAGCCTCCAGCGACGCGTTAGCCATATCGATGAGCGGCCGGCGGATTTCGGTATAGGCGTCCGACAGCAATTCCGACATCGGAACGTCCGCGAATTCCGGATCGGCGTAGTACGCGTCTCTGTCGGCCATGGCCAGCTTGAGCGCTTCCACGGCCACGTGCACGTAATCCGCAGAAAGGTGGCCCATGGATTTCAGGTCGTAGCCCTCCAGGAGCCGCAGGGCCTGGCAGAGGTACGGGCCCTGCGTCCACGGACCGCATTTATACACGTCGTATCCCCGGTAGTTGACCACGACGGGATCTTCAATCAGCGTCCGGTGGGCCGCCAGGTCCGCCTTGCGCAGAAAACCTCCTTTTTCCACGTAGTCGGCCTCGAGGTCACCGGCAACGTCCTGTCGGGCCCCGTTTCGTCCGTAGAAACGGTCGCTCGCGGCCGCCACCCGCTCCTCGCGGCTTCCGCGGGCGCCCTGCTCCGCCTCAACCAGCCTGCGCAGCGTCACCGCGAGCCTGTGATGCCAGGATTCCTCGCCACCATCCAAAATTGCCAGCGTGGGAGAAACGACTGCTTCGAAGGACTGCGTGCCGTACCGGATGAGCAACGTCGTGCACAGATCCACGACCGAGGGAACAGGCGCCATCTTGATGTCCCTGTCGGGAATGCCGTTTGCCATGTACCAGTCGATCGCTTCCCGCGAGAGCGGCGCCCGGCCCTGCCCGGAAAGCGTTTTCACTTCATTCCTGCCCGCATCGTAGAGGATCACCGGCACCTCGCCGCCGATCGAGCACGCGCCGTGATCGGTCACGTTCAGCGCGAGGATGGTCGCCGCCGCCGCGTCCGCGGCATTCCCGCCGCTCTCCATGATCCGGATCCCGGCCTCCACGGCGCCGGCCCCGCCCGCGGCAACCGCGCCCGTACTGCTGACGGCGTTCCAGCCTATTCCGGAGTTACTCGTACGCGCCATTCTATTGTTCCCCCGGGCGCGACCCGTCGTAGATCTCCGTCTTGAACAGCGCCCGCTGAAACGCCAGGTATTCGTCCTTCGTCATCGCCGGTTTGTAATCCCTGAGCAGACCGGCCGCAGTCTCGCCCTCACCGTGAAGCAGGTCCACCGCCATCAGCGCAAGTGATTTCGCGGGCGCCAGATACCCCATTTCCCTGTCCGAAATGTGCCAATCCGCACTGTGCCCCACGCCGTCCGCCCCGGCCATGTATGGATGGATCGCCGGCATGATGTGGGACAGGTCGCCCATATCCGTGGAACCCGTCCGGTGCGAGACCTCGCAGACTTCGTCCTCCCCCAGCAACGCCTTTGAATTGGCTTCGAAAATCGCGCTGAGTTCCGGATCGTTCCGAAGCGGCAGGTACCCCGGAAGCGTTTCAATCTCCACGCGCGCGCCCACCGCCATGGCCCCGGCGCGGATCGCACGGTCGACCTTTTCGTTGGCGTCCAGCATGGCTTCATTCGTCTTTCCCCTGACGTAGGTCTCCATCCTGACCTCCGCGGGCACCACGTTCACGATATCTCCGCCCTTCGTGATTATCGGATGAACGCGGATCGCGTCGCCATCCCGAAACGTCTCCCGCTGCGCGTGAATGACCGCCAATGCGACCTGGGCCGCGTTCAACGCGTTGATTCCCCGGTGCGGCGCGCCTCCCGCGTGCGCGGCCTTGCCGATGAAGTGGATCATCTTCACCAGGCACCCGTTGCACGACTCGGAAATCGCGGCTTTCTTCATATTGTGGTCGCTGTGCGTGTGGATCATCGCCGCCATGTCGACGTCGTCGAAATGCCCGAGCCGGACGAGTTCCGGTTTCCCGCCCAGAAACTCCAGCTTTCCTTCCCTGACCAGTCCCATCCGGTATTCGACTTCGATGTATTCTTCCGCCGGCACGGCGAAGAACACGACGTTTCCGGCCATGGACTCGGCCGCGCCCGTGTCCACCATCCCCATCATCGCCCCCAGCAGTCCAGCCATCTGGGCATTGTGGCCGCACGCGTGGGCGGCGCCGGTATCGGGGTCCGCCATGGGATGGTCCGGTACCACGAGTGAATCCAGCTCGCCGATCAGGGCCACGGTCGGGCCGGGCTTCGCGCCCCGGAGGATACCCTTTACGCCCGTGATTCCAAGCCCGGTTTCGGGTGATATCCCGAATTCTTCCATGGTGTTTTCCGCCAGCCTGGCGGTCTCGAATTCCTTGAATCCGGTCTCGGGGTGGGCCATGATGTGGTCCCCGATCCGCTCGATCTGCACCCTGCGGCGGTCGATGGCCTCGCAGATTTTTCGCTTCAACGCCTCTTTCCCGTCCATATGTCCCTCTTAGAAGCTGTCTTAAAATTCCCGGTGAGTTCCCGAGCGCGAGCGAAAAAGTGGCGGTCAAGACGGGAAAATCCGCCCATATTTGTCTATACGGGCGGGTTTGACCAACGCCGACCGGCGCTTTTGCAGCCGCGCGAAGACCGCTGGGAATTTTAAGACAGCTTCTTATGCGTCGTTCAACGGATCTTGACCAGCAGTACCAGCAGGATTGGCGTGACGAACGCCTGAAGCAGGATGAACCGCACGAGCACGTGGGTATTCGACCAGCCGTTCTTGTGCCGGAAGTGATCGTGCAGCGGATAACGGACCGTCCTGAAAATTCCGATTTTCAAAAACCGCAGAAACGCGACTTTCAGGAGCCCCGTGGCGCCGTTCACAAGAACCACGCCGGCAACGACCACGATCAGAAACGGATTGCCGCACGCCAGAACCAGGATCCCGAGCAGGAAGCCCATCGGCCGGGAGCCCGCGTCGCCCATAAGAACCGAACTGGGATACGCATTGTACCAGAGGTAGCCGGCCAGACATCCGGCCATGATAAATGCAAACAGCGCCCACACCGCGCCATCCGGGTAATGCGGCACGAGCAGATACCTGGCGATGTCCCGGTGTCCCACGATCCCGTACAGAATCGTGGCCAGGTAGACGAATGCCATCACGCTCAAACTGCCCGACAGCCCGTCCACGCCGTCGGTACAGTTGGTGGCGTTGATTGAGACCCAGATCAATAACGCGGCGCCGGGCACGAAAATCCACGGCGGAACCGATACAGGCGTCTTCATCAGCGGCAGCCAGAGTTGAACGGGTTCCAGCTGACAGATGACCATGGCGCCCAGCAACGATATGCCCAGATCGATCGCGCCCACGCGATACTCGCCCCATCCCCCCGGACTTCGATCGTCCAGAAACCCTGCCACCATCGCGAGCATGACGCAACCGAGGATCTGCCAGTACTGGAAGCCCGGCGGGAGGACGAGGATACACACGGCGACGTAGATCGGTATGAAGATGATGCCGGCGCCAACCGGTTTGCCGTGGCTCTGTTCGTTCTCGACGGCGTACTCCCGGCCCCGGTCCTTGGGCAACCGCATCCACAGCCGGGGCAGCAGACGCCAGGTGAAGAATCCGGCCAGCGCCGTGCCGAGGACGGCCAGAAACAGATAGGACGTCAACAACCGAAGCGGCCCGTAAACGTCCGCGAAACGTTCTCCCAGCCAGAAAAGCAAATCCGAATCCCTATTAATGTCCGAAAAAGTAAGGCTGCGCCCGGTGCGGCCTGTATCCGGGCGACCGCCGGGCCAGTCGCCGGTTTTCCCCTCTTCGACAATGTAAGCCCATCCCGCGAAAAGGACAAGGGCAAGATGAGGATTTCGAGCTTGACAATTACAGGTCGGCCATCTATCTTTACGCCCACACAATAAGGGAGCGTATCATGAAATCCGTTCGATTGTCAGTTAACCGGTCGCGTGTATCAGGGCGACCCTTAGCCGTTCCGCATGACGATGCGTCGACTCGTGTCGCCGCGATTGCGATGTGCATGATGTCCTCCTTCTCTAACGGACATCCCGCGGCGGAGCATTCCATGAATTAAACTGAACGACATTGGAACCGTAATCGACCAACCCACCGCCGGCGGATCGGCGGTGGGTTTTTTCTCTTCCAAAGGACTCGCCATGAAGACCGCCTATGTATCGACGTCGATTCCCTACGTCAACGCCCGTCCACACGTGGGCTTCGCGCTGGAGCTCGTTCAGGCCGACGTGATCGCCCGCTGGCGCCGGCTGCAGGGCGACGACGCGTTCCTGCTGACCGGTACGGACGAGAACGCTTTCAAGAACGTGAAGGCCGCCGAGAGCGAAGGCCTGACCCCCCGGCAGCTCTGCGACCGGAACGCCGCTGTTTTCCAGGGCCTTGCCGATGCCCTCGATATCTCTTACAAAAGTTTCATTCGCTCGTCATCCACTGAGCACTTCCGTGGCGCCTCACGGTTCTGGACGGCCTGCCGGAAGGCGGATATCGTCCAAAAAAAATACCGCGGTCTGTATTGCGTGGGTTGCGAGGACTTCTATCTGAAGCGGGACCTGACGAACGGACGGTGCCCCGTACACGGCGTCGAACCCGAGATCGTCGAGGAAACGAACTATTTCTTCCGCCTGTCCGCCTATCAGAAGGCGCTGGAGACCCTGATCGTGTCCGGTAGGCTGCGCATTCTCCCGGAAACCCGGCGAAACGAGGCGCTTGGATTCATCCGCCTGGGCCTGCGGGATTTCAGCATTTCCCGCAATCGGGAAAGATCTGGAGGCTGGGGCGTGCCCGTGCCCGGTGACCCGACGCAGGTCATGTACGTGTGGTTCGACGCCCTGACCAACTACCTCACCGGCCCCGGTTACGGCTCAAACGAAGGGAATTTCGAACGCTACTGGGAGAACTGCTCCCACAGGATCCACGTGATCGGCAAAGACATCCTCAAATTCCACGCGATATGCTGGCCGGCACTGTTGCTCTCAGCCGGCCTGCCGCTGCCCCGGACGATCTTCGTCCATGGACACCTGACCGTGGAGGGTCGCAAGATCGGCAAGTCGCAGGGCAACGCCGTGGATCCGTTCCCACTGATCCGGCGATACGGCGCCGACGCACTCAGGTACTACCTGCTCCGCGCCGTACGCTCAGGAGAGGACGGAGACGTATCGGAATCCCGGCTCCGGGACCTCTACAACGCGGACCTGGCGAATGGCCTGGGGAACCTGGTGCGCCGGCTGGAGGCCCTCTGCGAGAGGTCCGGTCACGGTCCGGTGGATTCGTGCGACACCCGGATACCGCCTGACCTCAGCGGCGCGCTGGACAGGTCCGACTTCGCCGGCGCGCTCCGGACGATCTGGCAGCAAGTCGGAAAGCTGAACCGCGAGATCGACGCGGCACGCCCCTGGGAACGCTTGAAAAGAGAGAAGGCAGGGAGGTTGTCTGAACACCTCACGGCCTGGGTCGGATCCGTTCTGGAAATTTCGCGGGTGCTGAGACCCTTTCTTCCCGGTACTGCCAATAGAATCGAAACCGGTTTCTCGAAATCCCGGATACAAAAAAGCCAGCCCCTTTTTCCGAGGCTGACATAAGAAAAGACTGCGAGAATACGAAACTACGAGAATACGAATAAACGAAACTACGAAAGACGCGAGAAGACGATCTCGCACCGTGACCTCCCGCGTCGCATACCCATTCGCCTGCACCGTGCGCTAAGCGCCAAATGCCCCCTTCATGCGTTCGAACAGACCCTTTCCACCCTCGGGAGGCTGGACGTTTTCGAAATCGGCCAGCTGCCGGAAGAGCGCTTTTTCCTCTTCGTTGAGGCGTGCGGGCGTCCAGACCATCACGCGGACCAGCTGGTCTCCTGTACCATACCCGTTCAACTCCGGAATCCCCTTGCCCTTCAGGCGAAAGACCTGCCCGGACTGGGTCCCCGCCGGGATCTTCATCTCGGCCCTGCTGTTCAGCGTGGGCACCGTGACCTCCGCGCCCAGCGCCGCCTGGCTGAAGCTAATCGGCAATTCATAGAGTATATCATTGCCGTGCCGCTCGAAATGCTCGTGCTCCGCCTCTTCGATCAGCACCATACAATCGCCCGCGGTACCGTCCCTCGGCCCGACGCTCCCTTGCCCCCGTAACGGTATGTAGTTGCCGTCGGTGACGCCCGCCGGGATATTGACGGACAGACTGACGGTCTTCTTCGCCCTTCCCTCGCCGCCGCAGTCGGAACATCGGTCGCCGATCACCTTGCCTTCGCCATTGCATTGGGGGCACGTGGTGACGTTCACGAATTGCCCGAACAACGACCTCGTAGCCTGACGCACCTGCCCCATCCCGTTGCACACGCTGCAGGTCCTGGCGGCGGCGCCGGACCGCGCGCCGCTTCCGGAGCAGGTGTCGCACCGGTCCATTCGGGCGAAGCGGATCCGCTTCTGGACACCAGACGCAATCTCCTCGAGCGTCAACCGGACCGGTATGCGGAGGTCTTCCCCGCGCTGCGGGCCGCGCCGACCTCCACGGCGGCCGAACAGATCGCCCAGAATCCCGCCGCCGAACACGTCGTCCAGGTTTGAAAAAATGTCTTCAAAATCGGTCGCATGGGTGAAGTCGGACCATTGAAAGCCGCCGCCCTGGAACGGACCGCCCAGGCCCGCGTGCCCGTACTGGTCGTAGACCTGGCGTTTCTGGGCATCGCCGAGGACCTCGTACGCTTCCGCAGCCTCCTTGAATCTGGCCGCGGCCTCTTCATCGCCCGCGTTGCGGTCCGGATGATACTTCATCGCCTGCTTGCGGTAGGCCTTCTTGATGTCGCCATCGGTCGCGCCGCGCTCCACGCCGAGAACGTCATAATAATCACGTTTGGACATGACTCGTTCCTGTGGGGCAAAACAGACAACAGAGCCGTATTCCGGCCCTGCTCAGGATTGCCGCGCTTCACTCTCCTTCTCGCCCTCTTCTTCGCTTCCGGACTCCTCTCCGGCGCTTCCGCCGCTCACGACGACCCTGGAGGGACGGATCACTTTCTCGCCAAGCCGGTACCCGCGTTCCACCACGGCCATCACGAGCCCTTCGGCGTGATCTTCCGAAGTCATCTGCATCAGCGCTTCATGATAATTGGGATCGAACGGCTGCCCCTCGGCTTCGATCTCGGAAAGACCCCGACGCTGGAGGACTTTGGGCAATTCCTCCATGATCATCGTCACACCCTGTTTGAACCCGTCGGACTCCTCATCGCCGTCGGCGCGGTGCTCCAGCGCGCGCGCGACCGAGTCGAGAACGGGCAGCAGATCCCGAATCAGGTTCTCACTGGCCGACTGTATCAGGGCATCGAACTCCCTCGTCCTCCGTTTCTTGTAATTGTCGAACTCGGCTGCCAGGCGTATCCACCGGTCCTTGTACTCTTCGGATTCCCGAAGGGCTTCCTCGAGCGGGTCCGGCGCGTCGTCTTCGCCTGAAGCCTCATCGTCCCCGCCGCCTTCCGGTTCGGCGGTTTCCTCCTGTTTCTCCTCGCCGATGACTTCGTCAGGATTAACCATATTCGAGCGAGCAACCTCCTTCGCTAGTGATCCAGCATTTCCTCCGCCAGCGTCGCCATATAGCGGGTGAGGGGAATGAGCCTCGCATAGGGAATGCGGGTGGGTCCGATCAGCCCGATGACCCCGGAAATGGCGCCAACGCGGTAGCGCGACGTGAGCACGCTGCAGCCTTGAAGTTGCGGCGGACCGTTTTCGGCGCCGATCGTCACGGAAATCCCTTCGTGTTCGGTCCGTTCGTCCAGAATCGTAATCATTGGTTCCCGGGCTTCGAGCAGCTCCATCAGGGCGGCGAGGTCGTCTTTCTTGCGGTTGAACTCCGGCTGCATGATAAAGTTGCCGGCGCCTCCGAAATGCAGATCCATCCCGCTCTGAAACCGGAAAAGGTTCGACGCGCTGTCGCACAGCACACGCAGAAGTCTGGGAGACCCGCCTGAGACCTCCCGGAGCCGCTCCGCCACCGAATCCCGGATCTCCGCCACGCTGAGACCGGAAAGCCGTTCGTTTACCGCCCGCGACGTCTCATCCAGTTCGCCGGGCGAAATGGCCGAATCCACCTCCATGACCATCGTCTTCACCAGCCCCGACTTGATTGCAAGCACCAGCAGCAGCCTGCCTTCAGACAGATGGACCATTTCCAGCCGGTCGAATATGCCCCGTTCGAACCTCGGCGAGAGGACCATTCCCAGGTTCATCGAGAGATCGGCGATCAATCTGGACATCTGCTCCAGCAAGGCCTCGATATCCCCCTCGCGGACGTATGCCCTTACCCGCTCGCGGATCCGATCACGCTCTTCCTCCTGGATTGTCTGCCTGGGCATCACTTTGTCCACGTAATAGCGGTAACCTTTGTCCGTGGGCACGCGGCCGGCCGACGTGTGCGGATGGGTGAGCAGTCCCTTCTCCTCCAGGTCTGCCATGGAATTGCGTACCGTGGCGGAACTGAGACCCAGCCCGGACCTGGCGATGGCGCGGGATCCGACGGGCTCTCCGGTATTGATATGCCGGCTGATGAGGATATTCAAAATCGCCGCTTCACGCTGTTGTAACTGCAACATACGACCCACCTTCTCCTGGCGTCAGTAGATGACCGCAGGGCCGGAGGAGATGCCCGCTGAGTGACAGATGATCTAAGGTGATTTTTTCCAAGGGAGAGAGGACAACCTGAAAGGCGGCGTTCATTAGTATACGGTACGACAACGCCACCCGGATGGCGGGGGCTTTATCGGGTTTCGAAACCCGGCAGTCTGGATATTCCAAGAAATGATAAACGAATGCAATTGCATTGTCAAGCCTTTTGCCGCAGAACCGGAACGACTGCAATCCCCGTCGCCGCACCGGTAAAGAGACACTTTGATATCGCTCCGTACGTGCATTTGCCTCACACCGTGCGGCAACCGCTATTAACGTATATTTAACATAATTGCAATCTGTACGAAATAAATGGCCCGTATATTTGCGCCGTTCCGGATTCGTCCTGGCATATATGGAAACGATACAACGACTCACACGCGAAAGGAGCCGCGGCATGGGCAAGACGCCTCAAGACGTCCTTGACATGATCAAGGAAAACAACGTAAAAATCGTGGATTTCCGCTTTACGGACTATCCGGGGCTCTGGCAGCACTTTTCGGTGCCGGCCGAGGAAGTCGAGGAAGACACCTTTGAGGACGGCCTCGGCTTCGACGGCTCCAGCATGCGCGGCTGGCAATCCATCCATGAAAGCGACCTCCTTGTCATGCCCGAAGCCGATACGGCTTTTGTCGATCCTTTCCTCGAGATCCCCACGCTCGCGTTATTCTGCGAGATCCAGGATCCGATCACGAGAGGTCAATACACGCGCGATCCGCGGACCGTGGCGCGAAGGGCCGAGGTCTATCTCAGGGAAACCGGCATTGCGGACGAGGCCACTTTCGGGCCGGAGGCGGAATTCTTCGTCTTCGACGATATCCGCTTCGACCAGACGAACAATACGGGCTACTATTACGTCGATTCGGTCGAAGGACGCTGGAATACCGGCCGTGACGAGCAGCCGAACCTGGGCTACAAGCCCCGGTACAAGGAGGGGTACTTCCCGGTACCGCCCACCGACAGCCTTCAGGATATCCGGAGTGAGATGGTCCTGCACATGATCAACTGCGGCATCGAGGTGGAAGCCCACCACCACGAGGTGGCGACCGGCGGCCAGGCGGAGATCGACTTCAGATTCGCTCCGTTGCTGTCGTGCGCCGACAAGCTGATCCTCTACAAGTACATCGTCAAAAACACCGCGCGGAAACACGGCCGGACCGCCACGTTCATGCCCAAGCCGCTCTTTCAGGACAACGGTACCGGAATGCACGTACACCAGAGCCTGTGGAAAGACGGCGAACCCCTTTTCGCCGGTTCAGAATACGCCGGACTCAGCGACATGGCGCTGCACTACATCGGCGGAATCCTCAAGCATGCAAACGCGTTACTGGCATTCGTCGCGCCGACCACCAACTCCTACAAACGCCTGGTGCCCGGATACGAAGCCCCGGTCAACCTGGCCTACTCCAAGCGCAACCGCAGCGCGTGCGTCCGGATCCCGATGTATTCTCCCAGTCCCAAGGCCAAGCGGATGGAGTTCCGTTGCCCGGACCCGTCCTGCAACCCCTACCTGGCCTTTGCGGCCATGCTCATGGCCGGACTGGATGGCATCCGGAACCGGATCGACCCGGGCGAACCGCTGGACATGGACCTCTATGAACTGGAACCGGAAGACATGGCCAGAGTCCCCCAGACGTGCGGATCCCTGGAGGAAGCCATCAACGCCCTCGAAGCCGATCACGATTTCCTTCTCGAGGGAGACGTCTTCACCAGAGACGTGGTCGACAGCTGGATTGACTACAAGCGCAAAAACGAAATCGACGAGATGCGACTGAGGCCGCATCCCTACGAATTCGCGCTGTATTTCGACGCCTGATCCGGAACGGCACGATACTCGCACGATACGAACAGGGGGCAGGCACGCGCCCCCTGTTTCTTTGTTCTGATATTATAACGGCTGCCCGGCCGGCGGCCGGGGAGAGAAGATTCAATGCGCATCACGGATGTCCGGACGTTCCACGTGGACGCGGGCTGGCGTACCTGGCTGTTTGTCAAGGTGGAAACCGACGCCGGCGTCACGGGCTGGGGCGAATGCAGCGACGACAAGATGCCTTTGAGCGTCGCAGGCGCTATTGAAGATTTCAAGGACGTGCTGATCGGCAGGGACCCGCGCCCGTTCGAAATGCGGTACCAGGATATGGTCAGACAAAGCCGTCAGAGTCCGGACGGCGCGACCATGAAAGCCATCGCGGGTATCGAACTGGCCCTGGTGGACATCAAGGCGCGGGCCCTCGGCATTTCCGTTGTGGAACTGTTCGGCGGGCCCACGCGGGAAGACGTCCGGCTGTACTGGTCGCACTGCGGCACCAGCAGGATCCGGGCGCACGAACTCATCGGGACCCCGCCCTTGCGCAATCTGGACGACGTTGCCGCGCTGGGCCGGGAGGTGGCGCGGAAAGGCTTTACGGCGCTCAAAACCAACATTCTGATGCCCGGCGATCCCGGGTCCGTCTACTTTCCGGGCTTTGCGGGCGGACCCGGTACGACCGACCAGGCCATATCGAATCGGCTCCTGTCGCATATCGAGACTCTGGTGGGTACTTTCCGTGAAGCCGTGGGACCCGACGTCGACATCAACCTCGACCTCAATTTCAACTTCAAGCCGGAGGCCTGCAGGCGAATCGCGAGAATTCTGGAACCCTTCAACCTGCTCTGGCTTGAAATCGACATGTACGACCCGGATGCCATCCTTGCGATCAGACAGTCCACGGCCACGCCCATCTGCACCGGCGAGAATCTGTTTCACATGCGTGGATACATTCCCTATTTTAAACGCCAGGCGGCCGACGTGTATATGGTTGACGTACCCTGGAACGGCTTTTCGCAGTCCAGGAAGATCGGAGACCTCGCTGAAGCCTATCAATTGAACGTCGCCCCGCACAACTACTACAGTCACCTCGCGTCGTTCATCAGCGCGAGCCTTTGCGGCGTGCTTCCCAACGTCCGCATCATGGAAATCGACATCGACGACGTACCCTGGAAAGACGACCTCGTCACGAATCCGCCAACAATCGTCGACGGACGCATGGCCATTCCCGACGGGCCGGGTTGGGGCACGGATGTCGTGGAAGAAGCCCTGCTGGCGCACGCCCGGCAACCCGGGCGTCGCCGGGCGTGACGTCCGCGAGAGAGGCACTCCCATGCAAGAAATCAAGCTGCTAACCGATGAACAGATGCGGTCTTACGTCGTCAACGGGTTTATTTCCGTCAAGACGGAGCTTCCCGCGGAATTTCATGCCGGCATCTTCCAACGCACCGACGATATATTCAGAAAAGAGGGAAATCCCGGGAACAACCTTCTGCCCAGGCTTCCGGAAATCCGGATGGTCTTCCAGGACCCGAATGTCGTCGGCGCGCTCACCGGCCTCCTGGGCGCCAACTACTACATGCATCCCCACCGCCACTGTCACGCCAACCCGCCGGGGAGCACCGGGCAGCGGATGCATATGGACGGCTGGAACCGGCGGCACCATCACACGAGGTGGGCCATGGCGTTCTATTACCCCCAGCCCACGCCGATAAGCCTGGGTCCCACCGGCGTGGTGCCCGGCAGCCACTATAACAACACCTTTGACGCCGATGCGAACGAAGAACTGCCTCTTTGCGGGGACGCGGGCGACGTCACCATCGTACATTACGACCTCTGGCACCGGGCCATGCCGAATTCCTGCGACGGACCCCGCTATATGATGAAATTCCTCTTTACCCGGATGCAGGAACCGGATGCACCGAGTTGGCGGCATGTCGCGAACGGGGCTCCCGCGCACGATGGCTGGAAGCACTCAAACGACCGCACGCTGCTGTGGAACCACCTCTGGGACTGGCACCGGGGACGTCCGTCCGCGAACGGCCTGAACGCGTCGGTGGCGGACGTCGCGCGGGAGCTGGACGACGAGCATGAGAACACGGCCCTGAACGCCGCCTACCGTCTAGCCGGGATAGGGACCCCCGCCATTCCCACGCTTTCGAATTTTCTGGACGACGAGTCCGAATCCGTGCGCCGAAACGCGGCCTACGGCCTCAGCGCCATCGGCGCGCCGGCGGTTCCTGGCCTGGTCGAAAGGCTGGGACACGACGCTGCCCAGGCCGTCCAGATCCTGGCGGATATCGGCGGAGGCGCAGAAGAGGCCGTCCCGCGGCTGGTCGACGCCCTGGAACACGAAGATCTCGAGGTCCGCCGGTGGTCGGCCGAAGCCCTCGGCAATATCGCACTGGCGGAGCCGGCCGTGGTATCGGGACTGAAAGAGCAGATGAAGGACGGCGACGGCGACGTGCGCCGCACCGCAGCGCTGGCTCTGGCCAAACTGGGTCCGGCAGCCGAATCCGCCGTTCCGGAACTGAGTGACGGGCTGTCGGATGCCAATCGATACGCGCGTGGGAACGCCGCCGAGGCGCTCAGACGAATCGGGACACCGGCGGCATTGAATGCGCTCATCCCCGCGTTGACAACGGCCCGCTGGTGCCCTGATACAACCCCGGAGAGTACATTTTAGGAACCGTCTGCCCCCTGCGGAGTCGACAAGGGAACTGCGTATCGGCGATATTCAGAATGTCAACTGAAAACACGTTGACGCTTTTACAAGATTCACTTATATTGACGTAGCAGGACTTCCCACCGAAAAAGGGTCTGACGGTTATGCAATTGAGCAAAGGTTGGAAGGTGTTCCTCGGCGTATCGGCCGGCCTGTTCGCACTCGCGGGCGCAGCGGCGCTCCTGCTGCCCGAATATCGCAACCTGTCGCTTCTTTTCTTTTACAGCATTCCCGCCAACTCTTTCGTACCCTTCCCCCACGAACCCGCGCTGGTCTTCCTTGGCCGCACCTATCATCCTCTCGCGGTGGCCGCAGCGGCCGTTGCAGGCACCCTGATCGCGTGCTTCGTGGACTACCGGGCCATCAACTTCGCTTTTCGGAACCCCAGAATCAAGCGGACGCGCGAAAGCGACGTCTACAAGGGCGCCGTTCACAATTTCAGGAAGGCGCCCTTTTTCGCAATCTGGTTCGCTGCACTGGTTCCGTTCATACCCTTCTATATCTTCCGGATCCTCAGTCCGGCAAGCGGTTACCCGTTCTGGCGATACCTCGTCGCCGTTTTTCTCGGGCGATTCCCGAGGTATTTTCTCTTTGCACTGATCGGAAATCTGCTGAATCTCACCAACCTCATGCTGGCCGGCGGCGCTGTTTTCTTCATCTGCGTGCTGCTCGGCTCGAGGGTCAAGGCCGCGTTCGCCGCGCGCCACCGGCGTGCCGAACAGTCCGTCCAGATCGATCATTTTGCGCTGGACGGTCTGGCCCTGGACGAAAAAACGGCCGTCGCTTCCGACTGACCGTTTCCCTTACAGCCCAACCGTGTGTCCCATCACGTCAGCGCCAGGCCGCGATGACCAGGCCCTGTCCGAGAAGAGAAACGCCGTTGTACCCCAGGCTGAGCCAGAACAGGCCCGCCTTCCGCCCCTCGAAGGCCACCGACTGGTGCGCTACCGGGAGTACGAAGGCGATCAGCGCCATCAATCCCAGATGGATGCCCGCCATCGCCCTTCCCCCGCTCCCCGGCAGCGTCGAGACTTCCTGCGGCCCACCCATTCCGGCAAGCAGTTGCGCAAGGATGAAAGCAGTGAGGAGCGCCAGAAGAAAACTGACGCCGTAAGTTTTGAGGGGGTTGAAGTCCTTGCGAATCTCCTCCTCCGTGGTCTCCATGTATCCGAGCCAGCGCTTTCCGAACAAGGGTCCGTACCAGACGGCGCCTGCGATCATCGGGACAACGCCGGCAACCAGTACCGCGAGATAATTGACCTCATGCATATCTGTTCCTCCGGATCGGGTTGAACTGCCTGATCACGATGGACCGGGCCGCAATTAAACAGGATTCGTCGTTTTCCGGTGACGTTATTTCGTATATGTGCAAGTAGATAAAGGCGATTAAACTGCGGATTACCAGGATACACCCCGTCACTGGCCGTGAAAGGAAATTTCATCCATTTGTACGACCTCGATGTCCCGCTCTTGCGCTGATTCCTTCTGTGCCTTTTGTGCTTTTTGTGGTAAATTTCGCCGTTGCCGTTTTTCGGATTAAGGCCTACTCCCACTCGACCGTACCCGGCGGCTTGTGGGTTACGTCGTAAAACACGGTTTCGACGCCCTCAACGCTCAAAACCTCTCGCGCGAGTTTCCGCACGAAATCGAAGGGCAGCGCGCTGAATCGCGCCGTCATGAAGTCCGGCGTTTCCACCGGCCTCAAGACCACGGTTTCCGCGATACCGTCGGATGTCAATGGAATAAGCACGGTGGGCATCTGGGACACCGTCCTTGACAGGCCCTCCCGCTCCAGGGCCGCCATCGCGAGCGCGTCCACGTCCCTGAGCAGGTCCAGACGGGATTGCGTCAGAAAAGCCCTCTTCAATTTCAGCGCGGGAAGGGCCGATGGCGCCAGCAGGTAGACCACCCGGTTGATCTCGGAAATCGTATTCGTAATGCGCGTGGAAACGTCCTCCAATGCCGCCCAGTCCGCCTCGCCCCAGACAACCGCGGGGTGCGCATAGGTGCGGAAGTCGCCCTGGACGCCTACGCTCTGGAGCGGGAGCACGCGGAGCCCGAGCCCGGCGCCAGCCGCAATATCGCGCGCAGCTTCCTCGGCCTCCCCGTCCGGAGGGTCCGCGCCGACACCAGGGGAGCAGAGGCAGCGCACGGACAACCCGGGCCCGGGAAACGGCTGGCGCCAGATCAGATGCGGCGGCAGTCCGAGCGCATTGCCCAGTTCGCGCACTTCGTCCTTGTAGAGGTGCGCCAGCGGTTCGATGACCAGGCCGCGGGCGATCAGCTCTTCCACCACGTCCACCCGGTTGTGGTGCGTCTTGATCACCGCCGCGTGTTCCGTACCGCCCGACTCGATGGTATCCGGATAGAGCGTGCCCTGCCCCAGCAGCCAGCCGTCCGAATCCAGACCCATCCGGTCCAGGACGCGGTCCTTGACTTCGAGAAACGCCCGGCCGATGGCCAGCCGTTTCTGTTCCGGCTCCACCATGCCCTCCACGCTGAGCAAAAAATCCTCCGACGCATCCTCCACAATCAGGTTTTCGAATCCTTCGTCACGAAGCGCGTCCGCTACGCGGTCGGACTCCCGCTTCCGCATGAACCCGTTGTTGATGTGCAACCCCAGCACGCGCTCCGGTCCCAACGCGCGGTTGAAAAGCGCAAAGGCCACGCTCGAGTCCACGCCGCCCGAAACCAGAAGAAACACGCGTTTCCCACCCACCTGCTCCCGGATCTCCTCCTTCGCCGTTTCCGCGTAACCGGCCATGGTCCAGGTACGCGGCGCGGCGCAGATATTCAGGAAATTATCCAGTATGTCCATTCCGCGGGCGGTGTGCGCGACCTCGGGGTGGAATTGCAGTCCGTACAGATTCCTTCGAACGTCACCGACCGCGGCCGTTGCGCAGTCGTCCGTCGTCCCCAGCACCTCAAACCCCGCCGGCAGGCGGCTGGCCACGTCGCCATGGCTCATCCACACGACCAGGGGCGACGCCATGCCCGCGAACAGGCCGTTCGCCGATTGAATCCGCAGTTCCGCCGAACCGTACTCACGGATTCTCCCCCGCGCCACCTCGCCGCCCAGTTCCTGACACAGAAGCTGGTGGCCGTAACAAAGTCCAAGTACGGGCAGCCCGGAATTCAGGTGCGCCGAATTGAACGCCGGCTGATCCGGGTCGTAGACGCTTGCTGGGCCCCCCGACAGAATCAGGCCGGAAAACCCGTCGATCGCAGTGGTGTCCGCGTCGGGTGGGAAGACTTCCGACCAGACCTGCAGGCGGCGGATGCGGTTTGCGATCAGGTGGGCGTATTGCCCCCCGAAGTCCAGCACGGCGATGCCGTTTTGCATGGCTGCTTCTCCACGACGACAGAACGTTTCATTGCTTTGTCTTCACAATTTCCCTGAGGAAGTCTTCGGCAGAAAACTCGTTACATCCCGTGGCCTCGATCAACAGATCCAGGATCTCACGCCGTTTGCGCCGGTCATATATCAAGTCTTCAAATACCTCCCTGGACTTTCTTCGCCCGAGAGCCTTCTCGATTTCTCCGGGTGTCATCCACTGGCCGCCCGTTGCAGACATTCCAACATCCTCCTGTTTTAACGCGGCTTAAAGGCATTCCCTGAAAAAGACAATAGCGGAAATCCAATCCTGTGTCAAGCGGTCCGGCGACGTCCGATTCCCCGGCCGCTGGCATCCCATGCGGTTGCCAAAGCCTGCAAAAATGAGTACACTTACGCACCGAGCGCGATGTCACTTTCGGAGGTAGGGATGGCCGTAAACGATCTGCCTGCCCTCAATGCGCTATTCAACACGATTGGCGCCGTCTTTCTCCTGATGGGCTATCTGCAGATCAGGCGTGGCAATATCCGGCAACACCGGCGAATGATGCTCCTCGCCCTCGTCTTTTCGGCCCTGTTTCTGACTACGTATCTGTACTATCACGTCGAGGTGGGGTCCGTACCCTATCCTCATCATGACTGGACCCGCGGCGTCTATTTTGCCATCCTGATCCCGCACATCGTCCTGGCCGCACTGAATGCGCCGTTCATCCTCGCGGTTGTATGGCTTGCGTTACGCGGGAACTTCCATACACACAGGCGCATCGCCCGCTGGGTGTGGCCGGTCTGGATGTTCGTGTGCGTCAGCGGCGTCATCATCTATCTAATGCTTTACCGATTGTAACCCACAAGGAGGCACCCCATGACCGTACTCGTGACGGGTTCGACCGGGCTCGTCGGTTCTTCTCTCGTTCCGCACCTCGAAGCAGGCGGCCACCGCGTCCTCCGGCTGGTTCGCGCGAGCCCGAAAAACGACATGGAGCGCCGGTGGGACCCGGAAACGGGAGAACTTGCGCCGGACGCCCTCGAAGGAATCCAGGCCGTGGTCCATCTGGCCGGCGAGAACATCGCTTCCGGCAGGTGGAACGAAGCAAAGAAGAGCAGAATCCGCAGCAGCCGTGAAGACGGCACCCGGCTTCTGGCGCAGGGCATTGCGGAATCGCAGACGCCTCCCGGCGTTCTGATTTCGGCATCGGCGATCGGATACTACGGCAATCGCGGCGACGAAATCCTCAACGAGGAAAGCCCGCCTGGCGCCGACTTCCTTGCGGAAACGTGCATTGCGTGGGAGAATGCCGCGCGCCCCGCGGCTGACGCTGGCGTGCGTACGGTAACCCTGCGAGTAGGAATCGTACTCAGCGCGGACGGAGGCGCGCTGGCCAAGATGCTGTTCCCGTTCAAGATGGGCCTGGGAGGCGTGATCGGCAGCGGCGCACAGGTTATGAGCTGGGTTTCGATGAGCGACCTGTCGGGAATCATCGTCCACGCGCTCAACACGGCATCGCTCGAAGGCCCCGTCAACGCGGTGTCGCCCGCGCCGGCGACAAACCGGGAATTCACGAAAACACTGGGGAGTGTCCTGTCCCGTCCAACGCTCTTCCCCATGCCGGCATTCGCCGCCAGACTCGCCTTCGGGGAAATGGCGGACGCCCTGCTGCTGTCCGGCGCCCGCGTAACGCCCGCCCGGCTTCAGGAATCCGGATATGACTTTCAACACCCCGAACTCGAAGGCGCGCTTCGACACATACTGGATCGGTAAGTTCCGCGCACGATCGACAGGCCGCTACCCTATGCCGTTCAGACGGCACACGACGTCGAACAGCACCTGCACCCCGAATCTAACGTTTGCGACGGACACCCGTTCGTCGTGACCGTGGCACAGGTCGAAGTACGCCTCGCCTTCTTCGTACCGCATGGGCAGGAATCCGTAGATGTGGATATCGCGGTCCTGCAGAAACCGCGCATCCGTGCCACCCGTCTGCATGTACGGGACCACGGCCGCATCGGGATCGAATCGGGCGATGGACGCCTTGACCGCGTCCAGAAGTGGCGTACGATGGTCGAATTCCGTTCCGGGCCTGAAGCCCTTTTCCATTTCGAAAGCGACGCCCTCGCCGGCCAAAACGCGAACTTCCCCTACGAACCCGTCTTCATCCACACCGGGCAATGGCCTACCGCTCAGCCGCGCCACGGCCTCGGAAGGGATTACGTTGCGCTTGACGCCGGCCTCGAGCATGGTCGGCGCGCACGTATTGCGCACCATCGCGTCGAACATCTTCCGGGTCGGCTCGTCAACCGGCAAGGCCAGCAACGAAGCATCGCAGCGTTCCGGGTCCAGTACCCCCAGCAGCAGATCCGCCACCTCGTCCCTGACCTGCGCGGCGGCGGCGCCTTCGAAGAACGCCTTTACGGCGGGCGTAATCCGGTGCGGCATCTTCTCGCGGCTCAATCGCTCCAGGGCCCCCGCCAGATGAAAAACCGCATTGTCGCTGTGTGGAACGGAAGAGTGCCCCGGTTGTCCCCGCGCAACCAGGTTCAGCTCGGCGCTCCCCTTTTCGGCCACCTGACACGTGTATACCGGACGCCCGTCGACCAGCAATGCAAAGCCGCCGCCCTCGTTGATGCCATATTCCGCGTCGAACACCTCCGGATGATTGGCCGCAAGCCAGCGCACCCCGTGCACCCCTCCGAGCTCCTCGTCGGCTGCGGCCACCAGGACCAGGTCGCGCGTCAGCGGCAGGTTCAGACGCTTGCACAACAACAGGACCTGCAGTCCGACGGCAGTCGTCAATTTGGAATCGATCGCGCCGCGCCCCCACACGTACCCCGCGTCCACCTCGCCGCCGAACGGGTCGTGCGTCCATTTCGCGGGCTCCGCCGGAACCACGTCTATGTGCGACAGGAGCAGCAGCGGGCGCTGGGACCCGTAGCCCTTGAGACGCACCACCAGATTGCCGCGCCCGGGCGCGGATTCCAGGACGCCGGGAGAAAGTCCCTCCCCGGCCAGCGCCCCGGCGATGTCCCGGACCAGGGGCAGTTCGTTCCCCGGCGGGTTCGTGGTGTCGAATCGAAGCAGCCTGCAGTGCCAATCCACCGCTTCCCGGCCCGCCGCATCCCAATCCACGTTCATAGCTTAATCTCCGGATCTTGTTCCATGCCGGCCTGTCCTCTCTTCCATCAAGCCAGCAACTCACCCATCCGCCTTCCAATGGCCTCCACGTCCCCTTCCCTCAGACACATGGGACCGAACCCCAACACGCCTTCGTACACGTCCGCCGTATTGCAGTGAACGCTTGGCTCGCCATCAATGAGTCTCCGTGCCAGTTCGAGGCATGTAATGCCTGCCGCGGCTTCGTCGATCTCGAGCCGCAAACCCGGGACGGGCCTTCCGGGATCGATGGCCGCGTCTACGCGCGCATTCGGCAATGTCTCGAGCGCCGCCGCGAGGCTTTGTATCACAGCGGCCCATCGTGCGTGTCGCGCCTCGTCCCCCTCGGCGACGAACAGCCTGAGCGCCGTGATCAGACCCACGATCTCCTCCTTGCCCACCTTGCAGGGTCTCCCGATCCCGTGCTGGGGCGCGCCCGGCAGGCGGTCTTTGTCAATCAGCGACGCCGGCGGATTCCAGAGGTCGTAGAACACGTCCTGGTCCAGGTGCTGCAGCGCTACAGCCGATACCAGGTCTTTCCGACCGCACAGAATTCCTGAACTCTGCGGCCCGCGGATGGTCTTTCCCCCGCTGAAACAGACCACGTCCGCCCCGGCTTCGACAAAACGCTGCAGGTTCGACTGGGGCGGAAGCTGTCCGGCGGCGTCCACAACGACCGGCACGCCCCGATCGTGGGCTGCTTTCACAACGTCCGCCAGGTCCGGACGCGCCCGGGCGTTCATCACGTACGCAACCGCCGCGGTCCGGTCTGTAATCGCATCGGCAATCTCCCACGCTTCCGTATCCCGGACCCCGGCCCCGCTGTACCGGTCGGAAATTCCAACCTCCACGAGCTTCACGCCGACCGCTCGGATGGCATGGTCGTAGAAGTTCCTGTGGCTTCGCGGGATAATCACTTCGTCTTTCATCCCGGCCGTATCCGGCAGCCGGTTCATCCTGCCCGGGTCCAACCCGGTCACGCACGCCGCCACGCCAAGCATGATCCCCGCCGCGGCGCCCGACGTGACGTACCCGGACTCGGCGCCCGTGACGTCCGCAATGGCCTCGCCGGCCCAGGCCTGCAGTTCCGCGATATCCACGCAATGCTGCGAGGCTTCCGCCATGGCCTGCGCCACCTCCGCTGGAAGGATCGAACCGCTCAACCGGGTGGACGGCCCGGACGCGTTGATTATGGTACGAATACCCAGGCGTTCATAAACGCTGCTCATCCACCACCTCCAGGACTCTGATCCGGCACGCCGCGCAAACGCGAAAAAGCGAAGGCGATTCCGCTTTCCGCAACCCAAAAGGACCGTCAATATCAACCCCGGCCCATACCCTGTCAAGCCAAAACCTTTCCGTATTGACCCTAGTTCGATAAAAGCAGCAGCGCGGAGCCGCAACGAAACCTTCCAAAATGGGCCGAAAAGGTCTTCCGAAGGGACGTTTTTTCGGTCCGCGTCCAACGACCTGGTGTATCCCGGTAATCAGCAGTTGAATCGCCTTTATCCACTTGCGTATACACGGTTTTACGTCACCGAAGAATTACGAATCAAGGTTAAAACCACTTGTAAACCGGCCGCGGGCTGTTTAAATTCAGATCGCCGCCAACCGCGCCGACAAGGATCCGGGGGATCCCGATATGGAAGTCCTTGAACATACCACCAATGCCTTCAACGGCATTGTCATCAGCCCCGAAAGCCTTCCATCAGACGTGGATACGTTCAGCCATCTTCTCTCAATGTCCCTCGAGACCTGGAAGAAGGGAGGCTTCCAGCTTGTATGGCTGGAGGTTCCCATTGACAGGTCGGAATTCATACCCGTCGCCGTGCAGACGGGTTTCTCTTTTCACCACAGCGGCGAGACATATCTCCTGTTGACGCGGCCCCTGGTCGAAGGCGCTTTCATTCCCGGTTTCGCCACCCACTACATTGGCGCGGGCGGGGTGGTCATCAGCGAGAAAAAAGAGATTCTGGTTGTCTGCGAAAAACACCGCGGCGGCAGCAGGCCCTACTATAAGCTGCCCGGCGGCGCGCTGCATCCTGGCGAACACCTGGCCGAGGCCGTCGTCCGGGAAATACGGGAAGAAACCGGAATTCAAACGTCATTTGAAGCGATGGTGTGTTTCCGCCACTGGCATGGCTACCGCCACGACAAGTCCGACATCTACTTTGTGTGCCGCCTCAGGCCGCTCTCTTACGATATCGTCCCTCAGCCGGAAGAAATCGAAGAATGTCTCTGGATGCCCGTGGGTGAATACCTGACGTCCGACTACGTGCACGCCTTCAACCGCCAGATCGTCAGGGCGGCCCTGGCCAGTCCCGGCGTCGTGCTCAGCGAGGTGGACGGGTACAGCGACGGCCGGCGGCGGGAAATCTTCATGCCGCCTGGCATGGACGGGGATTGATCCTCATCCGATGAACCGCCGATGCGGCGCGCGGGTAACTTAAGGAATTTGCGATGAATATTCCGGATTCTCTCTTTCGCCCCATCCTGGAGAACCGCCGGGCTGACGCCAGCCCCATTGTGTCCTCGTTGAAACGAAACCTCCGGAATGCCTGCGAAGGCCATCTCGATTCGGCATCGCCGTCATACATCGACTATAACGAACGCAAATCGGACTTCTGGCTGACCAGGCCCGGCGGCCGCCTGCTTCCGAAGTCGATCGAAACCCTTGCCGTGGGCGGCATTCTCCTCGACGGAAAGTACGCGGCGGAGGCATGCAACATTCTCCGCACGATTGTGAAGCACCGCATCGTGGAGAACTGTGGCGGAACGAACTATGGACGTCCGTACAGCACGTGGCGGGACAACTGCCTGGACGCCGGCGCCAGTTCCATGGTTCTGGCCATCGGCCTGGACCTGTTACGGCAGGAACTGACAGACGCGGAACGCCTGGAAATCGGCGCCTATTGCCTGCCGTTCATCGACTATACGCTCGATAACCCGCCGGATCCTGGGGAGACCCGTCCGGACTGGAACATGGCCGCCATCGGCCTAATCGGCCTGGGCCTGCTCGGACTGGTACTGCGCGGTTACGGCGTACTGGACGAGTCACGATTCGACCGCGCGCTGGCGTCAGGTAAGAAACGGTGCCTGCTCTTCCTCGAATGGGGTCACGACGGCGACGGCGCCTTCTACGAAGGTCCGGCCTACGGTAGCGCCACGTTGCACTACCTCGCCCCGTTCGCCCTGGCGATGGCCGCCTGCGGGGACCGGGAACTCACGAGCCACGCCGGATGGGAACGCATCGCCGAGGGCCTGGCGTATGAACTCATCCCCGCGACGGGGCGGCCCAATCCGCTGAACGACTGCAATGACGAGTTCCAGGTTGAATGGCTTGCTCTTCTGGCTTCTCAGCAGAACAGCGGTCTGGCGCAATGGCTCTGGCAGACCATCGATAGACCGCCGGCCGGCGGCGAAACGTGGCATATGCCGGCCGACGGCTGGAGCGACACCGTCACGCGTTATCTGCTGTATTACGACCCGTCGATAGAGCCCGTGCCGCCGGATCGTCTGGACCTGCCGGGGGTCAGGCATTTTCGCAACCGGGGGCTCGTGGACATCCGTTCCGGGTGGCGGTCCGAAGACTTCCTCCTTTCGTTTCTGTGCGACGTTTTCCCCGCGGGCGGGCACCGGCAGGCCGATCGCAACCACTTCGCGCTGCACGCCCTCGGAGAGTCTTTCGCCTGCGATTCCGGATACGCCCTCGAGCGTCTCCCCGACACCACCGAGGTTCTTCGCCTGGGCGCGCTGGGCGAAGCCCACAATCTGCCGCTGGTGATGGGCGAGATGCAGCGCCGCGGCCCCGCCGGCGACGACGGCATCGTCCGCGCGGATATCCAGGGGGTCTTCCCCTACATCGAGTCCGAGGCGGGAGAAAGCTACCCGAGCGCGCAACGTTTCGTCCGGCGGACGATCTGCCTGCCGGATGCGGCCGGCGCGCCCGCCGCCGTGATTATCGTGGACCGGCTCGACTTCGAAATGCACGACCGGCCGATGCTGTCGTGGCTGCTGCACACGGCTGCAGGCAATCGGCTGGAGTGCGGGCGGGACAGGGTTTCCATCATCGGATGCAGGCGTGAAAACCGGTGCGACGTCCGGATTGCGACACCGTGGCCGGGCCGCTGGCGAGAGGAGGTTTTCCACGATCATCCGCGGCTGCGGTACGACTGGTTCTGGAGCCCGCTGTTCTGCATCGTGGCCCTCGTCCCCTACCAAAAGGACGCGTCCCCGCCCGAAATCGACGCCATGGGCGACGCCGCGGGCTGCGCCATTCGCATTCGTACAGGCAATGCGGCCGACACCGTACTCACGGCGGGACCCGGCAATACGGTCGCTTTCAACGACGTCCGGACGGATGCCGAGTTCGCGCACATTCGAACCGTGGATGACAACGTCGACACGGGCCTGCTCGCCGCCGGCTCCGTCCTCGAAGTTTCAGGACGAACTCTTGTCTCGGAGCCGGGGCCCATCGACTATCGAAAGCTCTGACCGCCGCTGGATGGTCGTTTCCCGGGGGACCCTGAACGAGTCGTCAATTCACCGCCTCGCCTCCAACTCCCCGGCCACGCGAAACCTCCGACATCTCTCAAAGGAAGGAATGCGCGACGATGCCATTATGGAAACCCGATCCATCGTTCTACCCGTCGCCCAGGATGGCCATGCAGGCACCCCCCGAGCGATACGGTTACGTATCCGCTCTCAATCCCGGCGCGACCGACAGGCCCGACGCCCTTTGCGTGGTGGACCTGGATATCGAGTCCCCCACCTACGGTCAGAACATCCACTCGCTTGAGATGCCGTATACCGGTGACGAACTCCACCACTTCGGCTGGAACGCCTGCAGTTCGGCCCTGTGCCCCTATGCGCCTCATCCACACCTCGAACGACGCTACCTGATCCTGCCCGCCCTGCGTACGTCGCGCATCTACATCGTGGATACCAGGCCGGACCCCGCCAGGCCCCATATCATCAAGATCATCGAGCCGGACGAGCTCATGGCCAGATCGGGCTACAGCCGGCCCCACACCGTACACTGCGGTCCGGACGCGATCTACGTCAGCGCGCTGGGGCCGGCGAACGGCAGCGACGGCCCGGGAGGGATCTTCCTGCTGGACCACTTCAGTTTCGACGTCATCGGGCCGTGGGAAATCCATCGCGGTTCGCAGGAACTGGCGTACGACTTCTGGTGGCACCTGGCGGAAGACGTTATGATGAGCAGCGAATGGGGGAAACCGGAGCAATTCGAGAACGGGGTGGTGCCCGAGGACCTGCTGGCGAACCGGTACGGCCACCGGCTCCACTTCTGGGACCTCAGAAAACGCCGGCTCGATCAGACAGTGGACATCGGCCCGGAGAATCAGATGCTCCTCGAGCTGCGGCCCGCGCACGACCCGCGGAAGACCTACGGTTTCGCCGGCGTGGTCGTCAGCACGGCGGACCTGTCCGCGTCCATCTGGACCTGGTTCCGCGAGAACGGCACATGGCGAATGCGAAAAGTGATAACGATTCCACCCGTGCCGGCCGGTGCGGCGGACCTGCCGCCTATGTTGAAAGCGTTCGAAGCCGTACCGCCCCTGGTCACCGATATCGACCTCTCGCTGGACGACAGGTTCCTGTACGTCTCCTGCTGGGGCCTGGGTGAACTGCATCAGTACGACGTTTCCGATCCGTTCGAGCCGGTCCTGACCGGCAAGGTGGAAATCGGGGGCATCGTAAACAGAACGCCGCACGCAACGCGTGGCGGCTCATTGTCGGGTGGACCTCAGATGGTGGAAATCAGCCGGGACGGCCGGAGGATTTACTTTACCAACTCCCTCTACAGCGCCTGGGACGACCAGTTCTACCCGTCCGGGATGGACGGCTGGATGGCGAAAGCCAGCGCGGACCCCGATGGTGGCCTGGAATTGGACCCCGGCTTCTTCATCGACTTCGGCGAAACGCGCGTCCACCAGGTCCGATTGGAAGGAGGAGATGCCTCCACCGACTCTTTCTGCTACCCTTCCTGACTGGATGGGGCCGTGGCTGGCCATGATTGGCTTCGGCGCCTTTCACGGGCTGAATCCCGGCATGGGCTGGCTGTTCGCGCTGTCCCTCGGGCTCCAGCACAACAGCGGACGCGCCGTCTGGATTGCCCTCTTCCCCATCGCAGCCGGCCATGCCGCCTCGGTAGCCGTCGTCGCCGGTCTGGTACTGGCAGGCCTCCATTTTGTCTCCCTGTCCGCGCTGCAGTGGATAACCGCCTTCCTGCTGATCGCCTTTGGGACCTACAAGCTGTTCAACTATTATCGCCATCCTCGATGGGTGGGCATGAAGGTGGGGCCCGGAGACCTCTTCGCCTGGTCGTTTCTGATGGCCACCGCCCACGGCGCAGGGCTGATGGTTATACCGGCTCTTCTGGGTGTGGCGACCGCCAACCACGGCCACGGTCCGCCGGATACGAATTCGCTGACCGACGTCCTTCTGGCCGTGGGCGTCCACACGCTGGTCATGTGGCTCGTGATGGGCGCGGTCGCGTGGATCGTGTACCGCAAACTGGGGCTGGCCGTACTGCGCCGGAAGTGGATCAACTTCGATCTGATCTGGGCCGTCTCCCTGCTCGTTGTCGGGGGCATCGCACTGGCGACGGCGCTATAGCCCGGTTTACGCCCTGAGTCGATACCCATCGTCAGGTGTCACACATCCGACAACTGACCCAGGCCATCCATCACCGGGTCCACGTCGAACACGTACCCGAACATCAGCGAGACCCGCCACAACGCGATCTCCTTGGCCCATTCCCCGGTGCAGCTCTCCCCGTTCTCCACGGCCGTCGTGGCTTGCCGGATGGTGGAGCATACGTACCCCATCCGTCCCATGTCGATCATGCCACCCGGGCTGGCGAGCAGGCACCAGTTGATGGCGAACCCAATATAGATCAGGTGCCAGATTTCCCGCTCCCGGCATACGGCGTTGAGTTGATGGGAATTGATGACCACGGGCTCGCCCGCTTCCGGAATGGCCTGCGGCGCAAAGTCGATGTGCTTGAACCCCGCCGAGATATCCGGCTGGTTGTGTGCGCCGGTCATCTGCCTGCCCCGGTCCGCCTGCCACTGTTTCTTCGTCGGATCTTCCACCGCGCCTCGCGCCGATTCCGGCTCCGGCCCCGCCATCCCCTTGATGCGCTGGTATTCGTCGTAAGACGCCGTATAGCTCTCGCTCGATCCGACGTGAATTACGGTGAGTCCGGCCTTCCTCGCCGCCTGGAGAAGAGGTGGAAAAACGTCCTGAGAAATCCTCATCGCCCTGGGCAGGTATTCCACCATGCGGAACCAGCCGTCGTACGGCGACCCCGGGCCTGGAGGGATTTCGTCCACCAGACCGGGATTCCACGCGTGCATGCTCACCAGCGCCGTCCTATCAAGCGGCACGTCCAGCATCCGCGTGGTCCAGCCCGCGTAGCCGCGTCCCGGGATGTCGTCGCCCAGGTCCGCGTCGTGCTGACGGTAGTAGTGCGCCGGAAGCGTCAACGTATTGCCCATAGGGTCTCCCTTTCTCATAATCGCGGCCTCATGCGACGATTCAGATGGCGCCATCGCTGCGGAGTCTCTCGATCTCCGAGGTCGAATAGCCAAGATAGTCGCCCAGGACCCGCTCGTTGTGTTCACCCAGCGAGGGTCCACGCCGGGGTTCGACCGACGGGCCGTCGACCTTTATGGGACTTGCCACGACCCTGGCGGCGCCGAACTCCGGATGCGGCAGCTCCAGAATCATGTCGTGCTCCGCCACGTGCGGGTCCGCAAAGGCCTGTGCAACGGTGTTCACCGGCGCGCAGGGCACCTTGCCCTTCAGCAGCGCAAGCCAGTCGGCGGTCGTCTTCCCGCGGAAGCGGTCCTTGAGAATCGGAACCAGCGTGTCCCGGTTTTCCAGGCGATCCTCAAAGGAACGGAACCGGGAGTCCTCCGCCAGTTCCGGCGCCCCGAGAACGCAAACGAGATTTCGGAAGAACTTCTCCTTCGCGCACATCACCACAAGCCAACCGTCCTTTGTCGGCACCACCTGAGACGGTATCTGCGACGGATGGGAAGAGTCGGGCGTCCGTTCCGCCTCGTAGCCCCCGGTCAGGTGCCACGCACCGACGTATCCCAGATGCGCGAGCGCCGTATCGAACAGATTCACGTCCACGTCGCAACCCAGACCCGTCTGCCTGGCGCGGAAGATTGCGCTGGCCATGCCCAGCGACGCCATCGCGCCGGCGCCGAGGTCCACGAGGGAGAGTCCTGTTTTCGTCGGCGGGCCGTCCGGCTCTCCTGTAAGGCTCATCCAGCCGGCATAGCCCTGCATCAGATAGTCGTAACCCGGCTCGTCCGCGCGAGACCCGCTGCGCCCGAACGCGGAAAGCGAGCAGCACACGATCGAAGCTTTGACCTCGCTCAGGGACGGATAGTCCAGGCCCAGCCGGGCGGGAAGGTCTCCCCGCAGGTTGTTGAACACGCCATCCGAAATCCTCACCAGCCGATGCAGCACCTCGCTGGATTCCGGATGCTGTAAATTCAGGGTTATACTCTTCTTGTTCCGGTTGAAACTTTGAAAATACAGGCTGTCGCGATCTGCGGTAAACGGAGGCACATAACGCGCGACGTCGCCGCGCGTCCCGGGGTTTTCGACCTTGATGATCTCCGCCCCCAGGTCCGCGAGCATCATCGTCCCCCACGGTCCGGCGCCGAACTGCTCCACCGAGACAATCCTTATGCCGCTCAACGGCGGGTGCCGGTGTCTTTCCTGCAAGGAATCCTCTCGTTCTTTGAAACGCTCCCGGGATGAAGACGCGCCCCGGATCGTGCCGTCCGTCATCTGCCGCGAGCGATCGCGAACGGTACGCGCCTCCCGGGAGGTCTGCCAGCCGTCCGGCTTACCCACCTTTTACCCCTTGGCGATCCAGAATCCTTCGAGCCTGTTCCAGCACCGGCCTGTCGACCATCCGGCCGTCCACGGCCGCGGCGCCTTCCGTATGGCAATCGAAGGCGCTGACGATCCTCCTCGCCCGAGTTACCTCGTCCGGCGTGGGGCTGAAGATCTCATTCACCGCGCCGACCTGGTCCGGGTGAATCACGGCTTTCCCGGAAAACCCGAGGTCTCTGGCCCGCCGCGCTTCCAGGGCCAGTCCGTCAGAATCACGGATGTCGGTAAAGACCTTGTCTATGGCCGCTATTCGTCCGCTGGCCGCGGCGACAGCCAGCGCCGACCGCGCGTAGTCGAACAAACCCTGACCCGGATGCGAAAAAAGGCCCATATCGAGCGCGAAGTCCTCCGCGCCGAACATGAGCCCCGCCAGCCGGGGGGAGGCGGTTGCAATCGCCGGAGCCTGAACCAGACCCCCGGCGCTCTCAATTGTCGCCAGCAGCCTGACGCTGACGGATGGCAATGCCGCCCTCGTCTCGTATCCGTTCAGCCATCCGTGCATTTCAAGCACATCATCCGGACCCTGTACTTTGGGCAACACGAGGCCCTGCAGACCCGCTCCGGAGAGCGCCAGCAGATCGGCGCGCAACTCCGGGGACCCTGCCGCGTGAACTCTCACGAACGGGGTCGACCCGGCGGGCGCACTGCACAGCGCGGCAGCCACCATCCGGCGCGCGTCATCCTTATCGGCGCTCGGAACGCCGTCTTCCAGATCGAAGATCACAATATCTGACGACAGACCGAATGCCTTATCGATCATCCGCTGCCGGTGGCCCGGCACGAACAGCCAGGACCGCATCGCCTTCACCCGTCCTTCTCCTCGCGAATCTCGGGAAAGGGTTCTCCCGACGGCGCGTGCGCCTTCTTGTAGATCATCACACTGCGAGTCAGGTCGATGACGACGCGACCGTCCTGATTCACGCCGCGCGTGCGCACCTTTACGATGCCCGCATCCGGGTACGACTTCGACTCGCGCCTGGCGAGGACCTCCGTTTCACAGTAGAGCGTATCGCCCACAAATACCGGATTGGGAAGCCGGACTTCGCTCCAGCCAAGATTCGCCATCGCCTTCTCGCTCACGTCAGGCACACTCATGCCAACGACCAGTGCGAGCGTAAACGTACTGTTCACGAGGATCTTTCCCCACCGCGTGCCCCGGGCATACACGGCGTCAAAGTGAAGCGGATTGGTATTCAGCGTCAGGTGCGTGAACAACTGGTTGTCGGCCTCCGTCACCGTTCTCCCGAACCGGCTCCGATAGACTTCGCCCACGGCAAAATCCTCATAGCACCGCCCCGTCCAGCCCTGTATCACCTTTTTTGAGTTCTTCTCCATACCTGACTTCCTTCTACCCCCGGGCGGCAGACCATTCATCCACACTCCCGCAAGTCGACGACCCGCTCCTCTCCCTGCACCGCCCGAAACCGCCGCGACGTCGAATGGCTTTTAGGTTGACATCGCTACCGCGATCTTCGATAATTAGCGCGCTTCAGACAGCACCCAAATATGATTTCACCGCAGTCTGATGTCCAGCGCTTTCGAACGCGAATCGCCATAACCCGGTTCAACAATGTCCGAACCATCCTCCGCAGGCTTCCAGGAGTTGCTGAACCGCCGGTTCGTCGCTCTTCTCGCCGTTTCCTTTCTTGCCAGTTTCGTCTCCTCGCCCCTCTACTCCTCGCTCCTTCCCGTGTACGTGGAAGCCGGCCTTGCCCGGTCGCCTCTCTTTTCGGCCGGTCTGCGAGGGCTCTTCTTCACGCTGGGTGGGCTCTGTTCCATTCCCGCCGGCATGCTGTGCGATGCCTTTGGCATCAAACGGGTGTTCATCCTGGGCCAGTTCGGTCCGCTGCTGGCGGGCGCGATCTTTCTCACGGGCGACCCGTATCTCCTGTCGGCCCTCTGTATCGGCCTGGGCATGACGTTCGGTTTCAGCAGTACGGGCGGACAGAGCTATCTTCTGGGTTCGGTTCCCGCCCGCGTCCTGGGCATGGCCGCAGGCGGATATTTCCTTAGCAGCACGCTCGGGAGCGCCGCGGGAAACCTGCTGGCAGGTCCCATTGCCGACAACCTGGGATACGAGCGGCTGGGGCATCTGGCCTGCGCGACCGCCGCGGGTATCGTGTTTCTGTCGCTTGTCCTGCTGCCCAGCCTTCCGCGTCCCGAAAACAACGAGCGATCGGCCGCGCGCTCTCTGGCGGGCTTTATCGACCTCTGCCGGCGGCGGGAGGTACGCCTGCTGCTCGCCATCCGGTACCTGCCCACCAGCTACTGGGGCGCCGTGACCCTGCTCATACCGCTGCTCATCTTCCGCGTCTCAGGAACCAACACGTCCGTCACCACGTACAGCGCCATCAGCCTTGTCGCCGCATGCGGCTCGCAGTTGCTCACCGGCCGGCTCGTCGATCGCATCGGCCGCTGGAAGCCCGTCGTCATCTCATCCTCGCTTGTGGCCGTCAGCGCGGTGGGTCTGACGTTTACGGCGCACACGCTCGCGGGACTGTACATCTTCGGGATCGTGGCGTCCGTTTTCGCCTGGTCCCTCTCCACCACCATGCCCGGTATACTCCAACTGACAGCGCGAGAGGGTGAAGAGGGCCGCGTGGTCGGCAGCGCGCACGTCGCCTGGAGCGCCGGCATGCTGTCCGGGAGCCTGGGCGGCGGAAAACTCATCGACTGGGGCACGTCCGTGCCCTTCGCCATCGGCACTGTCTTCGCCCTGGGTGCGGTCGCATGCGGCATCGGTCTCTACTATGCTCACAGGGCGTCGGATCCCGGTCCCGGACGCCGCCCGGAATAGGTTCGACCTGAACGACGCCGGTTCGGCGAAAAAGATGCGCTTGCTTGCCGGTCGCAGATCCGTATATTCGTCCGACTCCCGCCTCCGCCGTCAGAAAGGGCCTCGATCCCACAATCCTGATATCAGGTAACCGAGGTATTCAATGGATGACATTCGCATCGGCCTCGTCGGCCTCGGACACAGGGGCCTGCACTGGCTCCGTATGCTGCAACGCCTCCGCGGCTACCGGATTACGGCCGTTTGCGACCCCATCGCCGCACTGCACGAACGCGCGCTCGCCGCGCTCGATCATCCGGCCACAGCGTATGCGACGTACGAGGACCTCCTGGCCGACCGCAGCGTGGACGCCGTCGCCCTCTGCGTCCGCTGCAGGGAACAGGGCGCGCTGGCGGCAATGGCCCTGGAAGCCGGCAAACACGTGAACTCCGAAGTGCCCGCGGCCCACACCCTGGAAGACTGCTGGCGGATCGTCACCCAGGTTGAACGCACGGGCCTGGTCTACCATCTGGGCGAGCAGACGAGGTACTGGGGTTTCGTGGACACCTGGCGGGACCTCGTGGCGCAGGGAAGGTTGGGCAGGGTCACCTTCTGCGAGGGCCAGTATATCGGCTACTACGGCACGCGCCAGTTCTTTCAGGATCCGCACACGGGAGCGTTCCATACGGTCGAGCAACTGGGAGAACATTCCGGGGCCAGACCGACGTGGCTGCACGAAATGCCGCCCATCCACTACCTTCCTCATGAACTCAGCCCCATGCTTCGGGTACTGGACGACCGCGTGACGGAAGTGACGGCCATGAGCACGTCCAGTCCCAGTTATTCCCATCCTGAAATCGGCCAGCCCGACATCCAGGTGGCGTTGATGAAGACCGAAAAGGATGCGATTCTGCGAATGGCCGCCGGATTCACACAGAAAATCCCGAGCAGCCGGGGTCACCATTGGTACCAGGTGCTGGGCACACGGGGCAGCGTTGAATGGAAGCGTTCTCAGAGAGGGCGACCGCTCATGTGGCTGGCCGACGACCAGATGCACGATATGGCCGAGGTCGACTGGCGCTTCGAGCGAACGGATGCGCCGCCCGAAGCGCGGGCGAGCGGCCACGGCGACGCCGACTATTACGTGCACGCTGCGTTTCGCGACGCCGTCCGCGATGGGAAGGCCCTGGAGTTCGACGTCTACCGGGCAATCGAGACAGCCGCGCCGGCCATTCTCGCTGCGGACTCCATCGATCGCGGCTCCCGGCCGTTGAAGGTGCCCGAATTCCGTCCGACGGACGCCAGGCCCAATGGCACGTTGCCCCGGGAGGAAGGCTGATGCAGATCGGCATCGTGACAAACCGGTCCAAGCTTTCGGCGTATGTCGCCGAAATTCTCAAAACCTGGGGACTACCGCTTTATGCGCCTGTCTCGAGCGACATGGTGCCGGATCTGGACCCGACCGATTTCCCCGTGCTCGTGTGTCCGGCGTATCACGATGAAGCCACGCTTCCCGACTACGCCCGCCGGGGAGGCACGGTTCTCTGCTTCCTTCCGGGAAGGGCGCTTGCGCGCGCGGCCGGGCTGAAGGTGCGGGGCACGAAAGAGCCACCGCTGCGCCTGCGCAACGTGGCGTATCCCACCGGCGGCCTGGCAGGCGAATTCGTTCCGGTTGTGGGGTCCGTTCACACGTGGGAACTCTCGGAAGCCGCGAAACCGCTGGCCTATCTTTCTCACCCGGGGCGCTATGGCGGCGAAACCGCGGGCATTGCGGAGACCCGTGTCGGCGGGGGGCGAATCGTCTCCTTCGCCTTCGACCTGCCCCGCTGCGTTCTCTTGCTGCGGCAGGGCGATCCCGACCTCGCCGAAAGCATTCCCGACGGAGACGGCTGCGCGCGGCCTACCCACATGGCGGCCCGCGTGGGTCCCTACGATGCCGGATGGATCCCCCATGCAGACCTGCTTTCGCGGCTGTTCACAGACCTCGCCCGCAGGTACCTGCCTGCGCCGGTTCCCGTCCTGTCCCATCTTCCCCGGACCGCGCCGGGCATCCTGCTCTACTCCGGCGACGAGGATTACGCCGACGTGGCGTCGAACGAGGACGAGTTCGACGGAGTCGCCGACGCGGGGGGACGCATGAGCCTGTATATCATCCCCAACCACACGAAGTCGACGCCCGACGACGTGGCAAGATACGCGAGACGCCACGACGTCGGACCGCATCCGAACCTTCGTCCGCTGGACGGACGTCCCGTACCGGAACGCGTTGCCGAGTTCGAGCGCCAGGTCCGCCTGTTCGAGGAGAGGTTCCGGATTCCCGCACGCACCTTACGCAATCACTGCACGGCATGGGCGGGCTATCTGGACCTCGTGGACGTCATGGAAAAACTGGGCGTCCAAATGGACGGCAACTACTTTTCCGGGACCTATATGAGAGACAGAGAGAACGCGCCCTACGCCTCCTTCGGTGCGGCGCTTCCAATGCGCTTCTGCCACCCGGACGGGCGCCTCGTCAACGTCTATCAGCAGCACACCCACCTTATCGACGACGGCATGTTCGGCCCGCAGGATTATTCATTCAAGCTGTCGCCGGCCGTATTCTCGGTGATGCTCGAGCGCATTTTTACCGACATCACGACCCGTTTCCACACACCCTACGGCGTGTGCATCCATCCGGGAAACTGGGTGCGGTTTTCGGAGGAACAGGGACGGGAACTGCTGCGCCTGGCAAACGAAAAAGGCCTGCCAATCTGGTCCTTCGACCAGTGGGCGGCCTTCTGGAGCGCACGCGATACGTGGCGCCTCGCCGACCTGCAATGGAACGGCTCGAGACTCGGATTCAGCCTTCAGCGCGGTTCGCCTCACCCCGATCTTCGCATCCAGATCCCGCTTCAGTTCGCCGGCGCGTCGGTCGGCGAAATCCGGGTGGACGGGAACGTGGCGCGGCCGGATCCGAACGTCCGGTACCGCGAACACGTCGGCTTCGTGTCCATTCCCGAAGGTCGATCCAACGTTTCGATCGAGGCCGTCTACCACCCGAACCCCCATTGAGCCCACCGTGACGAACCGACCTCTCAGAATCATCGTTTTCGGGGCCCATCCGGACGACTGCGACATTAAGGCCGGCGGCCTTGCAATCAACTACGCGGCTCTGGGTCACGAGGTCCGATTCGTCTCCATGACGAACGGAGACGCGGGCCACCACGAAACGGGGGGCATTGCGCTCGCGCGCAGGCGCCGGGCGGAGGCCGAAGCCGCCGGAGCCGTGGCGGGCATCGAATACCACGTAACGGACATCCACGACGGAGAGCTGGAGCCCACGCTGGAGAACCGCAAGCACGTCATTCGCATGATCCGTTCCTACACGCCGGACCTCATTCTCACCCATCGGCCCAATGACTATCATCCGGACCATCGATACGCCAGCATCCTCGTCCAGGACGCCGCGTATATGGTCACAGTCCCGAACGTCTGCACGGACGTTCCCGCGCTGGCGTACAATCCGGTTATCGCCTACATGAGCGACAACTTCAGGTTTCCCGCGCCGTTTACGCCCGAGGTCGCAATCGACATCGACGCCATCGTCGACAAGAAGCTCGATATGCTGCACTGTCACACCTCGCAGATGTACGAATGGTTGCCGTTTAACGCCGGAAAGCTCGACGAAGTGCCGAAGTCGCCCCGCCAGCGCAGGAAGTGGCTGGAACACCGGCTGGAACAATTCAGGGCGGTTGCCGACCGGCATCGGGACATTCTCCTGAAGCGTTACGGCGAAAACCGCGGACGCGCCATCCAATATGCCGAGGCCTTCCAGGTCTGCGAATACGGCGGCGCCCTCCCATCTGAAAATATCCCCGTCCTGTTTCCCTTTTGACCAGGTGGAGCAGACATCGCCGGGTCGCTAAAAGTCGTTCACCATCCGCACATGCACCTTTCCGCGACCCGGACTGTCGGTTCTCGCCAGCCCGTATTCGAGTCCGATGGTCCCGACCCTGGATACGGTTCGAATCCCCATTCCGAATCCAACCGGGAAGAGCAGACCATCTCTTTCACCTCCGGCCGAATCTCCCAGAACACCGGCATCGACGAAGAGAAACGCCCTTGACCGGCGCGCCAGAATAACCCGCCACTCCAGATTCATCCACAACGCCCGATTCACCAGAAACGCTTCCTCGCGATAGCCGCGTATCGACGCGGCTCCTCCCAATCGCAGCGGCCCGTCCGGAAGCCCGACGCCCGTTTCGGCCACACCCGCGCCGTGCAGCGAGGCGGCCAACGCGGTCCGCCGTCCCAGCGAAAGTATTCGTTGCAGGTCCGCGGTTGCGCGCAACCTCCGGCCGGCGCCGGCAGCCTGCGCCACGCGGCTCCACTCCAGACCCACGCGATAGAGCGAACCCGACGTGGGATTCCATCGATCGTTCCGCCGGTCCAGCTCGAACGCACCGTCCAGAGACGCGATACGACCCTTCGCAAACCCGTTCACCCCGCTCGAATCCGGCCGGACACCGCCCCTGGAGGCACCCAGCCGAACCTCGGCGCCGCCGGCAGTGGACAGACTGACGCCGAGACTCATGCGGTTTTCGGCGAATCCCGGCCGCTGCCGCATCAGAAGCCCCACGTCCAGACCCAACGGCCGGCTCAGGATCCAGGGTTCATGGTATCGCAGGTCCAGATCGGACGCCCCGCTCCCGCTGCGCGACCAGGAGGCATCCGCCCGCCTCCCGGTTCCGAGCAGATTCACGAACGTGGTCGCGAACGATCCGCTAAGCCCCTGGACGCCATCGCGCGATGCGGGCACAACGCCCACGACGCCTTCAGCCCTGCCTGCCGGGGACTCGCGGACGGAGACGACCAGCGCCGTACGTCCGTCGGGTTCGGTCACCAACAACGGGTCATCCACGTCCAGCACAAAAGGAAGACGTCTGAGCGCACGAAGTGCCCGGTCGACCCGTCGCTGGTCGTAGGCGCCACCCTGCGCCAACCGCATTTCCCGGCGCAAAGTCTCGTCACGGGTGATCCGGTTGCCCGTGAAGCGGATCGTATCCAACCGCACGAAGGGACCTTCGTCCACCACTATCCTGACCTGCGCAGATCGGCTGCCGGGCGACAAACTCACATCCGGCGCCAGCGAACAATAGGGATACCCGCGGTTCTCGTAGAACTTGAGGAGCGCTTCGACGTCGACCTCCAGGGACTCCCTGATTAACGGCGACCCGCCGCGCGAAAACATTTCGTTCTGCAGCGAGTCCGTCGAAGCATATACATTTCCTGTAATCCGGATCTTGTCGATCAGGGTCCGCCGGCCTTCTTCGATCCGAAACCGCACCCGCCCCCGGTTCGGCTCCACCTCCGGAAACGCGACGGATACCTGCCAGTAACCCGCGTTCAGATAGCCTTCCAGAATTCGCGCCATATCCTGCTCAAGCAGCAGGCTGTCCAGAGGCATGCCGGCCCGCGTCATCAGCCAGTCTCGAACACGGTCCTCGGAAACCCGGTTCGCCCCGTCTACCCGCACCTGCCGTACGAGTACGCGATCTACCGCGAACACGTCTCCCGATACGCCCACTACAAGCGATAGGACGAGGCCGCAGGGCCATATACGTAACTGTCTTAACACGGCGTACCTTTCAGAACAGGGCCCGCATTTCCATGCGCCCGAGATGCAGGAGGGGTCTTCCGGGACGCTTGCGTCCGTCGTACAGGGCCATGGCCGTCAGATACCGGCCCAGCCGGTAGTCCACGCCCAGACGCCAGCCCACGTTGTTTCCCACCCGGTTTCCGTCGGCCATTCTCAGAAACAACGGCATGGGTCCCGAACCGAGAACATGGGTCCAGTCACATGATGCCCTCAGCCGACCCCTGCCGGGTAGGGCGCGCCGGATTTCCGGACGGACGGACACAAAGCGGGCAACCAGCGCCCGGTTCGCCTCCCGGTCCCTTCCGACAGACAGTTCCACGCGGGTCTGCAACGACCTGGGCGGGTGCCGGTACCCATTCATTGAAATCCGGCGCGATCGGATCCGGTAGAAAAAGGGTCCGTCACCGGGCCGGTCGCGCGTCTCACCGTGCACCTCCAGCTCCAGGGAAGACGTCCTCCCAAGCGCGAACCGGCCCAGCGCCGACGCCCGCGAACTCGTCTCCAGCGCACCGCCGGTGAAGTCCCGGTCCACGCGGGAACCCCGGCGGGCGGATAGACGCAGCGCGGCCGGGCGGCCGTATCGAAACAGGTAGAGCCGCGTCCTCAGTTCGCGCCTGCCGTTCAACATCCCCTCCCCGTAGCCGAAACCGTACAGTTTCCAGGGCGCCACGCCCGCATTGCCCGGCGGCGCCTGACGGTCGGCTTCCAGCGAGACGTCCAGCGACAGGCCGGAGAGAAGTCGCGGCCACAACCCATTCGGAGATCGCAGCAAACGCTTGAATACAAGCTCAGTCCGCGCCGCGAGAGCCGCATCACGCACGGGGCGGAACCCAACGGACGGACTGAAGAACCGCACGTACTCGCCATCCGTGTCGGCCACGAATTCCTCCGGATCCCGGCGCCCGTCGCCGTCCACGTCTTCCCACGCATGCGTGCCTCTACCGCGTCCGACATCGATAAACACCGGCTCGCCGTCCGGCGCCCCGGTACTGGAGATCCGATAGGAGAATCTGTGCGAAACCGCGCCTTTCAGGACGTCGTACCCCCATCTTACGCGGGCAAGGTCCGTCATCCGCCCGTTCTCCGGATACAGGGGCGAATTCGTCCTGCTCCTGCTGTACTCCCCGGAAAACGACAGCCCGCGCCAGCCGGACATCGAGGCGCGGTGGGTCGTCGTCCATGCCCGCAGGCTGTCCTGCCACGCACGCTCCAGGAGGTGTATCCTCCGGATTGAAATCTCCGAGGTCCATGCCAGCGCGTCCATCACGCGCGTCGAGAGGTCCATCGCCCCCGCCCGGATGCGTATTCCGCGATGTGCGGAATCGGGCGCGGTGGCGTAGAACAGCGTGGAATGAGGTACCGACGACCCCGTTGCCGTTTCCGACTCGAAACGAAACCCCGGCGAAATCCCTCGCACACGCGCCCGGATGCGTCCCCGATGCCGGGCTAACATTCCGGACCCGTGGGACACCTCGTCGAATCGATAGAATACCTGGGGCCCGCGCGCATCGGAAATCTGCAGCCCGACGTCGCGCCGGACCGCGTTCACCTTTCCGTGGCGCCTGCCGAAGCCGGCGTCGAACCGGATGCCGGGCCTCAGGGCGTACTGCAATGCGACTTCGCCTATCCGGTCTCCGGCCTGCGGACCGTCGGCCTGCCAGCCCCACCGCCCCTCGCGCGTTACCCTCACGGGCCTCTCGATGCCGCGGAACTGCGCGCCGATCTGCCTGAATGCCCCGGTCAGTCGAAACCGCCCGATGCCATATCCGCCCAGACGCAGCGCGTCCGGCCACAGATCCAGTCCCAGCCTGAATGCGCGGCCACGCCGCTGCTGATGCGCGTCCACCTGCTCGGGCGCGTGGCTCAGCGCCAATTCGCCGTCGAACCGTACGCCCCCAACCGGTTCATACGCCGCGTCCATCACAGCCAACTGATGTCGAACCGGCTGAAACGGTGGTGCGGAAACGCCGACACCCGGGACCGGGCCGTCCCGGTCAGCCTCCCGTATGAACGTGCCCCCCAGCTTCAGCCGGTCCCCGGAAAGCGCGAGCGTGCCGCGCGCACCCATCAGGCGCCGGCGCGAACCGGGCGCCTCGTATTGGTAATCCACGGTAATGCGGCTCTGTCCGGTTACCGGTCTGACGGGGGTAAACGTGATTGTGGACATTTCGTAATCCACGACGTAGTCCTGGCTTTCGCCACGCCGCAACAAACGCCCGTCCTGCCAGACCCGTTCCGAACCCGCTACAATCCATCCGCCCGCCGACCCGGCGTCGCCGGGCAACCGGTACGGGCCCTGATATCCTTCGACAGGAATGAGGCGGTGGCTGATCCAGCGTCCATCCGCGGCGGCCCCGAAGACTTTCAGGTCGGTCCCGGAAGACGAAAACGCGACGTGTGCGCCCTGAAGCCTGCGGCGGTACCTGCCGAACGTGGTGCCGTCAAACGCTACGTCCAGATCGCCGAGGGATGCGGATAACTTCCGCGAACGGACCTGAAACATCACGCGGTCCAGTTCCTGCAGGCTGCGTGTGCTTCCGTCGAACCCCATTGGAAGGTTCCGGTCGGACAGCAGCGCGGTTACTTCGACGCCGTCCGCCAACTCTCCCGTTATGTGGACCCGCAGCGCCTGGCTGAGCTCCAGATCGCGATTCCCGCCAACGGAGACCTGAACTCGCTTGGAGCCCCCCACGTCGAGACGTGACTGCGCCTCGCCGTATGCCTCGGGCGCCTTCGCTTTCGATCTTCGCCACCGGCGGCTGGCCGGGGCCGACCGTACCGGCGCACGCTGGATGTCTCGTTCACGACGCCTGTAAACACGGGACAGCACCCGGGGCAACTGCCGGAACCGGACCAGAATCTCGATGCCGCGCGGCCGCGCCCGAGCCAGCACCAGCAAACCGTCGGCGTCGTCCATGGTGTAGTCCATGTCCCTGACGAGCAGGCTGTCCCCCACCCAGACCCGTTCGCTGTCCTTCAGAATGGGCCGGTCCGAAATACGAAAGGGCCCACGGCCGCCGTCCGCCCGAATGGTCCGTTCCATATCGAAGACGGTCAGCCGTTCAGGCGGCGGCGCCGCACCTGCCGTGGTGAACAGGCCGGCGCAGATTATGAAGACCTGCAGGATGGAAACGCGTTTGAGCATAAAAAAAAGGGTCCGACGTCAGGAAAGCCGGGTTCTTACCGTGGCCCTCAAGACCCCGCGGCCCCTCCTTCCGAGTCCTGATTGGGACGTTCGGACAGAACACCCTACCTTCTGCTGATCAGCATTTCGAACTTCTGAATGCGATGGTTGCCGCCGTCCAGAACAAAGAGGAACTTCCCGCCGCCGAATGCCACGTCCGCCGGCGCCCTGAATGCGCCCGGCCCCCCTCCGGCATCGGGCCCGCCGATCAGCGAGGCCACCTCCCCCTTCCGAAGGTCCAGTACCACGATGCGGTTATGCCCGGTATCGGCCACAAACAGTATGTCCTCGGGCCCCGTGCACACACCGGCGGGTTCGGAGAGCGACCCTTCCGCCAGACTCTTCCTGAAACTTCCGTATCGGTCGAATATCGCGACCCGGTCGTTTTCGCTGTCACAGACGTAGACTTCATTCTTTTGTCCGACGGCGAGTCCCAGCGGACGCCGAAGCCGGTCGGCGCCATAACCGTACCCCCCGATCTGGTTCTCCAAAGGGCTGTAATCGCTGATCTGTACAACCTGGTCCGCATCGGTGTCCGACACGTAAAGCTCACCGTCTTCGGAAACCGCGATCCCGCCGAGGGTCCCCAGCCTGATCGGACCGTCGACGTCCCGCCCTCCGACCACACCCAGCAGGCGGAAGTGCGGGCTGAAGATCTGGATGCGGTTGTTTCTCCCGTCCGCGACACATACCTCGAGCCCGCCCTTTCCCACCGCAACCCCCGCCGGCTGGCTGAATTGACCGGGGTCCCAGCCGAAGGTGCCCACTTCCGACATATACGTCCCGTCCGTGTCGAATTTCTGGATGCGATCGTTTCCCGTATCGGCCACGTAAAGATGGCCGAACGAGTCCAGGGCGATGGCGGACGGTTCGTGAAAGTGCCCGACCCCGCCCCCCTTCTGGCCGAACGCCGAGGTAAAGCGGAAGGCAACCGTAAGTCTTGACGGCGCTTTCTTCTCCTCCGAGACGCCCGGAACGGCCATACCCATCGACATACAGAAAACAAGGACCCGCAGTCGCATTTTCATCCTTCCGACGCGTAACCGATTCCGCTGGCGGTCAGCGCCCCACGCGTAAGGCGTTTGCCGATCAGAAATGTGCGCCAAGAATGGTGATTGTTTATGTTTCTTAAACTGAAACAGTCTACAGCCTAAGATTTCTCTCGATGCTCTCCACGGCCGACTCGATGTCCTCACGATGCCCGAATGCGCTCAACCTGAAGAAACCCTCGCCGCTCGGGCCGAATCCCGCTCCCGGAGTACCGACGACGCGCGCCTCGGAAAGCAGCTTGTCGAAGAATTCCCACGAACCCATGCCCCCGGGCGTCTTCATCCAGAGATACGGCGCGTGGACCCCGCCATAGACCGTCAGTCCCATCCTTTCCAGTCCCGAACGGATGCGCGCGGCGTTGGCCATATAATAGGCGACCATCGCGGCGCACTCCGCCTTTCCCGCCTCCGTAAACACCGCCAGTCCGCCGCCCTGCACGATATTGGAGGCGCCGTTGAACATCGTATTCTGACGCCTGCGCCAGAGCCCGTTCACAACGCCGGACCCGGCGTCTTCCACGGCGAGTTCCCGGGGGACGACCGTCCAGCCCAGCCGCACGCCCGTAAAACCGGTATCCTTGGAAAAGCTGTTGATCTCGATCGCGCAGGAACTTGCGCCGTCGACCTCGAAGATGCTGTGCGGCAACTTTGGGTCCGAAATATAGGCGCAGTACGCCGCGTCAAAAATGATCACCGCCCGGTGTTCGCGGGCATAGTCTACAAACGTCTGAAGCTGACTCGCGGTTGCAACGGACCCGATCGGGTTGTTCGGGCTGCAGATGTAGATCAGATCCACCTTGTCCGCCGGCAGTTCGGGAAAGAAGCCGTTCGCCTCGGTGCAGGGCATGTATACGATACCCTCGTACTGACCCGCCTCCGACTTCCCCGTGCGACCGGCGATCACGTTGCTGTCTACGTAGACGGGATAGGCCGGGTCCTGGACCGCCACCACGTTGTCCAGGCCGAAAATGGACTGAATATTCGCGGAATCGGGCTTGCCGCCGTCGCTCACGAATATCTCGTCCGGATCCAGCGTAACGCCGCGCTCCGCGTATCGGCCGGCAATCGCCTCTCTGAGATCGAGATTTCCTTCACTTCCGTTTGCGTAACCTGTATAGGTGTCGACGGCCGCGAGATTGTCCACGGCTTGATGCAAATATCGAATCACACTTGGAGGCAGCGGCTCGGTGGTGTTTCCGATGCCGAGGCGCATCACGTGAACGTCGGGGTGATCGTCCAGATATGCCCCGGTCCGCCTCGCGATTTCCGGGAACAGATAGCCGGCCGAAAGTTTGTTGTAGTTCGCGTTGATGGTTGCCATATGTTTGACATCCCCTCCTTTTTTGTTTTCTCGATTTCGAACAATGCACACCTGCCCCGCGGTCGTCACAGGCCCAACTGAATCCTTATCGCGCGTTCCACGTTTTCCATATCCGAAACGGAGATTCGCCCTTGAAGCGTAGTTAACCGGTGTTTGCTTACCGTTGTCAACTGATCGGCCATCGCCTTGCTTCTTTCTTCACTCACAGTCACATAGGCTTCACTGGGATAGAGGCGATCGAGATTGCTTGTTAACGGCACAACCTGAACACGATTCAAATGCCTGTTGGATGCGTCGTTACTCACGATAATCGCGGGACGTCTCTTGCGGACTTCGCCGCCAATGGACGGGTTGAAACTCACCCACCATACTTCACCTCTGAGCATCGAATGCGTCCCCCACGGTCGCTTCCGCCCATTCCGCGGCTTCGGCTTCCCGTTCTTCGTCGAGCGCCATCTCTGCGTATGCCTTCTCGAGGTCGGGGCGAAGCACGTGCGGGCGCACCAGCGTTTCTACGAAGCGGCTGATGCGGCGTCGGCCGATGATTTGATGCAGGCCTTCATACACTTCTCTATCAATGGTGATGGTCAGTTTTTTGCGCATATGTATTTCTCCGATTCAGACGGCACTGAAACCAGATATACGTGTAATATACGTATAAGAAAATCCGTCGACAATGTCAATTCCGACGACAACCATCGGAAGACCCGTTTCGTCGTTGCAAACGCCATCGACACGGCCTGCGCTATTTGGTCTCGACAAAGGCCAGAATATACCCGTCGGGATCCGTGACGTAGAATTCGTGGCCGTAGGGCATCTCCCTGAGCGGCTGTGTGAACGGCACGGACTTGCTTTGCGCGTCCTTATACGCGGTCCGGATATCGTCTACCGTAAACGTGATGTCCAGGTGCTCATTCTCCAGACGGAATTCCCTCTCGCCGTGCGGCGCGTCGGCGAGTTTCAGATGGATCGAGTGACCATCCCGCACGATTCCCGCGTAGAAATCTTCGTACCGGAAGTCCAGGTCGAATCCGAGTCGCCCGGTATAGAATCCGATCGACCGGTCCAGGTCGGCCACCAGGAATTGCGGGCTCATGCCTGTCAGTTTCGCGGAGGTTGTCCCGTTCATTTTTCTCCTTTTCGAGATACAGGTCAACGCGTGGCTTCGGTTGTCCGGAGGAGGTATTACACGATTGCGTGGTAACACGGTATTGGGTACAATAAAGCGCCCGGATTCAACCGCGTCAAGCGGGAGATCGCAACAGAACGTGCGCATACGTCACGCACTCGTCGTGAGTGTGATCGGAAAAACGGAGGCCCGCCGCAATGGAGGACCGATGACCTGGGGAAGAATCTACCTGTGGATTGCAATTCTGATCTTCGCCGCCGCCGCATCGGTCGTGGCGCGCCTGGTTGAAATCGGTCAGGCGAACCTGATCGACGGCCGCAATCCCATTTCCTTCTGTAACCTGCTCTTCGCCGGAAACCTCGTGGCGGCGCTTGCCCTGTTTGCCCTCAATCAACGGGAATGGCGCCCCGCCCGTCTGCGAAGGCTGTCGCGCCGACAGTGGCTGGTTCAGACGGTCCTAGCGCTAACGTCGGGCGCGGTCGCGCCAGCCATGATGTTCACGGCCATTTCGCGCACCTCGGTCACCAATATCGTCCTGATCGAGACGATCGAAATCCCGCTTGTCCTGTTGCTGGCCTGGATTTTCTATCGGGAGAAATCGAGCGGAACGGCGGTATTCGGAGCGTTGTGCGCGGTCGGGGGCGTTGCGGCAACGCTATTGCTGCAGATGGACGCGTCACCGGAAAGCATGGCGGCGGCGCGAATGCGGGGCGGCGTGGGCAGCGGTGAGGTCTTCGCGGCGACCGCGACCGTACTGCTGGTATGCGGCGCGGAAATCGGCCGAAAGCAGCTTCAGACGATCCCCCTGGGTATCTTCAGCGTATACCGGAACCTGCTTGGCGCAGTCTTCTTCCTCGGAATCGGTCTCTACCTGTTCGGCGTCGAGCATTTCGCCGACGTCTTGTCGCCGGTGCTTTGGGGCTGGATGGTCCTCTACGGCGGCATCGTGGTGGCCTGCGGTCAGCTGGCGTGGTTTTCCGGCATCAAGCGCGTGCGCCCCGCCGACATCGCCACCGCGTCGTCGTTCTCCCCCGTGGCCGGCGTACTCTTCGCAGGACTCATCCTGGGCGAGGTGCCCATGCCCGCGCAACTCATCGGCGGCGGCATCATCCTCACGGGAATCGCGATCGCGCTGTGGGGCGAGCTGCGCGGCGAGCGCTCCTCACGGCCGGCCGTAAATGAGGACAAGGCCAAAGCGTTCACCGGCGTATGAACCGAAACCTGAAGACGGCGCCCATTTCGGCAGGATGACAATAAAAAGGGGCAGACAGGAATGTCCGCCCCACCCTCACAGGCGTGTTCTCATGGCCTGACTGCGTCACCAGGCGCAGGGGCGACCGGCCGGTCGCCCTGATCTACCGGGGTGTCGCCGAGTGACCACTCAGGCGATCCACGACGGCCCTGAGGTTCCGGTAGGCGGTCTCCGGATCGAAGCCGACCATCCTATATCGGACGATCCCTCCTCTGTCCGCGACGAGTGTTACCGGGATGGCGTGAATGCCTGTTCGCACCGAGAAATTCTGTTCCTTGCTGTCCCAGACGGTATCAAACGTTCCCTCGTACTTGCTCACGGCGTTTCGAACAACCACAGAGAACTCCTCCTTTGTGATTCCAGGATAGTATTCCAGCGGCGTGTGAACGGCGATCACCTTTATGTTGCTTGCAAAGGGTTCGTTAGCAAGCCTTGCCAGTACGGGCAACTCCGCCATACAGGGTCCGCACCAGAACGCCCAGAAGTTCAGGACGATCACGTTGCCTTTAATATCTTCGACCGACAGCGTGCCTCCACCCAGCCGCGGCAGCACAAATCCCGGGAGGGGCTTGCCCACGAGGTCGTCATCCTTCTCCCGCGCGTCGCCACGAATGCCTGCCTCGAGTTTACGGCTGTAATCCACATAGCCCTCGTCGGACCCGTGGAAGAGACTAAAGTTGCGCTGCAAGGCCATCCACAGTTCGGGATCCCTGGCGTGACTCCTAACGGCTTTTTCGTAGAATTCGATCGCCTTTCCGTGCCTGCCTTGCTGCTCGTGAAGCGAGGCGAGGCCCCGGTATGCCAGCACACCATGACCGAAATCTCCGTACGTGCCGGAACCATCCATCGAATCAAGTATCCTGATTGCGTCGAGATAAGCCGCCTCAGCCTTCTCGAATCTGTTCAGAAGCTGCAGGCAGTGACCCTTGAGGTGGTGGTAACCAGCTAGTTTCTCATTGCGGTAGGGTTTGGGCACATCAGCGACCTGACTGATCGCGCTGTCGGCGAAGGCCAGCGCGGTATGCGCGTATCTTCTGTCAGGTAGCCCATCCAATCCGCTCAGAATGCGTCCGATTGTGTAGTAAGTCCCTGAATGCGGAAGCAACGCTATTGCGCTATCCGCGGCCGCGTGGACGTCGACACTGTCGGTCGCCGGAATCCTGGCCATAATTGAGTATACGAAAGCCAGACCCCGATTCGCGTAGTTGGGATAACGAGCAAAAAACCCGTCCCAAAAGTCGACGGCTTTTTCCGGGTCGATCGAGGTAACCGCGAAGCTGCGATTCCAATGATCCTGTTCTTCCTTTGTCCAGGTAACGGTCCCGCCCCAAGAGCTGTGCAGAAAACCCCGCCGAATCACTTTGTCCCTATCGCGATCCCGTATAAGCTGAACTGAAAATTTACCGCTTGGTAAATCTGATTTGTCCAGCACAATCGTATAGCTCCCGGGCACCTGGAATCCGAACTGTGGCGCAGCGTGGACGCCCACTCCCGAAGCTATCCGTACCTGAACGTGCGATGACTCCGGGACGACGTAGCTGATGGTAATCGTACTGTCGGTGGAAGCGCCTTCCAACGTCAGCGTCGCCTTCGCCATCGTCGATTCGGGCAGGAGAAGCGCCGTGAATGTTAGGACAACGGTAATCATATCGCACCTCCTTGCGAGTGTGTATTGTATTGCTCAGGAATCGGGTGTGAGGGTGGGGCAGACATTCCTGTCTGCCCACATCCTGGTTGTTCTGTCGGAATGAGGATAGGTGGCCGCAACGCCTGGCAATGTGTCCGCGCACAAGTCCGTCTTCAAAGGGCATTTGCTACGCGTACACTCGAGAAGACGGGAGATTCTTCGCTCCGCTCTGAATGACATGCGTTGTAGCAACTGTCTTCGAACGTATCCTTCACTTCCTGGCCCGTACTGTCATCCAGAGGAGGCCTGCGTACGACATCGGGGAAACACGTCCGTTTCACGTGAGAGCAGACTGCTATTCGGAGCAGGCCGACGAAGGATCTACTGCAGCATGGGATCATTCCCGATCGTCAGGCATTCGGTCAGAACTGAAATGCAGCACAACCCTCCCGACTCCTGCTCCTCATCATATATATTAATAATTTAATATATGGAAATGTGTCTATTTCGTCAATTAAAAAATTAATATTTCATCCGATGAATCGGCAAGCTGTTCTGAAATGACATCGACGGGAAAGGGTCGCGTCAAGCAGTCCGCCCAGGCGCGCTCGTCGACGCGCAGCCGTTCAGGCTGCTTTCAGGCGTTGGCCACCGTCTTCCTGGCCGTTGCGGCGGTCGTGTGGTAGTTCCATCCACGCAACACCAGGTTCTCGCTGAACTGGTGGATGTCCTCCTTCCGATCTTTACCGGATAACATCCGCGCAATCACAACCTTCCTCGGTATTTCAGATCGGTTGGACGGCGAACCATGTACGATGAAGTAGTCAAAAAAAGTGACGTCGCCCGGCTCGGCCTCGATCGCGGTGGAACCTTCAAACGGGAACCTTTCGTGGAACTCGGCATTCGTGGCGGTAGAGCCCTCCACCCTGCCGTGTCTGTGCGAGCCGGGATAGACTCTGAGGCAGCCCATTTCTTCCGTGGCTTTGCTGATATGGATCATCCCCGCAATCATGGTGTTCTTCTCGGTTGGCAGATAGCTCCAGTCCTGGTGCATATGGAACGGCGTCGTACCGGTTGTCATCCGTTTCTCGAAGAGCGTGGAATGGTTGAGTACGATGTCCGGACCGATGAGCTGTTCGACGATGTCGAGGAACTTCCTGTGAAGCAGGGCCGCCATCCACACGCCCGAATACTGCTGCACGTTGCGTGTGCCAAAGACACCGTTGTCATTCGAAGCGCCCTCGGCGTCTTTGCCGAGCTGGCGGACAATGCGATCGAATTCATCCTCAAGCCGGCCGACTTCATCGGGCGAAAAGACGCCTTTGGCCAGGTAGTAACCGTTTTCCTCAAAGAACGTGCGCGTTTCTTTCATCCTGCCCCCCGGTTTTCATTTGAGACTCAACTCAACCTCAATCCGAAAAAAACAGCAACGCGGCGACGCGATAAAACCCTCCGAAACAGGGCGTTATCGACGTATAGAAGGACGTTTCTTCCTTCACGTCCAGTGACCTGGTGTATCCTGGTAATCCGCCGTCTAATCGCCTTTATTTACAAGCACATATTCGATTTTACGTACCCGAAGACTTACGAATCAAGGTCAACTTCGCGGCCGGTGCGCGCGGATGCTTCGGTTGCCTCGAGTACCTTCAGTACGTTCAGGCCGTGAACCTGCGGTATCGGCGTATCCGAGTCGCCCCGTTCGAGCGATTCGATAAAATCCGTGAATTCGTCCACCAGGCTGTTGCGTGCGGGTACGGACTCGCGCCTCCAGGTCCCGTCGGCCGTATCGGCGATGAACAGCCCGGGCGCGTCGCCGCCGCCATAGGGCAGCCGGAATCGCGCCATGCCCCGGGTGAAGAACCAGTCGCCACCGTATTCCGTGGCGCCGCGCTCCCACGCGATCCTGCTTACCGTGGCGACGACTCCGCTCTTCCATCGGATAAAGTACATGCCGGTATCGTCGCAGTCAATGGCCGGATGTTCGGACTTCGGAAACGTGAACTGCCCCTGCCGTGCCGAAACGGTCGCGACTTCTTTCCCGAGGATCCAGAGCAGCCGGTCGATCTGATGAGTGCCGTCCATCTGACCCATGCCGCCGCCCCGCTCGCGGTCCAGCATCCACTCCGGCCGCTTGTACGGAACGTAAGGCTTGTGCCACATATCGTAAACCATGATCACCGACCCCAGGTCGCCACGGTCCACGACGTCCTTCATCGCCTTCACGGCCGGGAAGTAGCGTTGCGTGTGCGCCGTCATGAGCTTGATGCCGCTTTCCCTGGCCGCGGCCAGCATCTCCTCCGCCTGCCACGCCCAGGCCGCGAGCGGCTTCTCCATGAAGATGTGCGTCCCCGCGGCCGCGGCATCCAGCGCCGCCTGGTAGTGGAGCCAGTGCGGCAGGGTCCCGATAACAACGTCGACGTCGTCACGCTCAAGGGCTTCCCGGTAGTCTGACACGAAGTCGACGCCGGGGTGCCGGCTCCGCCAACGCGCCGCGGCATCTTTACCGGGCTCAGCGACAACCTTTATGTCTGCGCCGGGGGTTTTCTTCACGACATCGATGTAACTGCCGCCGATGCGGCCGGTCCCCAACACCGCGACGCCGAAAGCCATATGACACGTTCCTTCTTTCCGGAAAATGACGGTACGTTGCTTTCGGTACTCAGAAGTTGTTTTAAATTACCGGCGAGTTCCCGAGCGCGAGCGAAAAAGCGGCGGTCAAGGCGGGAAA
>JAPPJY010000089.1 GCA_028874335.1 Gemmatimonadota bacterium | reverse complement strand
AGCCTTTTTTCGGACCTCTTCTCTGAGAATCTCACCGTTCTTGGACAGCAGTGATTAAAGGTAAGTTCTGTCTACAATAATTAAAGGTAAGTTCTGTCTACAATAATTAAAGGAGGCCGAAAGTTATCGGCCTCCTTCTTGTTTTTTGGTAGCGGGGGCAGGATTTGAACCTGCGACCTTTGGGTTATGAGCCCAACGAGCTACCAGACTGCTCCACCCCGCGACCCATGATGTCCTATATAGGAGAATCTATCAATCCGGGACGTTTTGTCAAGCGATTTCTTCGGTTTTGTCCTGCTTGTTTCTGTCGGGCTCCTGTTTGACGATCCGAACCGTGGTAATGCGTTGGCCGACCACTTCCTCGACCCACAGGGTGAGGTTTTCAAAAACGAACGTCTCCTCGGGGCCCGGTACCCGACCCAGGTGGTTGTAGATGAACCCCCCGAGGGTTTCGTAGCCGTTGCGTGGAAGTTCTATGTTCAGGATCAGATTGAGATCGTCTATATCGAGCCGTGCGTCGGCAACCAGCACGTGACCGTCTTCGTCCCAGCGGAACAACTGCTCTTCCTCGTCGTATTCGTCGTGGATCTCGCCGACGATCTCTTCAATGAGATCTTCGAGCGTGACCAGCCCGGAAGTGCCGCCGAATTCGTTGATGACAATCGCCATGTGCACCTTGTTGGTTTTGAACTCTCTCATCAACTCCGCGATTTTCTTGTTTTCAGGCGCGAAATACGGTTTTCTCATGGCGTTCTCGGGCGTCCAGGCCTGTCCCGTGCTTAGAAGCTCGAGCAGGTCCTTGGCGTAAACCACGCCTTCGATATGGTCCACGCGTTCGCGGTATATGGGAATGCGGGAATGGCGCTTCTCCTGGATCAGAGCCAGGATTTCCTCCGGTCTGGTGGAAATCTCGGCGCACACCATGTCAATGCGCGGCACCATCACTTCCTTGACGGTCGTATCGCCGAACTCGAATATGCCGGCGATCATGTCCCGCTCTTCCTCTTCAATGGTGCCTTCCTCGGTTTCGGTTTCCACGATCTGCCGCAGCTCTTCCTCCTTGATCGCCCTCGTATCGGTTTCGCTGACAAAAACACTCCGTGTTTTCAGCAGGAGCAGCGCCGGGGTCAACAGCAGCAGATACAGAGGATAGTAAATGGCAATCAGGTGCGGCAGGGGCCGGTCGGAACCCTCTTCGCGCTTGTAGAAGGAGATTGCATTGGCGATCAGCAGAGAGAAGAGTACGAACGCGACGATGCTCAGAAGGTCCCGGAGTAGCGGCCATGCGAACTCGTGCAATCCGAATCCGACCAGGAATGCGAACGCAAGCGCACCCAACGCGATGGACAAGGATTGTCCAAACGAGACCGTCATGCCCAGGGCGTATCTTGTGCGGTACATCGACAGCAGAAGGTTCGCGCGTGGTACGGCTTCGTCTCGGAGGCGTTCAAGCGTCGCGCGTGAAATCGTGCTGCCGATTGCGCCCATCCTGGCGATCAGCGCGGTAACGACCAGAGAACCGCCCGCGACAAGTGCGGCCAACCACTCGGAGTCATCCAAAATGCACTCACACTCCTTTCAGGTGTATACCTGCTTGAAACCGGGCGATATACTCTCTCTCCCTGCTCCGCATCGAGGCCGTGGACCCGGGTGAGTCGTGTCGGTACCCCAGCAGATGCAGGATTCCGTGTATGGCGAGCCAGGCGATTTCATCGGACAGGCGCCTTGAGCCTTCGTGGGCCTGTAACGCGGCGCGATCCACGGAAATGTAGATTTCACCCAGATCGTCGCAGTCGGGATGGACCGGATCAGCCAGATCGAAGGAAAGAACGTCCGTCGGCTCAAATTCGCCCTTGAACTGCCCGTTTAGACGGCGAAGCGTTGCGTCGTCGGCAAGAACGAGCGTGACCCTGCCGCCGGCGCCGTGTTCCTCGAGCACACTGTCGAGGAGGACTACAAGGTCCGTCCGGTCACAGGCTTCGGGAAGCGGCGCCTCCTGCTCGATACGGACCCGTGTCAAAGAACTTCCCTCCTGCGCCCGAGTTGAACCCGCTTCCGTTCGTGCTGCCACGGATAGGCAACGCGGCTGTGCCAGGTGGCATCGAGTATCGGCAGAAATGCTTCCTGAATCCGGGTAAGGTCTCTGAGCGTGAGGTCGCACTCATCCAGTTCCCCGGCTGTAAACCTTGCTTTCACAAGTGTTTGAACCATCTTCCGGGTTTCTTCGGGGGTACTGGCATTGAGACTGCGTCTGGCGGATTCAACCGCGTCGGCCAGGCTGACAATGCCTGCTTCGCGGGTCTGGGGCCTCGGTCCCGGGTACCGGAAGTCGGCGTCGCGCACCTCGTGCGGCGCGCTGCTTTCAAGGGCGCTCTTCTTGAAGCCTGCGATTTCGCTGGTACCGTGATGCTGGGATATCATGTCGATGATCACCCGCGGAAGCCCTTCCTCTTCGGCCATACTGATGCCGTCCTTCACGTGGGAGATCAGAATCAGGGCGCTCAGACGAGGCTGAAGTTCATCGTGCGGATTCACGCCTTTCTGGTTTTCGATGAAATAGTGGGGTCGGATCATCTTGCCGATGTCATGGTAATAACATCCAACCCGGGCCAGCAGGCCGTTGGCTCCGGTGGCTTCGGCGGCCGCCTCCGAAAGCCTCGCCATGATGATACTGTGACTGTACGTGCCGGGTGCCCGAATGGCCAGATTGCGCAACAATGGCCGGTTCAGGTCCGAGAGCTCGAGCAGCGTGTAGGCAGTGACCACGCTGAATGCGCTTTCGAAGATCGGCAGGAGACCGATGGTGAGGACGGAGGATGCACAGGCCGTGAACGTGCCCAGAACCAGGTCCCACCTGACTTTCTGGAAGGATTCTCCGAAGCTGGAATAGCTGAACAACAGGATCGCTGTTGCCAGGGTTGAAAGCAGGTAGGCGCAAACCAGGAAGGCGATGGACCGGTAGAAAAAGTCGCTCCGGCGATTGACCGGCCGCACGGAGTAAGCCCCGGCGGCGCCCGTAACCAGATAGATCAGGCCGAACGAAAGGCTTCCCACGATGCTCGCACACAACGTGGCGCACACAAATGAAACGACCAGGCCGACTTCGGTATCGAAGAGTACGGTCGCCAGCATCACCGAAAGTGCGACGGGCACCAGCAAGGGTGTAACCGCGGACACCGTTGCAGCATATGAAGCGACCAGGCACGGCATGATGATCAGAATGCTGAAAAGGACGAGGTTGGACGTTGACGCGATGACCGTTGGACGCGACACCTGAAGAAACACGAACAGAATGGCAATCAGCAGGGCGCTGACCGCGGCCTGGGCCGCGACCTGGAGATGGTACAGATAGGGGACACGGTCGATTGCTCTGTTCATGTGAATGGAAAGAGACCGCAACTGGTCCATGTGATCCGAGGTTACCCGGTCGTGTTTGTCGACGATGCGTTCGCCGCCAAGGACGGTTCCCTTGTACGGCGAGATCCTCGCCGCAGCCTCGTCTCTGCGCCGTTCCGTTTCTTCCACGTTGTATGTGAGATTGGGCGTTAGAAAGACGACGACAAGCTCGTATACAGACTTTATTTCCGCAGGCGTGCCTTGAGGAAACTGTGTGTCGATTTCATCCTGCAGGCTGCGCTCATACCATTCCAGGCCCCGGATGGGCTCTGACGTTATACGGCGCTCCCGGTCCCCCTCGACGAGGACCACCTCTCTGCCGTCGGAGCCGAGGATTTCAGAGTCCCGGTTCAGAACGCCGGCGGTGTAACTGGATACCAGCAATTCGCGGACGGTTGAACGAAGCCTTTCAAATCCGGTGGGGTAGTTGGCTGCCTGGTTGATCAGAAAGCGCAGGCTCACCTGGGACACCGAGCCGATTTCCGAGTGGGCCTGTTGGAGGTGATGAACGGCCGAATCCGGAACGGCCAGAACGCTCACCTGATTCAGATCTTCCAGGAATCCGTCGAGCGAGCGTTGCCGATCGGCCGACACCTCCGCATCCAGGATTACGACCGGAAGTACGTCGTCACGGGCCGCCTCCACTTCCCTGGCGTATTCGGTTTCGTTCTTGAGCACCTTGAAGTTTTCCGGCGCAATGACTTCATAGGGGGCGATTGTACCCTCACTGAAGGCGCCGTGTTCAAAGTCCGTTCTGGCAATCGGGAAAAAATACGTCAGCAGGGCAACCAGGGTCAACATGAGTCCGATGCGCAACAGAACCCTCGGGCGCAGCCGAAGCTTGCGCCGTGTTGGCGCACCTCGGTCGTCATTGGCTGCGTCCGATTCCACGAGTCCTGTGTACAGGAGAAGTTGTCGGAGACGACGTATCATAGAGCGGGTCACCCGGTTACTTAAACATCACGCGCTTCAGCGCCGTTGTTCAGGTCGGGGCCATCCGCCGACCGGAGCTTTATTTCATTCTCATACCGGTCGTATGCGGAGATGATCTTTCGGACCAGGGCGTGACGTACGACATCCTTCTCCGTGAATTGCACGAACCGCACGGCCTCGATATGCGAGAGAATCTGATGACCATGTACAAGTCCGGACACTTCGTCGGTTGGCAGGTCGATCTGAGTCACGTCGCCATTGACAACCGCCTTGGAGTTTGCGCCCAACCGCGTGAGAAACATCTTCATCTGGCTGATGGTCGTATTCTGGGCTTCATCCAGAATGACGAACGCGTTGTTGAGCGTACGTCCCCGCATGAATGCCAGCGGTGCGATTTCCAGTGTCCGGTTTTCGAGCAGGTGTTGCATGTGTTCGCCGGGAATCATGTCCCGCAGTGCGTCGTACAACGGGCGCAGATAGGGATCGACCTTGTCATGGATGTCGCCTGGCAGGAAGCCGAGGTTTTCTCCGGCCTCAACCGCGGGACGGGTCAGGATGATCCTCGAAACTTCCTTGCGCTTCAGAGCCGCCGCGGCGCAGGCGACCGCGAGGTAGGTCTTGCCGGTCCCGGCGGGGCCGATTCCGAAGACGATGTCGAATTTCTCAATTCCGGTCACATATTGCCGTTGAGCGTCCGAACGGGGCCGAATTACGCATTTCTGGGTGACCAGTACGGTCTCTTTCGCGGCGGACGGACCCTTGTCGTGATCTGTATGCCTCGACCCGTCTGCCTGTTCGGGGGCGTCGCCTCGCCGCAGGCACGAGACCATCTCCTCCAGCAGTCCGGAAACATGCCGGACCTTGTACGCGGGGCCCGTGATCGTGACGGTTTCGCCGCGGGCGGTAACGTGGACGCCGTATCTGGCTTCGAGCGCCAGAAGGTTGACGTCGTTGTGCCCGTACAGTGTGAGGGGATCAACGCCCTGAATAGACAGCTGATGAGATAAGGTTGGATTTCTCAACAGGTCAGGTCTTTTCACAAATAAAAAAAGCCCTCGTTCCGGCCAGACTCCGGGAACGAGAGCTTTTCAGAAGTCTTATTCGTGGTGTGAGTCGCTTTCCATTTTTTGAGGACGCAGTTCTCCGCGGTTCGGAGCCGTGGGGTCCCGATATCTGTCAGTCTTCAGGTACGTCGATGACCTGCGCAGGGAAGATCAGGTTTGGATCCCTGATCTGCGATTTGTTCGCCCGATAAATGCGGTGCCATCTCGTCGGGTCGTTGTAGATCATGCCGGCAATACTTGTAAGTGTATGCCCCTGGAGGACCAGGTGCTGGCCTCTGTCTACGCCAAATGGAATCTGCAGCACCCAATCGGGGTAGATCAGATCCGGATGCCTGATCTTGTCGCGGTTTTCGAGATAGATGCGGGGCCAGAGGTAGGCGTTGTCGTATATATCCTCGCTCTTGGCGATGTTCCAGAGATTGTCGTTGCGAAGCACGGTGTAGTCCTTGATCTTCTTCGCGGGCATCCGCGCGGCGATTCTCTCAACCAGCTGCACGATGCTCTTGAGCTTCATGCTCGCTTTGGGAAGATGGCGGATCTTGTTCTGCTTGAGGCCCTCGACCTCTTCGGAGATTGAATCGAAGTGGTCACGCTGGTCGAAGAGATCGGCATCGGGAAGATTCATCAGGGCCCTCAACTGACCCTCGACACGATCCAGTGCGGCCATGTAGGCGTCGATGCAGGCCTGATCGGGACAGCCGACCAGATCCAGGATCTCCTGCATTGTACTTGCAATCCGGGCATCGACGTCGGCGATCTGCTGTGCGACCTTGTCGCCCGCGTCTTTGCACTCCTGTGTTTTCTGCTTGATTTCCTGAATCTCCTGCTGCACGCTTGCAAGCTGCATTTCATACTCTTCGTACGTCATTCCGTCCGACTGGGCAAAGGCGGCCAGCGGAACGAGGGCTACTGCCAGCGCGGTGCAGACAAGCGAAAACCCGATGTGTTTACGATTCTTCACTGGAAACTCCTTTCCATTACGGATTCATGGCGTTCTGCACGGCGTCCCTATCGGCGGTCAGTCTTTGAAGTTCCTGTTTCTTCTCGGCCAATGTGCGTTCCAGTTCAGCCCGCTTCTGCCGACAGGCATTCAGATCCGCTTCGGCCGCTCGCGCGTTGTTCCGCGCCTCCTCCAGCATCTGGAGGTCTTCTTCGGATGCCATGATATGACAGCCCGACAGAAGGGGCAGCAGGAACAGCGCCAGCACGACGCCAAATCCCGTAAAGCGATCCATCAAGTTGCGCTTTGCCATCGATGTCTCCTTGGGGACACGTGTTCATGCGTTGATGGGACGATGGTTTGACAGGCAAACCGAAAACGGCGACTACGGTTAACGCTGCAAAAATACGCGCCAAATCACCGTCTGACGGGGCTACATTTATGCCACCAAATTACTACAAGAAAGGGCTGAAGTCAAGAAAAAAATCCACATGAACGCTTGCGGAAATACGCATATATCGGGTTCAGTGACGGGTCGATTCACCGCCCGCCAACCGGATTCCGAGTTCTCTCAACTGGTCCGCGTCGACCGCTGACGGAGCGCCGTCCATCAGGGAGGCGGCATTGTTGGTTTTGGGAAAGGCGATCACATCGCGGATGAAGTCCCGCCCCGCCATCAGTGCGACCAGGCGATCGTACCCGAAGGCGATTCCGCCGTGGGGAGGCGCACCATACCGGAACGCATCGAGGAGAAAACCGAACTTTTCTTCCGCCTCAGCCGGATAGATGTCAAGAAGGTCGAACATTTTTTCCTGAATTTCCCTTCGGTGGATACGAATGCTTCCTCCTGCAATTTCGTTCCCGTTCAGCACGAGGTCGTATGCCCGCGCCCGCACGCCCGCGGGGTCGGTTTCCATTCTGCCGATGTCCTCGTCCAGGGGCGAGGTGAACGGGTGGTGGCACGCCGCGTAGCGTTTCTCGCGCGGGTCCCATTCCACCAGGGGGAAATGCGTAACCCAGCCGAAGCTGAAATGATCGCGGTCCAGCAGATTCAGCTGATCCGCCAGTTTCAGACGAAGGTTGCCGAGTACCTCCGCCACAACCGCCGGCTGGTCGGCCGCGAACAGCAGCAGATCGCCTGGTTCGGCCTTGAGGGCCCGCTTCAGGAGGACTTGCGCCTGTTCAGGGAAGAATTTTACGATGGCCGACTCCAGACCGCCTTCGGTCACCCTGATCCACGCGAGTCCCCTGGCGCCGAATTCGCCGGCAAAGACGCCCAGATCGTCAATCTGTTTGCGCGAGAACGCGCCGCATCCCTTCGCGTTGATTCCGCGAACCTGGCCGCCGTCGGAGAGCACCCGTTTGAACACCTGAAAGTCGGATGCCTCGGCCGCCGCGGCCAGGTCGACGATTTCAAAGCCGAATCGGGTGTCCGGCTTGTCGGATCCGTAGGTGTCGATCGCTTCCCTGTGGGTGAGGCGGGGAAAGGGGCGAGGCAGGTCGATATCCAGAATTGCCTTGAAGAGGCCGGCAGTGAGCCGCTCGGCTGCCTCAATGACGTCTTCTTCGTTCACGAATGACATCTCAATGTCAATTTGCGTGAATTCCGGCTGCCGGTCGCCTCGCAGGTCTTCGTCCCTGAAGCAGCGCACGATTTGAAAATACCGGTCGAATCCTGCCACCATGATCAGTTGCTTGTAGGTTTGCGGGGATTGTGGCAGCGCGTAGAAGTGACCCGGGTTGATCCGGCTGGGCACCAGATAGTCACGCGCTCCTTCCGGCGTACTTTTCATAAGAAACGGGGTTTCGACCTCGATAAAGCCGTCGTCCGAAAGGAATCTTCGCGTTGCCTGCGATATGCGGTGCCGCAGCAGGATGTCGGCCTGCAGATCCGGACGGCGAAGGTCGAGGTAACGATGGCGGAGCCGGATCTCTTCGTTGGCGTCCGACTCAGCTTCGATGAGAAACGGCGGCGTTTCCGATTCATTCAAAATTTTCAGTTCCGACGCCTCGACGTCGATTTCGCCCGTGGGCAGGTTGGGGTTGGCCATGCCTTCCGGACGCGATTCCACCGTTCCTCTGATCGCGAGGACGAATTCATTCCGAATGGCTTCCGCCTTCCGGTGGATCCCGGGATTCAGATCGGGTCGAAACACAACCTGCGTCAGCCCGTCCCGATCGCGCAGGTCGGCAAATATCACGCCGCCGTGATCCCTGCGCTTGGAGACCCACCCCATCAGGGTGACCTGTCTGCCTATATCGCGGGCGCGCAGGTCGCCACAGGAGTGCGTGCGTTTCCAGTCGCCAAGGGATTCCGCCATATTCAAGGCTCCGGTAGTTGTACGAATCGTTACGCGAGAATGCCTGCGAGGCCTGCCCGCGCCCATGTAGCCAGTGTTAACGCGTTTTCCTGATGTGTTCTGCGAGTTTGCAGACGTTGTCCGATGGCAGAAGGGTCTGTTCGCCGGTCGCCAGATTCTTCAGCAGGACTGTCTTTGACCGAATTTCGTCAGGACCGATGATCGTTACGAACGGGATGCCCTTACGGTCAGCGTATTTCAGTTGCCTGTCAAGGCGCTGACCGGGTTTCAGACCGAATTCAACGGCCAGACCCTGCGACCTGGCCAGGCGGGCATAGGCCGCAGCGTCTTCTGCCGTTTCTTCCGAAAAGACGGATACCAGCAGGTCCGGAACAGGCGTGGATATGCTCTCAAGCAGTTCAGATTCTTTCAGCAGTTCGGTAATTGCCATGTCGCCAACCGCAAAACCGACGCCCGGCACCGGCTTCCTGCCGCCGACCTGCAGGGTCAGATTATCGTATCGCCCGCCACCGTAAAGGGCGCGCCTGAGTGAACCCTTCGCCCAGGCTTCGAAAACGATGCCGGTGTAATAGTCGAATCCGCGAACGATCTTTGGGTCGGGCTCCACATAGTCCGAGACGTCGTTCATTTCAAGCAGCCGGACCACACGTTCAAGACGAGGTGAAAACCCCGGATCCTTACTTTCCAGCGCCTTGACAAGCCCATCGATCTGATCTGAACCCAGACCGAGCTCCGCAAGCCCGCCGCTGAATTTCTCGAAAGGCATCCGGTCGATCCGGTCGACGATGGCGAACAAGGGCCGGATCTGCCCGGCGTGAAGACCGAGGGACCCGATCAGGTGGGATTCGAGGCCCTGACGATCGTTGAGCCTTACGGTCACCTGATCGGGAGACAATCCGAGGGTCCTCAATAGCTCGCAGGCGATCGAGACGACTTCGACGTCGGCATGAAGCGTATCGCTTCCGAGCAGGTCGATGTTCCACTGAAAGAAGGACCTTCCCCTGCCGCGTTGCGGGCGTTCGTATCGATAGAATCGTCCGAACGATTGCCACCGCAACGGAAAGACCAGCCGATCTTCCCGCGCCGCCACCATGCGCGCCAGGGTCGGCGTAAGTTCCGGACGAAGGACCAGGGGCTTTTCGTCGCGTCCGGACAGCATGAACGTCTGCCGGCCCACGATTTCCTCGCTGGTCTTGCCCAGGTAGAGGTCCAGGTGCTCCAGGATGGGACCCTCGTATTCCTGGTAGCCGAAGCCGGCGCCAAGCCCGATGCATGTATCGCCCAGCCACTTTTGCAGGGCCCAGTCTTCAGGGTAGAAATCCCTGACGCCCTTGACGCGGGGGATGAGGTCTGTTGCCATTGTTTTCCGGTTTCAGTAGGGTAAGCCCTTGATTTTCAGCCAAATCGACAAACATACACACAAGTCGACCCGATGTCAAGATTTATCAGATTTCCGGCCGGAATGCGGATTCGAGGTGCCGGATTCGAGGCGAACCGCCGCGGTAGTGGACGGCGACCACGTCGAAACGTGGCGCCAGGCCGGGCGAAGGGTGGCGTTGAAGATACGCCCTGGCGACACGTGCGATCTGGCGCTGTTTTTCAGGCGTCACGCGGATTTCGGGCGGGCCGAAGCCCTCTGATGCGCGGGTCTTCACTTCGACAAACGCGATCGCATGATCGTTGGATACGATCAGATCGACTTCTCCTCCAGCCGCCCGATAATTTCGACGGAGAATCCGGTACCCCGTTCTTGCGAGCGTGGCCGCGGCCGCGTTCTCGCCCCTCGTGCCGGTCCGGAAGAGTTGAGATTGCGCAATCGCGGCGCGAGGCGGACGTCCATCCTTTCCCGTCGCGCCGCCGGCTGTTCCGGCCGATTCCAACGCGCTCTCGGAATCGGAGTCGGACCGCACGCCTCGGAAGGACAGCCGGTGAATCCGGCACGGACCATGTACGCGGAGGGCCCGCCGGTGGTCCGCGCTGCCGTACCCCTTGTGGTTTGCGAAACCGTATTCCGGAAATTCGCTGTGGAAGACAGCCATCTTGCGGTCTCTTGTGACTTTGGCGAGTATGGATGCGGCCGAAATGGACAGTGAAGCGGCATCACCGTCGATCACGGCGGATTCGGGAAAGGGACTCCCCGGCACCCCGGGGCCGTCCACAAGAACGCGATCGGGTGGGACGCCGAGCCCTTTGATCGCGCGGCGCATGGCGAGATAGGTGGCCTGCAGGATATTGATGCGGTCGATTTCCGCCGCAGACGCTTCACCGATGCCAAGGGCGACGGCGGTTTCGGTGATCCTTTCGTAAAGTCTCGACCGTCTGTCCGGTGTGAGCACTTTGGAGTCGTTCAGGCCGGGGATCAGTGCCTCACGGGGAAGGATCACCGCAGCGGCCACCACCGGGCCGGCCAGGGGCCCGCGACCGGCTTCGTCCACACCGGCGATGCGGTGAAGGCCCCGCGCATGCAGTCGTTTTTCCAGAACCCGCATTTTTTCCAGCCGTGCGCGTTCCGCCACGACGGATTTTCGGCGGCGACGCTCCCTGAGGGCCAGACGGCGCACGCCGGCGCGAGGATCGGCATCCAGTGAATCCAGAAGAACCGTGTTGACTCCATCCGGACAACGGAGCAGATCCCGGACCTGGGAAATTGTGAGACCGGATACGTCCATGTTAACAAGGATCCAGCAATCGGCAACGGTTTTCGAGGCTATTGACGGGGGCTCAATTTCTGAAACGGACCCGAAAGCCCGCATCATCGGGGATTGTCGGTTAAATCATATCTGAACTCGCGCGGACATGCAAGAAAAAGCGGCCCGGTCGGCGGCGGCGGGAAGATTCCGAAGATGCTCTCGAGCGGATCATGCGGCTCTTCGGTGGACGCGGCTCCACTGCTCGAACGGAAGCATGCTCCGTAGGTACGGGACGTCCTTCGATTGCCGAAAGAAGAAATCCCGAATTTTGGTATATTAAACAGTTAAGCTGCCTTCCGGCAGACCTCGATCACGAAAATTCTCGCACACGGCGTGGGAGAATCTACGGTGGAACCGCGTTCGAAAACTGAGAATTTCAAAAAGCTGCTCCGATTCGTGCGTCCGTACGCACCTCGTCTGGCAGCTGCGCTCGGCCTGATCGTTCTGCTGGCGTTTCTTGAAATGGCGCCGCCGCTGATCACCATGTATATCGTTGACGAGGTTATCGTTGTGGGCCGATGGGAAATGCTGGAGGCGGCCCTGGCGTTACTGATCCTCGTCCCCGCGCTCGCCGCTGGCCTGCGGGTGGCGAACGCGCTTACGTTCTCATACGTCGCCAATCGCCTGATCATGAAGGTTCGCCTGACGTTGTACGAGCATGTGTTCCGGCTTTCCCTGAGTTTCCATGAAGAAATGGGCACCGGCAAAGTCATGTCGCGGATGATGGGCGACGTCGCAACGGTGCGGCAGATGGTCTCAATGCAGATGCTGCGCGTGATTACGGATTTCGTGTCGGTTGTCGCGGCCGTGGGCATCTGTTACGGGTTGAACTGGAAACTGGCGCTGCTGATGACCGTTCTCATTCCTCTGTACCTTGTCAATTACAGGATTTTCATCGGGCCGATACGTGTATCCAGCCGGCGGTGGCGGCAGAAAATGGACGATGTGTCCGTTGGGCTGCAGGAAAGACTCAGCGGGGCCAGGCTGGTAAAGTCCTACGGGCGGGAAAGACGCGAAGACCGGGCGTTCGCGGCGGAAACCAGGGAGGGACTGTCGTTCGCGATGCAGACACAGACGCACCGGGCGTCGGCGAGCGCCGGCTTCTGGGTGGTCTCCGGGCTCCGCAACACCCTCATTTTCTGCCTGGGCTGTTATTTCGTCATTCAGGGAGAGATGACCTACGGCGCGGTTATGGCGTTCCTCTCGTACGCAATGCGTGTATTCGAGCCGATATTGAACCTGTTGAGCGTCGGCATTCGATTTGAACAGATGATGGTCTCCGTGGATCGAATCTACGAAGTGCTGGATCATCCGGTTGAAATCCGGGACGCCGGACACGCCGAGGATCTTCCGCCGGTGCGCGGGCACGTCGTGTTCGACCGCGTCTGGTTCGAGTACAATACCGGGGAGCCCGTATTGAAAGACATCTGTCTTGACGTTCGTCCGGGTCAGATGGTGGCGCTTGTGGGCCATACCGGATGCGGCAAGTCCACGCTGACCAGCCTGCTGATGCGCTATTACGACGTTACTGGAGGCGCCATCACGGTGGACGGACACGATATTCGGGATGTGCGGATGACGTCGCTGCGGAAACAGGTGGGGCAGGTACTGCAGGACTCCGTGCTCTTCAACACGACACTGCGTGAAAATCTCAGTTACGGTAACTCCGGGGCATCTGAACGGCAGATCGTAGACGCCGCGAAGGTCGGCGAAATCCACGAATTCGCGATGCGGGCGCAGGACGGATACGACACCACGGTGGGAGATGGCGGCATCAGGCTTTCGGTGGGAGAAAAGCAGCGACTCGCCATTGCCCGGGCGGTGCTGACCGATCCTGCGATAATGATCCTGGACGAGGCCACGTCGGCCCTGGACTCGCTCTCAGAGGCGCTTATACAGAAAGCCATGGCCAACGTCCTGACGGGGCGGACCTCCTTCATCATCGCGCACAGGCTTTCAACCGTTGTGAACGCGGATCTGATCCTGGTGATGGACCGGGGTGAAATCGTCGAACGCGGCAATCACGAATCGTTGATGACAATTCCGAACGGAAAATACAGGAGCCTCATCGACCAGCAGTTCGCCGGCAGTGCGGCAGTGGAAAGCGCGGGTTGAGGTACGCATTGGCCGAAAAACGCCGTACGCGGTGCGGCGGGCGTGGGTTATGGACTCTAATTTCGCCAGATTCATCAGGACCTATGTACGGCCGTTTCGCTTTCGCGTTGCTCTGGTGATGGGGTTGGCCGGCATATCCGGATCGTACTTTTACGTTCTCGGATTCATTACCAAGACAACCGTCGACAACGTCCTGCAGATCAGGCCCGTGTCGGAGGAGACGGACCGCGGCAGGCCGATTGGCAGGCCTCCGGCGGATTCGGTGGAAGAACGCACGGCGCGCGACCCTGAGCGCGTGCTGCCGCGTGAGTGGGATGCGGACCGCCCGGCGGCGACGAAAAGCCGCACCGAAAAAATCAGATGGCTCTGGGCCGTGTTCGCCCTCTACCTGACCGTGCGGTTCCTTTTCGCGGGAATGACGTGGCTGTTCAACTACAATCTGGCCTTTGTGGGTAACCGGATTGTGTACCGCGTGCGGCTCGACCTTCACCAGAAGGTGCAGAAACTGCAGATGACTTTCTTCGACAGGAAGCAGACCGGCAAGATCATGGCGCGAATACTGGACGATGTTCAACTGCTGGAAAGCGAAGTCACCACGACGCTCGTCGAAGCGATCGGCCATGTGGCCAAGGTGCTGATAGGCATTGTCGTCCTGCTGCTGATAAACGTGGAACTCGCGCTGCTGGCTTTCGTGGCGCTGCCCCTGTACGCGGTTACCTACAAGCTGTTCCAACGGCCGGTTTCGGAGACTTTCGCCCGCATGCGGGAAGCGTATTCGGACACGTACGGCATTCTGGAGGAGCGGGTTCGAGGCATCCGGGTGGTCTATTCGTTCGCGAAAGAACGGTACGAACGCAGGATGTTCTTCAAACGCCTGGTCACCATTTTCCGGCTTTCATTCCGCAATTCAATGTTGAACGCAAGTCTTCGCGCCGCCTGCGCGTCCATAAGCGCTATCGCCGTTGCGCTCATCCTGTATTGGGGCGCGCTGATGGTTCGAAGCGGCGATCTGACGGTTGGCGAACTGATCTTCTTCAATATGTCGCTTTCCAGTCTGTTTATGCCGCTGGTGGCGCTAGCAAACGTGAATATGGTCTTCCGGCAGATGGCTGTCGTCATCTCCAGGGTATTCGAAGTCCTCGACGAGGAGATCTCCATCCGGGACCGGCCCAACGCGATTCAACTGAAACGGGTCCGGGGTCGAGTCATTTTCCGGCACGTCCGGTTTCAATACAGCGCGGTCGCGGGAGACGTAATAGAGGACCTGACCTTTTCGGTCGGGCCGGGCACTTCCGTGGCGGTTGTGGGGCCTTCCGGCGCCGGCAAAAGCACGTTATTGAGCCTGTTGCTGAGGCTCTACGAACCGACCGGCGGGAGTATTCTGCTTGATGATTACGACATTCGCGATATACGGATTTCGAGCATCCGGAGGCACGTCAGCATGGTGCCGCAGGAACCCGTGCTGTTTTCCGGTACGATCGCCCAGAACATCGTATACGGCCGGGACGGCGCAACCCCGGAACAGATCATGGAGGCCGCCAGACGGGCTGAGTTGCACGAATTCATTATGAGCCAGCCGGAGAAATACGAGGCCCGGGTCGAGGAGGGCGGCAGCAATCTGTCGGGGGGACAAAAGCAGCGCCTGGCGCTGGCGATGGCGATCCTGACCGACCCTGCCATCCTGATCCTGGACGATACCACATCGGCGCTGGATGCCGGTACCGAGGCCCGAATCCAGAAAACCCTGGATCGGGTCATGGACGGACGGACGACATTTGTAATCACCCACCGGATTTCAACGGCAACCCGTACGGACAGGATTCTGGTACTCGACAATGGACGAATGGCGGGATGGGGAACCCACGAGGAGCTGCTCTCTCAGGGAGGGGTATACGGCCGGCTTTACGACGAGCAGCAGCGTCCGGCCGCGGCGTACGCCGACGTGTCCGGGCGCGGCGCCGACCTCCGGGCCGGTGAGCGCCAGTCGGCTGAAGATGAATCGTCGCGAGAGAAGTGAGCACCGGGCGGGACCGCCGGCGACGCGAAGCGACGACAGGTCCGGGCCGTACCTATTCGCCAACCGTTTGGAGCTGACGGAGAAGCGTCTCGTCGTCACCGCTGTATTTCTTGATGCACAGGTCGCAATCCGGACAGGGCCGGTGGTAGCAGTTCTTGTGCACCCGGATCGGGTACTGGCCCTGAAACGCCTCCGAACAGTGCTTCGAGCAGAAAACGTAGCGATCCTGATAGCTGCCGAAAGCGGCGTAGGTGACGATGACGTCCTCTTCGGCCTGTATCAGGCTCTTTTCACACCAGCTGCAGATGCCGGCCTGCTCGCGCGCGCGCGCCGTGCGCTTTTTTTCGATTTCCTCGTCGGACCAGACGTATTCGATGTGCTGCACGTTATCTTTGGTGACTTTCGCGCGTACCACGCCGTCCGTAATTCCCAGGATATAGTCGCCCTGGGTGTCGAACGTGGTGCCGCATTCGATATTATGCCCGGTTTTGAGGTGGATGATGGACTTGCCCTCTTCGGGCGAGATGAACGAAAACCATCCGCAGCCTGCGCAGACGCTGGTAAAGAGGAACTGCCGCGTCTTCTGGCCGCAGGCCGGACAACGGCCTTCCTCCATCATCCGAATGTCCTGGAGTGTGGTCTTGGCGGCCTTCCTGACGGCGGCGTCGATCTCTTCCATCGTTTCGTCGAGGTCGTCCGAGTCGGTCTCGGAAAGCAGGTGCATGGCTTCTTCCACTTCTTCCGTTTGGCCCTCGATAACGATTTGTTTCTCTCGACTCGAAGCCGGGTTTTCTTCCTCGTCGCGCTTGAAGATCCCCTTTAACATAAGGCCTCACCCGAATTTAAAGCCCGCGTCTCTTGAACTCGCAGGCGGATAGACGACCGCTGAATACCGCTGAAACGGGCCCTGATCCCGCGTTTGTTGCCTGCGAAGCGGCTCTTCGAAAAACACAAGACCCGACGTTGACAGGTCGTTTAAAATATAACGACGGACTGCAGATAAGTCAATTTCCCGGTCGAGAACAGATGCTTTCCAGGAATCAGAGGCGCCGCAGGTGAAAGCCGCCGTCGACCGGGATCGCGGCGCCTGTTGTAAAATCGAAATAACCCAGCGCCACGGCGGCTACGGCTTTCCCAACGTCTTCGGGCACGCCCCAGCGCCGGATGGGCGTAAGGCCTTCCGCGATTCGCCGGTCGTAATTCTTTCTGACCGGGCCCGTCATATCCGTTCTGATGATGCCGGGCTGGATTTCATTGACGGTGATTCCGTGTTCCGCCAATCTGACCGCGAAGAGCATTGTCATCATGCTGAGGCCCGCCTTGGAGACGCAGTATTCGCCCCTGGACGTGGAGCCCGCGAAGGCTGAGATCGACGTGATGTTGACGATTCTGGCCTTCGGCACGATCCCGTTTCCGGTGAGTTGAATCATACGCGTGGCAGCGAGCTGTGTCAGGAAGTAGGGGCCCTTGAGGTTGGTGTCCAGAACCTCATCGTAACTTTCCGGCGTCGTTTCGAGGATATCCGCACGTGCGCGCGGGGCGATGCCGGCGTTGTTCACGAGCAGGTCGATACGGCCGAACGCTTCCATCGTAAACTCGACCAGGCGCCGGCTTTCCTCGGGAACCGCGACAGACGCGCCGCAGATGCGCGGCCGGCGATTTCTCTTTCGGATCTCGCCGGCAGTCTGCTTCGCGGCATCCCGGTTTTTTTCGTAATTGACGACGATGTCATAACCGGCGTCGGCCAGACAACATGCGATTGCCCGGCCGATCCCCCGGCTCGAACCCGTTACGAGTGCGACTGGCGCCATGGGTTTCATCCTGTCTATCTTTGCCGGAACACGTCGACAGGTCCGAGTCATCCGGCAGCCCCGGGCGTTTCCGCCCGTTCAACTGTTCTTGCGCCCCGCTGCGGCAATAACCTGCTCCGCATTGAATGTCTTCGTTCGACACCCCGGGGCAGGTATGCGTTCGTCTCCACCTAAAGATAGGCATTTCCGGGCGTAGCTGCGGATAATTCGTGAATACTTCGGCAAGTCAGGTATGGTAAGACAATCACATGGGAGGCACGCAATGGGAGATCACATTTCGGGACGCGTCGCGGGTCAGGTCGCCATTATAACGGGAGCGGCATCGGGTATCGGCGAGAGTACGGCGACCCTGCTGGCTGCGGAAGGCGCCCGCGTAGCCGTGGCGGACGTCGACGTGACGGGCGGTCTGCAGACCGTGGACAGCATTGCAGCCAACGGTGGGGAGGCGGTTTTTGTCGAAGCCGACGTGAGTGAGGCGCAGCAGGTGCGCCGGATGGTCGCGCGGACAGTGGAAGCGTTCGGCAGGCTGGATATTCTCCACAACAACGCGATCTGGTATCGCAATGCGCCGGCCACGGAACTGGATGAATCCGTGTGGGACAGGACGTTGAACACCGGACTGAAAGCGATCTACCTTGCCGCCAAGTACGCGATACCGGCAATGTTGAAGACCGGAGGCGGGTCGATCGTCAACACGGGTTCGGTGCACTCGCTGGTCGGGTTCGAGACCAACACCGCCTACGATGCCGCCAAGGCCGGCGTGCTGGGCATTACACGGGTCCTGGCACTGGATTACGGGCCCTCAATCCGTGTAAATGCCGTGCTTCCCGGCGCGATTCAGACGCCGCTCTGGGACCGGGTTGAAGTTTCCGCCGATGAACGGCGCAGGTTGGCCGAAATGGTGCCCGCGAAACGAGTTGGCACGCCGGCCGACATCGCGTCCGCCGTGCTCTTCCTCGCTTCCGACGAGGCGTCGTTTATCACCGGCACGTCGCTCGTCGTGGATGGCGGACTGCTGGCGCGTACAATGTAACCGGAAAACCCGCCGCGTTGACGATGGAATACGCCGGACGTTACGGGTCAATCCGCTCGTGAGTTCCGCAGCCTGTTTGTCGCAGGGCCGTCAATTTCAAGCGTGCCGGGCCTGATTACAACGCCGTACTCCGCTTCCGCGGCCTCACTCGGATAATAGCCCCGCCTGACGTCTTCCAGGACGGCTTCCGCCGATCGCAGGACGGGAGCACCGTATCCGCCACCACCCGGGGTTTCGAGCCGCAGGCGGTCGCCTTCGACCATATGGACGCCCTCGTCCTTCGTGATGTGAGGTGGGCGGTACGGTTTGCCGCGCAGCGTAAAGGTGTGCTCGGCAGGCCTGCCCGGCTTGCCGCCGAGTACGCCGAAGGGGCGGAACCGACCCCGGTCTCCGAGAAGGGAGGCGCTGGCCTCGCCGCGTCTGAGTACGAATTCGAGTACCACGCCGAATCCGCCCCTGCGGCGCCCGGGCCCGCCGGAGTCCTCGCGCAGGGCGTAGGTATCGAAGAGTACGGGGTACCGGGATTCGAAGATCTCCAACGCCTGCGTGCGGGCGACGGCGATGGTGGGATTGCCGTTTGTGAGCCCGTCCGTCCGGTAGTTTCCGCCGTAACCTCCGCCAATAAAGGAATAGAAGACGAAATATCCAACTTCCGGATCGTCGCCGCCCACCGAGAGATTGGTGACGGTTCCCATGGGACCGGCGTAGCAGCGGTCCGGTACGGCCTGGCTCATTGCGCCCAAGACCGCGTCGATCATTCGCTGACAGACTTCCGCCGCGCAGCCGGACACGGGACGCGGCGGCAGGGCGTGTAGAAAGGTGGTGGACGGAATATTGAAGGAAAAGGGTTTGAAACAGCCTCTGTTGATGGGCACATCCGGGAAGAAGTGCTTGAACGCGATGAAAACGCCTGCCATTGTCGTACTCAATACGCTGTTGAGAGGACCGCGGCACGCCGGGCTGCTGTCCGAGAGGTCGATGTGAACGCTGTCGCCGTCAACTGTCATTTCGAGACGGATATGCAACGGCTTCCAATCCACGCCGTCGCTGTCCATGTATTCGTCAAAGGCGTAACGACCATCCGGAATGGCGGCAATGTGTTTCCGCATCATCTTCTCGGAACGGCGCTCCAGTTCGCTGACGACCTCGAATACGGTCGCTTCGCCGTAACGGTCCAATAATGCCGTCAGCCGATCGGCGCCGAGGTTCAGCGATGCCACCTGAGCGATGATGTCTCCCTGTCGTTCGCCGGGTACGCGAACGTTGTGCAGGATGACGTCGACCACTTCCTGATTGAGCCTGCCCTCGTCCATGAGCTTGAGCGGAGGCAGCCGCAATCCTTCCTGAAATACCTCTGTGGCCTTCGAAGAGAACCCGCCCGGAACCCGGCCGCCGATGTCAGGCCAGTGCCCGCTGTTGGCCAGGTAAAACGCGAGCCTGTTTCCATAGAAGAAAGGTCTGATCAGCTTTACGTCCATCAGGTGCGTGCCGCCCAGGTAGGGGTCGTTGACGATATATACGTCGCCGTCGGCGGGCTCATCGAAATGGGCGATGGTTGAATGCACGGTGTGTTGCATCACGCAGATAAAGTTGGGCAGGCCGCGAGGGCCCTGCACGATGACCGCTCCGTCGTTCGCGGCATAGATGCCGCTGGCCCGGTCGAATCCGTCGGAAATCACCGGCGAGAAGGCCATGCGTTCGAGCGTGGCATCCATCTCGTCGGCGATTTGCTCCAGGCTGCCGCGGATTACGGCCAGAATGATCGGATCCATTGCGAAATTGCCCCTTGTTGCGGATGAATCTTCTCCCCTCAGACTTCGGCGCGGCCTCTGTTCGCCCGTCGGGTTGATTCGACCAGGAAGGTGCCGCCATCCAACACGCTGGTGCGGAGGAAAGGGTCCAGCCAGACGGTCGTATCGGACTGTTCGATGACGGCCGGCCCGGAAATTTCCGAACCCCATGGGATTCTGGATCGCTCGTAAGTCGGGCACGGAACGAACGCGTCGTCGATCCAGACGTCCCGGCTGCCTTTGAACGCCTGATCCAGCGTTGTCTCCGGCGGGGCCAGCAATGAGCTCAAAGGACGGTGTTTTCTCACCCCGATAATGGTGGTCCTCAGGTTCAGCAATCGAACGGGAATACCGTCGAGCAGCGCATCCAGACCGCCGAAACCGCGATGAGCGCTTCCGTACCGCCGAAGGTACGACGCTCTGAACCGCGTCGCGATGCCTTCAGGGCTGGTGTCGTCATCCGTCAACGGGGTTCGGATGACGTGGGTCTGACCTTCGTACGCGATGTCAGCTTCGCGGAGCAGATGGATATGGCCGAGAGGGACGTCGACCTGCCTGAGGAACGCATTTCCGCGCGACCGGTCGTCGTCGAAGATACGCCGGATTTCCGTCGCGTCCAGTTCGTCGAGGCGGCGATTGACCATCGTCACGTAGTCACGTTTCACGTCCGCGATCGCGCAGCCCCAGGCGGATGCGATTCCGGGTTGATACGGGACGAGACCCCTGGGGATACCGAGTTCATTCATCAGAAACCCCACCATGAGAGGTCCGCTTCCGCCAAAGGCGAAGAGGGTGAAGTCAACGGGGTCCCGGCCGCGGTCGATGGAGATCCGGCGCAGGCTGCCCGCAATACGGTTATTGGAAACGGCGACGACCGCGTGCCCGGCTTCCGCGGCTGAAAGTCCGAGCGGTCCGGCGACGTGCTCCTCCAGCGCAACCCTGGCCTTAGGCACGTCAAAGGAGAATCCCTCCCGTCCTCCGATGGGGTACTCCGGGTTGATTCGACCCAGCACAAGATTCGCATCGGTCAGCGTCGGCAGATGCCCGCCTCGTCCGTACCCCGCCGGACCCGGGTCCGCGCCGGCGCTCTCGGGGCCGACCTTGAGGATGCCGCCGTCGTCGACGCGCGCGATGCTGCCGCCGCCGGCGCCAACGGTCTGGATGTCGATCATGGATAGCAGGACCGGGATGCCGAAATCGAGCTCTGTTCCGTGAGCCTGCACCGGAATGCCATCCGTGACCAGAGAGACGTCCAGACTCGTCCCGCCCATATCGTAGGCAATGAGACTTCGAACTTCGTTCTCCGCGGCGATCGCCGTCGCCGCGATTACGCCCGCCGCCGGCCCGGACAATACGGTCTGAACGGCGTATCTGCCTGCCTCGTCGGCAGGTATCATGCCTCCGTTGGATTGCATGACCAGCAGATTTGCGCGGTATCCCCTGCACTTCAGGCTGCGTTCCAGGTTGGCCAGATACCGGCTGACAACGGGTTGGACGTACGCGTTCACGACGGCCGTGCTGGTTCGCTCGAATTCACGAATCAGAGGAAGGACCTCGGCGGAAGCCACAACGTAGAGTCCCGGGAAGCGACTCTCGATAAGTGATTTTGCCCTGCGTTCGTGGATCGGATTGGCGTACGCGTTCATGAACGAGACGACGATGGCGTCGACGCGTACCGCCGCAAGCTTCTCCGCGCACGAGACGACAGCGTCTTCGTCAAGCGGGACAAGCACTTCGCCCTCGGCCGAGATGCGCTCGCCGACTTCCAGGCGGCGGTCGCGCGGAACCAGGGGTTCATAGGTTCCCGTAAGCCCGTAGAGATGAGGACGGTCGCGCCGCCGGAGCTCGAGGATATCCCGGAACCCCCGGGTGGCGATCAGTCCGCATCGTCCGCCCTTGCGTTCGAGAACGGCGTTCGTCGCCACGGTGGTACCGTGGATGACGAGTTCGATTCCCTGGTCTGCGTGCCCGAGCGCGTCAATCCCTTCGATCAACCCCTGCGATGGATCGCCCGGGGTCGTCGGTATTTTCCTGACGTTCAGGGACGCCGCTGAATCATCCAGAACCAGGATGTCCGTAAAGGTGCCCCCTATGTCGACCCCAATGATTCTGGACATGGCAACATCCGGGAGAAGCGTCGAGAGTTGGAAATTGGACGACAGTCAGAACTTAGACGTTCCTCTGGCGCGCGTCAACTCAAAAAACAGATAACAGGGGCTTTCCCGGCGTGCGGCGTCGTACGAAATCCGGACACGAGCCGGAGGGCGAGGGTGCGCCCGTTCAACCTTGACCGGACAGGGTACTTCCCTTAGATTTGAGAGGATTTATTCCGGAGTCGACGTCATATTTCGCAAGCCGAGGCAATACCCGATGCCAAGAGGCCGATGTCATTTTGCATTGCTGGCAGCGCTGCACGAACGATTCCGGGATGAGTGTCCCGAGGCGGCGGCGTTCGCGGATGCGCACACGCCCGACCTGCTCGCCGGCACGTGCGCGCCGGACGGACTGCGTTTTGTGGGCAAAAGGAGTAAATTCGCCACGCATTTTTATTCAGACGACCGCCGTGAGACGTGGGGGCGGTCGGTTTCGGGGCTGTTCGGCGCCCACCCCGACCTGGCCGACCCGGGACGGCTTTCCGGTGCGGATGTCGCCGTAATGCTCGGGTACATTTCTCACCTGACGGCGGACGAGGCGTTCCGGGACGAAGTCACCGTCCACGTCTACGGCATCGAAGACTGGCGACCGATTGTAATGGGTCTGTGGTCCATGGTCGACGGATTCAGCATCGGCAATGCCCGTTACCTGACCGAGGTCCACCGTTTCGGACGCGACGACAGCGTTGGCTTTATCGACTGCCGGGTTGTTGGGGAATACCTCGATCTGGTCAAGCCCTGGGCGCTCGAGGACGACCCCTGGGAACTGGAGCGCATATTTCTCAGGTTACGGCGCTGCGACACACCGGAAGACGAGGCGCGGCGCACCTGGGAGCGGAACGTCGCGACCGCCGCGCCGTTTCTGGATGAAGACCGGCGGATGCGGTTCTACCGGGCGGCCGTGGACGGGGGCATGGCGGAAACCCTTCGATACCTGAACGGAGACTACGCATCACAGGAAAGGGGCGACTGATGGCTACGTACCGCGTGGGCGTGATCGGATGCAGTGGCATTGGCGTACAACATGCATCGGGCCTCCTGGGTCTGGGGAATGCCACCCTGGCGGCGGCGTGCGACCTGGAGGCGTCGACACTGGACGAATTCAGGGACCGGTGGCAATCCGAGTGGCCGGATCTCAAACCCTACCCGGATCACCGTGACATGCTGGCAAGAGAGGACCTTGACATTGTAACCGTGGCCACATCCGACCACCGGCACGCGGACCTGGTCGTGGATGCGGCCAACGCGGGCGTCAGGGGGATCTTTTGCGAAAAGCCCCTTGCGACCAATCTGGCGGACGCGGACCGGATGGTGGACGCCGCTGAACGCAACGGCGCAATTCTCTCCGTCGATCACACGAGGCGCTTCCAGCCGTTATGGCGCCATATCAAGGAGCAGATCGTGGACGGTGGAGAAATCGGAGCCGTACAGTACATCGTGGGGGCGCTGAACGGACGGCGTTCGATGTTGTTCAGAAACGGCACCCACCTGGTGGATTCGATCTGTTACTTTGCGGATTCGGAGCCGGATTGGGTATTCGCGGAGCTGGAGGCAGGCTTTGAGGACTACACGGAGTACCGGGGCGATGGCGGCCACGACCCTGCTACCGAGCCGTCGGCAAGCGGATACGTCCATTTCGCCAATGGCGTGAGGGGGTTTTTCGCGGGCGGATCAAAAGTCTCCGCGGGCCCGAAGTTCAAGTGTGAAGTCGTGGGCACAACCGGGTACGTCGAGATCGGCCGCGACAACGCCCTGCTCGTTCGCGGCAACGAACGGGAATCGGTCCATGCGCCCGAGTGGCCCGTCAGCGGCATTCCCGCCGGAGTCCAGGAACTGGTGCGCCTGGTCAATGAAGGCGGCCAGCCGGTTTCGCCTGCAAAGGACGCGCACCGGGTCGTTGAGATCATGGTTGGATTCCTGGAATCGCAACGGCTGGGAAACGTCAGGGTGGATCTCCCGCTTCCTCCTGAGCGCAGGGGGTAACCTTGATTCGTCATTTTTCGGGGAAGATAATTCGAATATGTGATTGTTAATAAAGGCGATTAGTCTGCTGATTACCAGGATACACCAGGACACTGGACGTGAAGGGAAAAAATGTCCTTGCTGACGACCATTTCGGCCCGTTTCGATAGGTTTCGTCGCGGTGCCGCGTTGCGGCTTTTGCGGAATTGAGGATAATAGCCGAGGGAGGCGCCCCGAAGCCCCGATATCACTTGCCCGGTCGCCCGAAAGACCCTATTTTAGTCAGTTTCGTCAGATTGCGAACTCGCGGTAAGTCGCGCGGGCAGGACGCGCTGCATCAACAGGAGAGGAGATTCCGGTCATGTTGAACTTTGAGCATACGGCATTTCTCGTTGAGGATGCAAAGGCCGTAGCCGATTGGTGGTGCGAGCATCTGGGCATGGAAGTGGTCCGGTACGGGGGGCCACCTTCTCACATGACCTTTCTCAGAGACGCCTCCGGGAAAACCATGTTTGAAATCTACGAAAAGGATACGCTGAAGACCCCCGACTACGCTTCGATGCATGTATCGGTTCTCCATTTCGCGTTCTACACGGATGACATCGAACGTGAACGCGACCGGCTGATTGCCGCGGGGGCGTCGGTCGTTGACGACGTGTACGCGACGGATGTTGGCGACCAGCTGGCGATGTTGCGCGACCCGTGGGGTGTCGCCGTCCAGGTCCTGAAGCGGAAGGATCCCATGGTATGAGGACAATCCGGACGCGAGGGACGTCCGGGGGGCCGTCCGGGTTGGATTGGAGAGGTCATGCCGGTCATAGACGTTGAATCGCTGGAACAGGTCTGCGCAAGAATCATGGGAGGGGCGGGGTTATGCGACGCGGAGGCGCGCAGGATATCCCGTTCGCTCGTTCTCTCGAATCTCATGGGCCACGATTCCCACGGCGTGATCAGGCTTCCCCAGTACGTGCAGGCGCTGGAGGACGGCATCGTAAAGGGCGGGCGTGACATTCGCATTGTCCGCGAGGCGGACGCATCGGCGGTGGTCGACGGGCGGTGGGGCTTCGGGCAGACCGTCTGCGCGCAGGCCATGGAACTGGCAATACGAAAGGCGCGGGAAAGATCCGTCGCCGCGGTGGAGCTGTTCAACAGCAGCCATATCGGTCGCCTCGGGGAATACGTGGAGCAGGCGGCTGAAAGCGGCATGGTCGGTGTTGTCATGTGCAACAACCACGGTGGCGGCCGCCTGCTTTCGCCGTTCGGCGGGATCGACGCACGGATGTCGCCAAATCCCGTCGCCGTGGGCGTTCCGACGGGTGGAGACTTTCCGATCGTCGTGGATATGACAACCAGCGTGGTTGCTGAAGGCAAGATCCGTGTGAAGCGCAACCGTGGCGAGCCCCTGCCGAAGGATTGGGCGATAGACGCGCAGGGCAGAACCGTGGAACGGCCTGAAGACTTCTACGGTCCGCCGCGAGGGGCGATTCTGCCGTTCGGCGGGATTGCCGCGCACAAGGGTTATGCGCTCGCGGTCGTCATCGACATTCTGTCGGGCGCCCTGGGCGGCGGCGGATGCAGCCGCGCAGGAGCGCCGTCCGGTGGAAACGGCGTGTTTCTGATGGCGATCGATATTCAGGCGTTTACGCCGCCGGAGCGATTCCGGGACGAAGTGGACGGCTTCGTCGGCTATTTGAAGGATTCAAGGCTGATGCCGGGGTTCGACCGCATCCACCTGCCGGGTGAAATCGAATTCCGGCTGCGACGAAAGGGTGAGAAAGACGGCGTCTTCGTGGATGACGAAACCTGGCGTCAGATCTGCGATACGGGCGACGGAACGGGAGCGGCCGTCCAGCGGGAGACGGCCAATGATTCGTAACTGAACGGGAGAGGATACCGATGGCGAACATCAAGATTACGCTGCTGGGACACGCGTCCTTCCGCCTGGAACCGGATACCGGTGAGGTGGTTTATTTCGACCCATGGCTGAACAACAACCCCACGACCGAAATGGGTGTGTCAGACATTACGCACGCCGACGTGGTGATCGCGACCCATGGGCACGACGATCATATCGGCGATTCGTTTGAAATCTGCAGAAGGACGGGGGCCGTATTTGCGGGCAGCTACGAGCTTTGTCAGACCGCGGAGAAACACGGTCTGCCTCTGGGGGACCGGGCGCGGCCCGTGAATCCGGGGGGCACCATCGAGGTGGGCGGCGTGCGCATTACCGCAACCCAGGCATTCCATTCGGTGTCGATGTCGCCGAATCAGGCGCTGGGCGATGCGCCGGAGGATCAGTACTTCCGGCCAGACGGGGGCGTCTGCGGCATCGTGATGCAGTTTTCAAACGGGATTTCCGTCTACAATACGGCGGATACTTCGCTGTTCAGCGATATGCAGCTGATCAGCCAGATGTACGGGCCTCAGGTGGCCATTCTTCCGGTTGGCGGGTTGTTTACGATGGGTGTCCGCGAGGCGGCCCGGGCCGCGAGTCTGATTCGCCCGGATGTCGTCATTCCTTGCCACTACGGTGATGCGGTGGGTCAGCCGGCCGATATCGACGCGTTTTCGGATATGGTCGGTTTCCTGTCTCCCAATACGAACGTCGCGAAGCTCGAACCCGGACAATCCGTGACGTACGCGTCGGCCAGCTTTGAGGTCACGTAGATTTCGCCGGCTGGTCGGACTCATCGTCGCGGCAGGACGAAGGAACGTCAGCGAAGTACCGGACGAGGACGCTGTTTCGGATTTTGCGAAGATGGCGCCGCAGGATTGCGTGCAGCACACGGGACCGAATCGGAGACGGCGCGAAGGCTGAGAAACAGGGAGGTTCGTGTGGCGCAGGATCTGACCAACGCGGTTGTATCTCAAAAGATCGAGCTCGCCCCCGAGTTGATCATTTTACAGGTGAGGGCGGACGGATGGGAGCTTCCCGAGTTCGAGCCCGGTCAATTCGCCGTCCTGGGCCTTCCCGGCAAGGCACCGAGAAGCGAAGGTTCCGACCCTGAAGCAGACACCCCCGATCCGAAGCGGCTGATACGAAGAGCCTATTCGATCGCTTCATCGTCCCTGTTGCGGGAGCATATGGAGTTCTACATAAATGTCGTCCGTTCAGGCGCGCTGACGCCCAGACTGTTTGCGCTGGAACAGGGTGACCGTGTCTGGCTGGGGCCCAAGGTGTCAGGAGCCTTTACGCTGGATCAGGCGCCCCCAACCACGGACGTGGTGCTTGTGGCCACCGGGACCGGACTCGCCCCGTATATGAGCATGTTACGGACCCGTCTGCCGTGCGACAACGGACGCCGCTTCGCCGTGCTGCACGGCGTCCGGCAATCGTGGGATCTGGGCTACCGTTCGGAACTGACAATCATGCAGCAACTGTGCAGCAATCTGACCTATATGTCGTTGATCAGCCGCCCGGCCAATGAGCACATCCCCTGGAGTGGGATGACCGGATACGTTCAGGACCTCTGGGCAGGCGGTTTTCTGGACGAGGCCTGGGGGAAACACCCGAAGCCGGAGGATACACAGGTCTTCCTGTGCGGAAACCCGAAAATGTGTGAGGACATGCTCGCTCTGCTCGAAGCGGAAGGATTCATCGAGCAGACGCGAAAGATCCCCGGTCAGGTGCATATCGAGCGGTACTGGTAGGGGAGCCGGACGACAGACCGGGGTGATGCCCGGCAACCGGCTTCCGGGCGGTTCGGCGACAGGCTCGATCGTCCTCGCAGAGGCCGTGATGGATAGTGGAGCTTCCCAGACCTATGATGGCATCGTCGTCGGGGCCGGCCACAACAGTCTGATCCTGCAGGCTTATCTGGGGCGGGCCGGACTCAGCGTGCTGTGCCTCGAACGGCGGAGCGTCCCGGGCGGTGCGCTGGCGACCATCGAGGACGCGCGAAATCCGGGATTCCTGCACAATACCCATTCGTTCTACCACCGTGCGCTGAACATGATGCCGTGGTACCGCGATCTGGACCTGGAACGACACGGCGCGGAATACCTCGAGCCTGCATTGAACGTCGCCCTGTTGTCAAAGGATGGCGAGGCGCTGGAGTGGTGGACGGACTTTGAAAAAACCGTCGAATCCTTTGCGCGTTTCAGCAACAGCGACGCGGCGACGTTGAGGAGGTGGCGCGAAGCATTCCTGCCAATCGTTGAACGGATCATCGTCCCCGAAGCACAGGCGCCCCCGCTGGAACCGGCCCGGCGGCGCGCCTTGCTCGAAAAAAGCAGGGAGGGCCGGTTGCTGCTGGGCGTCAGCCGATTGTCGCCCCTCGAATTCGTCCGCAGGGAATTCAGTCATCCGGTGATTCAGGCCGGATTGCTTTTTTTTAACGGGTTGCGTGAAGTCGATCTGCGGTGCCCCGGTTTCGGACACCACATTGCGGCGCTGCTGGCCAGTTCCGGCAAGGCGCAGATGTGCCGCGGCGGATCGGTCGTCCTCGCACGGGCGCTGGTGTCGGCGGTCAAGGAAAGCGGCGGCGAAGTGCGCCTCGAGACGGAACCCGGACGATTCATCCGGGAAGGAAACCGTGTTGTGGGCGTGGAGGCCACGTCGGGCGAGCGTTTCATGGCCCGGCGTTTTGTCGCATCCGGGCTGAATCCGCACCAGACGTTTCTGGACCTCCTGGACAACGACGCGCTGCCGCGGAAATGGCGAGACCGTGCGAGCGCGTTCCGTTACAATCTGGTGGCGCCGCTGTCCGCGCTGAATCTGACTCTGAAAGCGCCGCCGCGCTACTCGGCGGCCCGATCAAACCCGGCCATTGAAAAGGCGTTCATGGTCATTCTGGGACTGGATCACGTGGACCGGTATCTGGAAATGGTGGCATGCCATCAGGCGGGGCGCAAACCGCCGAACATCATGTGGGGAAGTTGCCCCACGCTGTTCGATCCGTCGCAGGCGCCCGAGGGCAAGCATACCGCGTTCATGTGGCAGAAGGCGCCGTACCGGCTGCATGGAGACCCGGCGAAATGGGATTCGGAACGTGACCGTCTGGGACAGGAGATGCTGGAGGCGTGGGGCCGATATGCGCCGAACCTGAAAGAGGACCTCATCTCATGGTTCGCCCACAGCCCGCTGGACGTGGAGCGCACGTTTCCGAATATGCGGGAGGGGGACCTTCTGGTTGGCGCGTTCACACACGGTCAGATCGGTTACAACCGTCCGTTTCCCGGGGCCGGTCACTACAGGACGCACCTTCGGGGGCTGTATCTGTGCGGTTCGAGTTGCCACCCCGGCGGCAACGTTACCGGTCTGCCCGGGTACAACTGCGCGCAGGTGATTCTCCGCGACCTGGGGGTCCGCCAGGAATGGATGCCTGAGCCGATCGAGAGGCGGCTGGGTCTTTTATGATTCAACCCTCGATATCCTATCTGACCGACGTGTATTTCGGGTTCGGCGTCTCCCGCGTCGTCCCCGACCTGCTCGCTGAGATCGGCATACGCCGGCCGCTCCTGGTGACCGACCCCGGTCTGAAGGATCTGGGTATTGCGAATCGCGTTGGCCTGCGCGACGCGGCCGTGTACAGCGGCGTTAAACCCAATCCGTCGGAACCGCAGGTACTGAAAGCGCTGCAGGTCTACCGGAAAGGGCGGTGCGACGGATTGGTCGCGGTCGGAGGCGGTTCCTCCTTGGATCTCGCGAAATGCGCGGGGATTCTGGCGGGGCACGCAGGACCGCTCGAGTCATATACGATGCGGTGTGGCGGCACGATACGCGTCACGCGCCGGGTGCCGCCCATTGTCGCCGTACCAACCACCGCTGGCAGCGGGAGCGAGGTGGGCAGAGCCGCCCTGGTGACGTTGAGTTCCGGCGACAAGGTGGGAATCCTGAGCCGCTATTTAACGCCCGCGGCCGCGGTATGCGATCCGGAACTGACAATGACGATGCCGCCTTCTCTGAGCGCCGGCACGGGAATGGACGCCATTTCACATTGCGTGGAGACCTTCTGCAGCACGCGCGTCAACCCCGTTGCCGACGCGATCGCGCTCGACGGGCTGGAACGAGGCTGTCGTCACATTTCCACCGCATGCCTGGACGGGACGGACCGGGAGGCCAGGAAGGAGATGCTGATGTGCGCGTTGCAGGGCGGCCTCGCGTTTCAGAAGAGCCTGGGCGCCGTGCACAGCCTGAGTCATCCGTTGGGGTCTCTGGGCAGGTCACTGCATCACGGTACGCTCAACGGCCTGTTTCTTCCCGCCGTCCTGAGATTCAACTTCGACTTTTGCGCCGGCAAATTTGAGACGATGGCGCAACGGCTGCGCCTGAGAAAGGGATCCGATCTGCCGGATTATTTCGAAGCGATGAACAGGCGGATTGGGATGCCGGAGTCGCTTTCGGACCTGGGTGTTACCCGGGAGGAGCTGGAACCGCTGGCGGCGAAGGCGGCAGCGGACCATTGCAGCCCGACAAACCCGAGGCCGCTGGATGAAGCCGCGTGCCGGATGCTTTACCTGTCTGTCCTGTAGGAGGTCACATGTCAAGCGCTAGACCGGTGGACGAAGACGCTTTGAAGCAGGCGTTCGATCGTGACGGCTACGTGATATTGAAGGCGTTTCTGGCATCGACCGTTATCGAGGGTGTCCGAGAGGAACTCGACGTTCTGGTTGACCGTCAGGCGGAGCGGTTATTGGCGTTGGAAAGAATCACGGATCCTTTCAGGCACGCGCCGTTCGAAACCCGCATTGCGCGGTTGTTCGAATACTGCATGGAGCTGGCGCCCACGTCATTCCGGCCTGAATTGCACGGGCCCAGGCTCTTCGATCTGTTCTTTCACCCTCGTCTCCTGGATGTCGCAGAACTGCTCCTCGGACCCGAGGTCAGGCTATATCCGAATTATACGGCGCGCCCGAAGTTTCCCGATTGGAAGGGAACGCTGGTCCTTTGGCATCAGGACGGGGGATACACGGCGCAGGCCGCCGATGGCGTGGAGACGCTGAGAATGCTGAACGTCTGGGCCCCCCTCGTGCCCGCGACGGAGGAAAACGGCTGTATGCAGTTTGTGCCCGGTACGCACAGGCTGGGCATCGTGCCTCATGAAAAGCGGGAGTATTACCTTGAAATATCACAGGAGGAGCTGGATCCGCGTCTGGGACAGGCGGTCTCTATCGAAGTGGACCCAGGCGACGTGGTCCTGTTTCATAACCTGATGTTCCATTGCGGACTGCCCAACAGGACCCGTAAGGTGCGCTGGAGCATGGACTGGCGGTACCAGGACGCGACTCAGCCTACAATGCGTGCCCAACTGGGGCATATGGCCAGAAGCGGGAAGGCACCTGAAAACGTCGTCAGGGATCGGAAGGACTGGGCGGAACGGAAATTCCAGTAGGCCGTTGCCGCGGACTCCGGTCCGTCCGTGGCGGAGACGGGGCGGAACTGTACCCGGAAACTACAAGCCGCGGATCGCGCTGTATATCGACAGCACGAAACCGGCTCCGGTGATCATGAGAAGGAGCAGGGCGACCACCACGGTGAGGCGCCCCTCGCGCCAGCGCGCGCTCGAGACGAGGAGCCGTGAAGCGATCCATCCCCCGGCGAATCCGCCGAAGTGGGCCCAGTTGTTGACACCCTGCATGAGAAAGCCGAAGATGAAGAGCATGATTGCCCACTGCCAGATCTGACGCGTCATCAGGGCGGCGAAGCTGGTCTTCTGGCTTCGGCCATAGACGATGAGGGCGGCCAGAAGTCCGAAAATCGAGCCGGAGGCGCCCAGCGTGGGATAGCCGGAAACGGCGTTGGAAAGGAAAAAGCCAACGACGCCGCCAGTCGTAAAAATGATGAAATAGCGCGCCGGGCCGTATAGATTGCCGACTTCCGGGCCCAGTTGCCGTATCCACAGCACGTTGAAGAGGATATGTAACAACCCGCCGTGCAGATAGATGGCCGTGAACAGTGTCCACCACGGCGCGTTTCCGTCTGTCATTCCCAGGATCGCGGTCGCATGAAAACCGGGCGAAAGCATGCCGAAGAAGCCGCCGTGCAGCGACAGCGCCGATTCCAGGTCCAGGAGCAGACTGAGCAGGAAAAGGACGATACATGCCGTGGGAATGAGGGTGAGAACGTCGATTCTCGATCCGAACAGCCGGCTCAGGGCGGGGCCGAGCCCCCAGAGACCCGGGCGATAGGCGCCGCAGTACGGACATTTTTTTTCTTCCGTGCTGATCAGGTTGCGGCAGCCCGGACAGACCATCGAGGTAGGAGGCATTGCGACCCTCTGTTCAAGTTGCGGCCGACCAGTTCCTGATCATCAGCGAAAGCCCCGCCAGAAACCGCTCCATTTCCGATTCCGAAGTGCTTCCCATTGCGGCGATCCGTATGGCGGTATTCTGCATGGGGCCGTAACCCGGCGCGATCTGTACGTTCAGCACGTTTTTCGCCGCGTGGACGAGTTCCGTCGCCGGGATGGAATCGGGCATCAGAACGGCGGTGACGGTGGGGCTGCAGAATTCCGGCTGCGCGAGCAGACCCAGGCCGTGTTTCGCCGCCCAGTCCCTCTGCATTCGCGCGAGATTCCTGTGTCGCCGGAAGCGGGCATCGCCCTCGTCCAGCATTTCCTCGAGACGGGCGATCAGGCAGCGCAACATGAGATCGGATACGGTTACGGGCGTCTGCGCGTCAGCGGCGCGGGTATGCCATTCGATCAGGTCCAGCACGTATCCGCGTTTCGCGACACCTCCGGCCGTCTCAAGCGCTCGATTCGAGACGATCATCACCGACCCGACGGCGGGAATCCCGAAGTCCTTCTGCAGGCTCCAGAGATAGTAGTCCGGTCGCATCGTACCAATGTCAACTTCAACCGCACCGGCGATACTTACGCCGTCGATGGCGACGAGCATTTCCGGCGACCGGAGGCGCGCGTCCCGGCAGAGGGCGTCGACGGGGAGCATGACCCCGGTGGCGGTCTCGTTGTGTGTCAGCAGCGCGACGTCGTAGCCACTGCGCAGCGCGGTGCGCCACCTGTCCGGTTCGATTCCATATCCCCATGGTACACGAAGCACGTCGACGGCGCGGTCATGGCGCACGAATAACTCTGCCCATCGGGCGGAGAACGCGCCTATATCGAGACCCACCGCCCGGGAATCGGGCGGTGTATTGACAGCGACCATCTCCCAGTCGTAGCTGCCTGTGTGGCCGAAGATGAGTGGCGTGTACGCTTCCGGCGCGTGGAATGCTTCACGCAGGAGGGCTACCGCCTGCGTGTACAGGGACTTGAAGTCGTTCGAACGGTGGGAGAAAGTCGCCCGATAGGCCCGGATTGTACGTTCGACCGCAGGCGTAAGCGCGTGCGGTCCCGGCGTCCACAGGGCGGTGTCCGGCAGGCGGTATTGCGCGAATTCGTCGTGCAGCGCAGTTTTCACTGGACCGCCTCCGGCGCCGGATCCCAAGGGTGGCCGGGTGGACGACAAACAACAACAGCGCCCGTTAAACAGGCAGGTTTAACGGGCCTTCGCGTGAAAAAACTGGAGCGGGAAACGGGACTCGAACCCGCGACCCCAACCTTGGCAAGGTTGTGCTCTACCAGCTGAGCTATTCCCGCCCCGATGTTCTACGGCGCCAAGTGAGTTGAAAATTAAATAATGGACTGCACGATGTCAAGGCATAATGCGCCAATGGAACACCTTTCAGCGATGCGGATTCGAGCGGGGAGGTTTTCGCTTTAATGAAGGACTCCTCGTTTCAAGGGATGAAGACCGGTTGGCGTCTACGGCTGAGGAACCCGCGTTGGAGTTGACATTCATGTCAGCGAGGCGCATATTTACGTCTCCGGCGTCTAAGAAGCTGTTTTAAGGAGTTTATGGCACGGTCGAGGCCGTTGGACGTTTAACCTTGATTCGTAAGTTTTCGTGGACGTTAAATCAGATATATGCTAGTTTATAAAGGCGATTAGACGGCGGATTACCAGGATACACCAGGTCACTGGACGTGAACGGAAATAATGTCCTTCGGGACGACGATTATGCCCCGTTTCGGAGGGTTTTATCACGACGCCCGGTTGCCGTTTTTCTCGAATTGGGGTCAATTGGAGCTTGGCGGGATGACGGAAGAACAGAGGGTCCTGGCAATTGACATCGGCGGCACGTTCACGGATCTCGTCCTTCTGGACTGCCGTACCGGCCGCCAGTCGGTTGCCAAGGTGCCTACGACCTATCCGGATCCTTCCGATGCCGTGTTGAACGGAATCGACTCATTGCCGGATTTCCGCGACGCCGGCGCCGTTCAACGCGTCATCCACGGTACGACGCTGGTGACCAACACGCTGATCGAGCGCAAGGGCGCGAGAACCGGACTGATCACGACGGCGGGGTTTCGGGATGCGCTGGAGATTGGGCGCGAGGGTCGGTACGATATCTATGATCTCCGCCTGGAGTTGCCCGAACCTCTGGTGGAACGGAGACTGAGATTCGGCGCGCTCGAGCGGATGAACGTGAGAGGAGAAGTACTCCAATGCCTGGATGAATCGTCGATCCGGGAGGCATGCAGTACGTTTATCGAAGAAGAGGTGGAAGCAGTTGCCATCTGCTTTCTGCACGCATACGCCAACCCGGAACACGAACGACAGGCGGCGCGAATTGTCGGGAAAGCGATGCCCGGCGTAACGGTTTCGGTGTCCCACCAGGTGTCGCCCGAACTGCGGGAATACGACAGGACGTCAACGACCGTCGCCAATGCATACGTCCAGCCTCTCGCCCGACGGTATCTGGCCGGTCTGTCCAGGGGTCTGGAGGCAAAGGGGATTGCAGCGCCATTGCATATCATGCTGTCCAACGGCGGCGTTTGCTCGGCCGAGACGGCCGCGGCGTTTCCCGTCCGTCTTGTCGAGTCCGGTCCGAGCGGCGGCGCGCTGTCCGCCGCATATTGGGGCGGCCGTTCAAGCCTGAGAGACGTGCTCGCATTCGATATGGGAGGCACGACGGCAAAGGCCGTGCTTGGCAATGACGGCGTTTTTCCCGTTACAACCGAGTCCGAGGTGGCGCGTGTCTATCGATTCAAACGCGGGAGCGGGCTGCCGCTCCTTGTTCCCGTACTGGATATGATCGAAATTGGTGCCGGCGGCGGCAGTATTGCGCGCCTTAACGAGATGGGGCTGCCGGCCGTCGGTCCGGAAAGCGCGGGATCGGTTCCGGGGCCCGCCTGCTACGGGAACGGGGGATCGACGCCCACGGTGACCGACGCCGACCTGGTTCTGGGGATGCTGAATCCCGGCTACTTCCTGGGCGGTAAGATGGCGCTGGACCTGGACCGCGCAAGCAGCGCGGTCCACCGGCTTTCGAAGCGGCTGGGCACGGGCATCGATCGTATGGCGTGGGGCATTCACCGGATGGTCAACGAAAACATGGCGAACGCGGCACGCGTTCACGCGGCCGAGCGCGGCATCGACATCCGGGGCTATGCCATGGTCGCTACCGGAGGCGCGGGACCCGTGCATGCCTGCGGCGTGGCCGAACGACTCGGAATAGGCACGGTGATCGTGCCGCCCACGGCGGGCGTGAGTTCCGCGTTCGGACTGATGCTTGCGCCGATTTCGTTTGATTTCGCGAGGAGTTACGTAGCACGGCTGGAGGCCCTGAATTACGCGAGGCTGAACACGCTTTTCGAAGCAATGGAAACCGAGGGCGCGGGCGTTTTGCGGGAGGCCGGCGTGGCGCCGTCCCAAATGCGGATTGAACGCACGGCCGACATGCGGTACGTGGGACAGGGCCACGAAATCAGGATTCCGATTCCCGGTGGCAGAATCGGCCCCGACAGTATGGATGAAATCCGTGAGGGATTCGATACGGAATATATCCGCAAGTTCACGCGCACGTGCGAGGGCGTGGAAATCGAGTCCGTTCACTGGCGTGTGCGGATGTCCGGGCCGAAGCCCGATATCGGGGATCCGGAACTGCCGGCTTCAACGGGCGGGGACGCGGTAAAGGGCGTTCGCCCGGTCTTGTTCGATGCGGAAACCGGTCCGGAACCGGCGCCGGTTTTCGACAGGTACAGGATCGATCCGGGATTTCGAGCGACCGGACCCGCAATCGTGGAAGAAGCCGAGTCCACCGCCGTCGTGCCCCACGGCTGGTCGTTTGCCGTGGAGGCGTGCGGCAGCCTGCTCCTGACGCGCGTGGAGGGATTGGGATAATGTTCGAGGAAGAGCTGGACGCCGTTCTCCTTGAGGTGTTGTGGAACCGGCTCATATCCATCGTGAACGAGCAGGCCGCCGCGTTGATGCACGCCTCGTTCACGACCGTGGTCAGGGAAGCGGGCGACCTTTCCGCGGGAATCTTCAACCGTACCGGCGATATGGTCGCTCAGGCCGTGACCGGCACTCCGGGCCATATCAACACCATGGCAACCTGTGTCGGACACTTCGCGAAAGCGCATCCGATAGACAGTCTGAAACCCGGCGACAGCCTGCTTACCAACGATCCCTGGCTGGGTTCGGGGCATCTGCACGACATCACCGTGGTCACTCCCGTGTTTCATCGCGGAAAGGCCGTCGGCTGGTTCGCCAATACCTGCCACGCCATGGATATCGGAGGCAGGACGCTGGGTGCGGACGCCCGCGAGGTGTTTGAAGAGGGACTCCATATTCCGATCATGTTCCTCTTCCGTGAAGGACACCTCAATCGCGATCTGCTTGAAATCGTCCGCGCCAATGTCCGCACGCCGGATGCCGTCGTGGGAGACCTCCATGCCCAGCAGGCCGGCAACGACGTGGGCGCCGCGAAGCTATCGGAAATGATGTCGGAATACGGAATGGAGGACATCGAGTTCCTCGCGTCACTGATCCTTGACCGGTCTGAGACGGCCACGCGGGAGGCGATCGCGGAGATACCCGACGGCACCTACAGGGATGAAGTGGTGATCGACGGTTTCGACCATCCTCTGAAAATCGCGATTTCCATTCAGGTAAAGGAAAATGACCTTGTCGTCGACTACGATGGCACGTCACCGCAGGTGGACCGTGGTATCAACGTGGTCTACAACTATACCCACGCCTATACGACCTACCCGCTGGCGTGTTCGATCAGCCCCGCCGTCCCGAATAACGCCGGTAGCTTCCGGCCGGTTCAGGTAACCGCTCCGCCGGGCACCGTTCTGAATGCCACGTTTCCATGTGCCGTCGGCGCCCGCCACCTGATCGGGCACTTTCTCTCTCAGGCGGTATTCGGCGCCCTGTCCGGGGCGATTCCCGACCGGGTTCTGGCCGACGGTTCGGCCGGGCTGTGGAATACGCAACTGGAAGGGCATGACCGGGAAGGACGGGTGTTTTCCTATATCTTCTTTTCGGCCGGCGGCATGGGCGCCGGGTCCGCATCGGACGGACTGTCGGCCACGGCCTTTCCAAGCGGAATAAAAGGCGTGCCCGCAGAGGCCATCGAGGCGGTTTCGCCGGTTCTGATGCTCAAGCGAGAGCTACGCCCGGATTCCGGCGGCGCGGGCCGATTCCGCGGAGGTCTGGGTCAGGAAATGGTGCTTCGAATGGACACCGATTCGGCAGTACTGCATTCGTGTATGTATGACCGCACCAGGAGCCCGGCGCGCGGTTTCGCGGGCGGCGGTAACGGCGCCGTCGGCGAGGTTGTCCTTTCAGACGGGTCCCGCCCGCACCCGAAGGGAAAGTACGATCTTCAACCGGGACAGACGGTCACCCTGAGGCTTCCCGGCGGCGGCGGCTACTTTTCTCCACGTACTCGCGATCCCGATCTGGTGCTGAACGACGTTCGACAGGGACGCGTATCGCTCGAGGCGGCCCGTGACGAGTACGGCGTGGTGGTGGACAACCTGAACCGGGAGATTGACCGGGCCGCCACGGAAGCACTCAGGAAAGCGACCGCAAGGCGTCCCGAGTGATTCGGATCCGCAGTTGCACTCCACGCGTCGGGATTCGCGGCGTTGTTGAACCAACACGTTAATAGAGATTCAAAACCAACTGGAACGTAATTTGTTACGCGGGAATATCTGTGGGTAAATGCGAGACCGACGACGGTTACCGGGGCATCTGGTGGTGGGACACGCCCGCTGACGACGAGTACAAATACGTCTACTACAGCGGCGGTTTTGCGACCTACACCGCCAAACATGTCCCGCTGGCATACTATTCCGACACGGCGCACAAGACGTATTTCTGTTACGGAGGGACGTACAGGGACAGGAACCGGATCCTGGCGATGGTCTCATGTTACGATCACGCCACCGGGACGGTCCCGAGACCGACCATCCTGATGGACAAGGGCACGGCCGACGCGCACGACAACCCTGTCCTGATGCTGGACGACCGGGGATACATCTGGGTCTTCGTAAGCGCGCACGGAACCGCCAGACCGGCGTATGTCTTCAAGAGCGACAAGCCCTATTCCGTGGATGCATTCGAGTGTTTGCAGGAGACGAATTTCTCCTATCCCCAACCCTGGTATGTTCGGGACCATGGATTTCTGTTTCTGCACACCCGGTACCTCGGCGGCCGGTTCCTCTACGCTCAAACCAGTCCCGACGGAACGGACTGGTCTCCACCCAGGATCCTGGCGAGAATCCGCCACGGTCACTACCAGGTCAGCTGGCGATCCGGCAAACGCGTCGGTACCGCGTTCAACTATCATCCGGTCAAAGCGCCAGGCCCGCCCAGGACCAATCTGTACTATCTTCAGACCGACGATTTCGGCGAAACCTGGAAGAATGCCGCGGGAGAGGACATGGTTCTCCCGCTGGCGCGCACCCGCAACGGCGCGATCGTACATGACTACGAGAGTGAGGGCCTGCAGGTGTTCGTCAAGGATTTGAATTTCGACGTTCATGGCAATCCTGTCGTCCTGATTCTGACCAGCAGGGGGATGGAGACCGGCCCCAGGAACGATCCGCGCATCTGGACCACGGCCCGTTGGACGGGCTACGCCTGGGATGTACGCGAGGCATTCCCGTCCGATAATAACTACGACGCGGGAGGGCTGCATATCGAACCGGACGGAGCCTGGCGGATCATCGCGCCCACCGGGACGGGACCTCAGCCGTACAATACGGGAGGGGAGGTGGCCGTGTGGACCAGCGTTGACGAGGGGGCCGCGTGGGAGAAAACCCGCATGGCAACGCGGGGGAGCATATATAACCATACGTACGTGCGAAGGCCGGTAAACGCACATCCGGATTTCTATGCCTTCTGGGCCGATGGTCATACGCGTCGACCTTCCGATTCCCGCCTCTATTTCTGCGACAGGAGCGGAGAACGCGTGTTCCGCCTTCCTGTACTGATGACGGGGGACCAACAGAGTCCCGAAAGGGTCGTCCCATTCGCGGAGAACGACAAAGCCGAAGCCGCAGGCGACCCGGGACGTCGTCATCGATCGGGAAGGGCCTTTCGATGAAGGGAATCGTACTCTCAGGCGGGCTGGCTACCCGGCTGTATCCGCTCACCACGTCGATTTCAAAGCAGCTCCTGCCGATCTTTGACAAACCGATGATCTATTACCCGCTTTCGGTTCTGATGCTGGCCAACATCCGGGAATTCCTGATTATTTCGTCGCCTGAACATATCGAACTCTACAGGAACCTGTTGGGTGACGGCAGCCGTCTGGGTTTGCGGTTCGACTACGCGATTCAGCCCCGCCCGGAAGGCGTCGCGCAGTCGTTCCTCATCGGAGAGGACTTCATCGGCGGCGAGCCATGCGCGCTTATATTCGGCGATAATTTCTTCTACGGCCACGGACTTTCCGGATTGCTCGAGGAGGCGGGCGAACACGACGCCGGCGGGTTGGTTTTCGCGTACTACGTCCAGGACCCGGAGAGATACGGCGTGGTTGAGTTCGATGACCATATGAACGTCGTTGGCATCGAAGAAAAGCCGAAACGTCCCAGGTCGAATTACGCGGTTACCGGTCTCTATTTCTACGACGGCGGGGTGGTTGATATCGCGAAGAGATTGAAGCCTTCGGACCGGGGGGAACTGGAAATCACCGACGTGAACAACGAGTACCTCACGCGGGGCGAATTGCGGGTCCAGCTGCTGGGAAGGGGAATCGCGTACCTCGACACGGGTACCCACGATAGCCTGCTGGAAGCAAGCAATTTCGTGCGGATCATCGAACACCGGCAGGGGTTGAAAATCGCGTGCCTGGAAGAAATCGCGCTTCGAAAAGGATACATCAGCGCGGGGCAGCTCGAGGAAATCGCGGACTATTCGGAAGAGAATGCGTATTGCCGGTACCTGAAACGTCTTCTGGAGTCACGAATATGATCCGAGGGTATCGGACCGCGCGAATTAATGCGCGCATCGGCATGATCAATGCGATCTGCACGGCAGCCCTTCTTGCATCACTCCCGGGCTGCGGCGGGGATCCATTGTCGCCTGAGGAAGCGATTCTGGGAACGTGGAAACTGACCCACGCAAGAGGCGAGCCGGTGACGGTGAACTATACGCTGGTTTTCGAAGAAAACGGCGTTTACACGTTCATTAATACAATCTTCGACGGAAGTCAGATCACGTCGACCGGCAGTTGGCGAATCGAACAGGGGGCCCTGTTTCTGGACGCGCTGGACTTCGGGTACTCCATTGACAACGATGAACTTACGCTCTACGCGACGGATCGCACGGTGTTCGTCTATGCGAGACAGTAGCACCCTACGGGATCTCCGAATATTGGTTCGGAAAACCGCCGCGCCGAAGGGTATCGTAACGAATGCGACGACGCATCGGTAACGGCACGCGGCGCACGCACGCATTGCGCCGCGAAAGAGAGGAACGGGCGTCGACGGACGACAACAGGACAGGCAATGCGCGTTGATCCTTCCATTCGCCCGGGGGACCTGAATTCCGGACTCGATCGGTGTTTCGAACTCGCGGGGGACAAAGTCACGTCCATATCCGAGACGTGGGATCCCTGCCGCGGCGCGCCGGTCTATACGGTGGACGGGAAGTACGCCACCCGGGGCTGGACGGAATGGACGCAGGGATTCCAGTACGGGTGCCCGATCCTGCTGTTCGATGCCCTTGGAGATAAACGGTTTCTGGAAATCGGTCGCCGGGGAACCGTAGACCGTATGGCGCCGCACGTGACCCACACGGGCGTGCACGACCACGGATTCAACAACATATCGACGTACGGCAACCTCAGGCGGCTGATGCTTGAAGGCGCCATCCCGGGCGATTCCTGGGAACAGCGGTTCTATGAGCTTGCCCTGAAAGCATCCGGTGCGGTGCAGGGGGCGCGCTGGACGACCATCCGGGACGGAAAGGGCTATATTCCGTCATTTAACGGCGCCCATTCGCTTTTTTCCGACACGATCCGCACCTGCAGGTCCCTCGGACTCGCGCACGAATTGGGCCACGTCCTGATGGGAGAGAACGACCGGGCGATTTCGCTTCTCGATCGCATGATCGAACACGCGGAAACAACCGCCAGGTTCAATGTGTATTACGGCGACGGCCGTGATTCATACGACGTCAGGGGTCGGGTGGCGCACGAGTCCATTTTCAACGTCGATGACGGCAATTACAGATGTCCGGGCACACAGCAGGGATACTCGCCCTTTTCCACGTGGACGCGGGGCCTTGCATGGATCGTCGCTGGATTTTCCGAATTGCTGGAATTCCTGGAGGTCGTCGATGATGAAGACCTTTCGGGGTGCGGTGGTCGCGGCCTCGTTACGGAATTTATGACCCGGGCGGCAACGGCCGCGGCGGACTACTACGTTGACGGCGCGTCCGCGGCGGATGGCATCCCTTACTGGGATACCGGGGCGCCGGGATTGACGAAGATGGGAGACTATCTGGGCAGAAACGCGGACCCGTTCAATGAATTCGAGCCCGTGGACAGTTCGGCCGCCGCGATTGTGGCACAGGGACTGTACCGTCTGGGCAGGTACCTGGGCGAAGTGGCGGGCGCGACGTACACGAAGGCGGCGTTGACGGTCGCGCGAACGTTGTTCGACGCGCCGTACCTGTCGGACGATGCGAACCACGAGGGGCTGATCCTGCATTCGGTTTATCACCGGCCCAATGGTTGGGACCGGCGCCGGGAGGGTCGGAACGTGCCAAACGGTGAAGCCTCGATGTGGGGAGATTATCACGCGCTGGAACTGGCGGTGCTGCTGAAGCGTGAAATTGAAGGGAAGCCGTATTTGACATTCTTCGATTGAATGCATTCAGGCGGGATCCACCGATGAATCTGAAAACGAAATCTGTTTTCTCACGGAAACCGTACTGGAAGACATACGGATACGCGATCCTGCTCCTCATGCTTGTCGCGCTTTGGTCGGCGCCGGCGAGGAGCAGCGAACCGACGCCGTTCGACTTCGGGCCTCTCAACCGCATGTTGGGCAGGTTCGTGGACTCGCGAGGCTGGGTCGATTACGCAGGAATCAAGGCTGAGCCAGCCGACCTCCGGATGATCCTGGCGCGTCTGCGGGAAGCAAGCCCGGAGAGCCACCCTGCCATGTTTCCCGAGCGGGAAGACAGGCTGGCCTATTGGATCAACGCTTACAACGCGCTTGTCATCGCCGGGGTGGTCAATGCGTATCCCGCGACGAGCGTGATGAACATCCATCCGCAGCCGGGATTCTTCAAGGTATTCCACGTCGTCGGCGGCAAATCCAGATCGCTTGACGACATCGAGCACAAAATCATACGCAAGGAGTTCGGCGATCCCCGTATCCACGCCGCGCTGAACTGCGCTGCGGCGTCCTGCCCGAGGCTGCGACCGGAAGTCTTTCTTCCCGATCGGCTGGAGACGCAGTTGGATGCCGCCGTTCGGGAGTTTATCCGCAATCCGCAGCACGTCAGGGTGGACCGGAAAACCGGGAGACTTGTACTCTCGAAGATTCTAGATTGGTTCGGGAGTGATTTCACCGACTGGTATAAGCGCGCATATCGGGTCGATGACGTTCGCATAACAGACTATCTGAATATCCATCTCGACGAGAAAGATCGTGCATATCTTCGCTCACATCCTCAGATCACCATCAAATACCTTCCGTACAATTGGACGCTCAACGACCGGGCGCTGCACAAGGATGCAGTCCGTTAACCCGGCAAAAATCCCGTAAAACGGCGCTCGGAGCCGGGTCTTCGGCAATTGCGCCGTGACGGGCCGTCCGACGGGTACCACTGCCTGAATTAAGAAAATCCGCCCGTCTGTCGTTTACGCAAAGGAGAAGCCCATGGGAGGGCCGTCGGAACTGCTCGCGATTCAGCCCCGATTTCAGGGTGAAGCGCCCGTCGAACCGTTGTCGTTCGGGGCGCGTCTGCGGCGGGAGGGTGTCGTTCTGCGGCGGGAGGCTTTGGAGACGCTTCAGATCAATGTCGGGAAACTGTGCAACCAGGCGTGCAGGCACTGTCACGTCGATGCCGGTCCCCACCGGACGGAGGTGATGACCCGGGAAACGATGCAGTCCATTTTGACGTTTCTCGCCGCCACGGATATTCCCCTGGTGGATATCACCGGGGGCGCGCCTGAGGTGAACCCCGACTTCAGGTATCTGGTGAAACAGATCCGGCGGCTTGGCCGCAGCGTGATGGTACGGTGCAACCTGACCGTGATATTTGAGCAGGGCCTGGAAGACCTGCCTGACTTCTACGGCGAGCACGAGGTGGAACTGGTCTGTTCATTGCCGTGTTATCTCGAGGAAAACGTCGACCAGCAGCGTGGAAAGGGCGTATTCTTCGACAGCATCGAGGCGCTCAAACGCCTGAATGCAATCGGATACGGAAAGCCGGATTCGGGCCTGTTGCTGCACCTCGTATACAATCCGGTCGGAGCGTCGCTCCCGCCGCCCCAGGCTGAACTCGAGGCCGATTACAAACGGGTCCTCGGCGAGCGCTATGGTATTTCGTTCAACCGGCTCTTTACGATCACAAACATGCCGATCAGCCGGTTTAACGACTATCTGCGGCGTCGCGGGGAGTACGATGGCTACACGCAGACGTTGCGGGATCGGTTCAACGCGCACACAATCGACCGCCTGATGTGTCGTTTTCTCGTGAGCGTAGACTGGGAAGGCAATATCTACGACTGCGACTTCAATCAGATGCTGGACATGCATCTGTCAGGCCGGCCGAAAAAGCTGTGGGAGGTGCCGCCGGGGTGGTTGGTCGACAGACGGATCCGAATCGCCGACCATTGTTACGGTTGTACTGCCGGAGCGGGAAGCAGCTGCGGCGGTGAGCTGGCTTGAAGGTCGACAGCCCGCTTGCGGTCTCAGGAGGTACGTTGGGGTCGCCCCGCTCGAGGGGCGACCCCGGTTTATTGCCCGCCGGCAGCGAGGAACGCGCGTATCCTGCCGGGTTCATCCGCGGGTTGCGGACGGCATGACGTCAACGGAAAGGGCAATCGACGATCGCGGCAGTCAACAGGATCGTCGGCAACGCAGGGAGTCAGCGGGTAAACGCACGCTTGATCTTGTCCACGGCCTCCACAATGTCGTCCAGGTCGTCCCGGGCGCCCAGGAGCATGGACTGATAGAACCATACGCTGTGCCTGCACACGGACTCCGCGTTCGGACACGGCAGCCGGCGGACGTATTCGGGATATTTGTGCGAGACGCTCTTCAGGGCGCCCTCGTCCGTGAGCGGTCGCCGGTAACCCGGGGTGCAGTCGATGCCTTCCGCGGTCAGGGCCGTGACGAATTCGTCTCGGCTTCGACCGCCGAATTGCTCCGGGTCGTAGCGCGTCATGTAGAGATGGTACCCGTGCAGCGTGACCCAGGGCCGTGTCGCGGGCGGGGTGACGCCGCCGATTCTTCGCAGTTCCCCGGTCAGATAGGACGCGTTCCTGCTTCGAACCTCGGTCTGAAGCTGAAGGCTTCTGAGCCTGACCAGAAGGAGGCACGCAAGGTATTCGGACGTCCTGTAGTTCCAACCGTGCCGCGGGTATTCCCACCGTTCGCCGCCGGGGCGCCTGCCAACGTCCCTGAACGCGCACGCCCGTTCGTAGATGTGCGGATGGTCGGTGACGAGACAGCCCCCTTCGCCGGACGTCAGGTTCTTGCTCGACTGAAAGCTGTAGGCGCCAACATCGCCGAGCGGACCGACTTTCCGCCCGTTATGTTCGGCGCCGTGGGCCTGAGCGGCATCTTCAACGACCACCAGGCCATGTTTCTCGGCGATGGCGTTCAGGGCGTCCATATCGGCGGGGTGCCCCCCCATGTGCACGGGAAGTATGCCAACTGTCCGATCGGTTATGGCCGCCTGAACCGCATTCGGGTCGAGCGTAAAGCTCACCGGATCGATATCCGCCAGCGCCAGCCTGCAGCGCACCGAAAGGGCAGCGCTGGCAGTAGCTATAAAGGTATAGTTCGGAATGATGATTTCCCCGCCTTCACGGAGGCCGTCGAGATCGAGCGCTCCCGCTACGGATGCGGAAATCGCGTCGGTGCCGTGCGGCATCATCAGGCCGAATCGGGCGCCGCAATAGGCCGCGAACGCGTTACCGAACCGGTTGCTCCTGCTTGCCGGAAGCCCTTCTGTCTTTTCAAGGTAGACTTCCCGAAGCGCCGGCTCGATTTCCCGTTTCCACTCCGACTCGGTGTTGACGGGCCAGGAAGGCCACGGATTCGTGCGCCGATCGCGTACGGGCGTGCCTCCCTTCACCGCCAACCGGTCTGCAGAAATCACATTCGGCATGGGTTCTCCAACGAGCGGACCGGGATCTTCCCTGCATTTCCGGCCATGTCAATTGGAATTTGCGTATGAGAAAAAAGCCTGACGCCGGAACGACGGGGGCACACACGGAATAGGCGCACGAAGCTGGGAACCGGCCGCACCCGCAGGGGAGATTCAATCGGTCACGAGTTCGCACGCGGCGGCACGGACCCGTCTCTCGCCGTCCACCGCAAGCCCGGCATATCTGGGTTCCATGCCCCCTTCCCGGTGGGCCCGGGAGGTGCTCAGGTAACCGACGTCGGCGGTTGGACCCGACAGGACGACCGTGAGCGCGCCCCGCGCCGCCGACCTGATTGCGGACGCGGTCTCGACGAAGATTTCGCCCGGCAGATGCACAATATTGAAACCGGACACGGAGACCCGCGTGATCGTATAGTCCAGAAACCGCCTGCCGGTTGCATAATGCCGGCTGCCGTAGGCCTGAAATCGCTGGTGCCCGTCCGACCGGTTCGGCGTTGCTGCAAGCTCGGCCTCGACGGCATCGGGATCCTCGTGCGCAAACGTAGGCACCTGAACGGTTTTCTGCGTGACGCGCAGGTCGCCCGGACCGTTCATCCCCGCCTGTTCCAGCGCATGGAGCGCCGCGCCTCCGACGCTGTTCCCCACGCGCCTGTAGGTACGACCGGCGCGGCTCACTGGTACCACGTTTCCGATACTGCCGGGAAGAAACAGCGCATTGACTCCCGCTGATTCCACCACCTTGCGGACGACGCCCGGATAGTCTGCGGAAATATGCCCGTATTTGTCCGTGCTGCAAAGGGCGTGGCAGCCGAACACGATTGCGCAGTGGGTCGGATTGCCCTCCGTATCGTCAATTCGGATGACGTAGACGTTGTCGTCCACTTCGGCGTAGGTGAGTTCGGGACGGGGGTAGGGGAATTTGAAGTTGCTCATGACCAGTTTGCCGTCCCGGTCGTATGAACGCCGGTTATAAAGTATGTTGGGAGCGGAACCGGCGCCAATGCCCAGCCGCGACGGCGCCATCGCATCGGCGGCCGCACGGATGGCGGCCGCCATATTGTCCGCGAAATAGTCCTCCCTGCCGTAAAACTTGAGCGCTTCGCAGGGAATGCTTACATAGGATTGAAAGAGGATGGGCGTAGTGCCGACGTGGGACGCGCAGGGGAGGATGTGACCGGGATTCAGCCAGGCGATGTCCTTCACCCTCTCCCTCACGCGGGCCATGAGTTCTTCTTCGATGCTGAAGCAGTCACCGGCCAGGAAGGTGACGTTGGTATCCCCCTTCCGAAGGATCAGCGCGCGGAACGAGATCGGATCGTACACCCGGAATGAGCCGTCAGACGGTTGTTCGGGCGTGAAGTCCTGAGCGCCAAAACCGGTTTCCAGCACGATCAGCCCCCGTGTTGCGATTCATGTAAGTACGTGTTCCATTGATAGCGCAATTTGCCGGGGGCGTCAAGCCATTTCGTGGCATGCCCGCCTTTCCGGGCCTTGGATCTTGACGTATCCGCCGGCATGGGTTACATTATCGCCTTGTCCCCGCCGGTATGGCCGCTACGCGAATGGTTCCGCGGACGGGATCGGCTTCAAACCGGCGCAGATGAGTGTTTCAGAGCAGGCGGCACAGGACGACGCAAGGGGGATTTGATGAAAGCCCTGCTATCGGCGCTCGAACGGGAACTGTCCGGCGAGGTGCGGTTCGACAAGGCCTCGCGGATACTGTACAGCACCGATGCGAGCATGTATCAGATCGAACCGTTGGGGGTGGTTCTGCCCAGGCACCGGCAGGACGTCCTGCGGGTCCTTCGACGTGCCAGGGAATTCGGAGTACCCGTTTTGCCGCGCGGCGGCGGGACGGCGCTTGCAGGACAGTGCGTCGGCCCCGGCGTGATTATGGATTTGTCCAAATTCATGAACCAGATTCTGGAATTGAATGAGGAAGAGGGATGGGTTCGGGTACAGCCCGGCGTGGTTCTGGACGAATTGAATTCGTACCTGAAGCCATACGGTCTGCAATTCGCCCCGGACGTGGCCACGAGCAGTCGCGCGACGATCGGAGGGATGATCGGCAACAATTCGGCGGGGGCGCATTCGGTGATCTACGGGAAGACCATCGACCACGTTCTCGAGCTTGAGGTGGCTCTCGCGGACGGTACGGAAACCCTGTTGAGGGAATTGTCCGAAGAGGAAGTCGTCGGGAAGGCGGCACAGACGGACCTCGAAGGCGAGACGTACCGGGAGGTCCGGAGGCTCGCACGGATCCATCGGTCCGAAATCGATCGCCGGTACCCGAAGATCCTGCGTCGCGTGGGTGGTTACAATCTCGATGAATTCACGAAGCCGCAGCCGTTCAATATGTGCCGTATGGTCGTTGGATCCGAGGGCACCCTCGCCACCGTGCTGGAAGCCAGGCTGCGCGTAGTCCCGCTTCCTCGCGCCCGGGTGTTGGGCGTCGTGCAATTCGAGGACCTGATCGAGTCGATGGCGGCCGTCTCACCCATCCTCGAAACCGGACCGGCGGCGGTGGAACTGGTGGATCGCATGATTCTGGAGCAGACCCGCGGATCGATCGCACTGTCCAGGCAGCGGGGATGGGTTGAAGGAGACCCAAGGGCGGTGCTTATCGTGGAATATTTCGGAGATTCGCCCGACGTGTTGACGCCGCGGCTTGACGCGCTTGACGCCGCTATGTCGAAGCACGGTCTGGGCTATGGCTTTCGACGGGCCGTGTCGGCCGGGGAACAGGCTGATGTCTGGAACGTGCGCAAATCAGGCCTGGGATTGCTGATGGGGGTCAAAGGGGATACGAAACCGGTGGCATTCGTCGAGGACTCCGCCGTGTCGCCGGAAAAGCTGCCCGATTACATCGGCGACTTCGAGCGCATCGTGCGAGAGTACGATACCACGGCCGGCTACTACGCGCATGCCAGCGTGGGCCTGCTCCACATCCGTCCGATGGTGAACCTGAAGACCGCGGCGGGCGTGGCGAAAATGCGGGGGATCGCGGAGGCCGTAAGGGAACTGGTGCTGAGATACGGCGGAGCGATGAGCGGCGAGCACGGTGACGGCCTGGCGCGAAGCTGCTGGAATGAACGGGTATTTGGTACCACGCTGTACAATGCGTTTCGGGAAATCAAACGCGCGTTCGACCCGCTGGGGTTGATGAATCCGGGAAAGATCGTTGACGCGCCCATGATGACGGAAAATCTGCGGTTCGGTCCCGCGTACAGGGCTCAGGAGCCGCGCACCCACTTCGATTTCTCGGCCGACGGAGGATTCCATCGCGCGGTGGAGATGTGCAACGGCGTCGGCGCGTGCAGAAAGAAGCTTCACGGGACGATGTGTCCTTCGTACATGGCGACGCTCGACGAGGCCCATTCAACCCGCGGAAGAGCAAACGCGCTCCGGGCGGCCATATCCGGCGGACTCGAGGGCGGGCTGGCCGACGAGCGGGTCTACGAGATCCTGGACCTGTGCCTGGAGTGTAAAGCGTGCAAGTCCGAGTGCCCGTCAAATGTGGACATGGCCAAGATCAAATATGAATTTCTCGCACACTACTACGGCAAACACGGAAGACCGCTGCGGGAGTGGTTGTTCGGCAATATCGAGACCCTGAACCGAGTCGGATGCGCGCTGGCGCCGCTTTCGAACTGGTTCGCCGGTACCGGGCTCGCGAGGATGGGAATGGGTTTCCTTGGCATCGCGCCGAAAAGGGCATTGCCCCCGTTCGCACGGCAGACGTTCACCGACTGGTTCGCCCGACGCGAGAAGCGGCCGCGCGAACGCAAGGTGGTGCTTTTCAATGACACCTACCTTACCTTCAATGAACCCGATATCGGCATTTCGGCAACGCGTTTTCTCGAGGCCGCGGGGTATGAAGTCATCCTTCCTGAGAAGCGGTGCTGCGGCCGGCCGCTCCTGTCCAGCGGCATGATGGAACAGGTTAAGGAGAATCTGGCATTCAATACGCGGCGCCTCCATGCGTACGTTGCGCAGGGGTACGATATCGTGGGCTTCGAACCCAGTTGCGTTTCCATGTTGACGGACGACTACCCCGAGCTCAATACGGATACCCGTGTCAGGGAGGTTTCCGAGCGGTGCTATACGTTGGAGTCCTATTTGAGCCTGCTGGCGGAACGCGGCGAGTTGCAGGTGGCCTTTTCGGACCTGAAGAAGGAGATACTCGTCCACGGACACTGCCATCAGAAGGCGCTTTGGGGTGTCGCTCCGTCTGTCGAGGTGTTGAATCTACCGCCTGGATACTCTGCATCGGCTATCGATTCGGCCTGCTGCGGCATGGCCGGCGCATTCGGGTATCAGGCGGAACACTACGACGTTTCCCTGAAGATGGGCGAGGACCGGCTTCTGAAGGTCATCCGGCAGGCGGGGCCGGAGACGGAAGTCGCCGCCGCCGGACTGTCGTGCAGACAACAGATTTTCCATGCCACGGGACGGGCCGCGCGGCATCCGATTCAATTTCTGTGGGAGGCGGTGGCGCCCGAAGAGAAAGAATGAATTCCCGCCGGCGAATCCATGTCCGGGAACCATGCGCGTAGCCGCGTCCTGTTCCGGGTCCTGAGTCCGAATTCGACAAACGATGGTAGAAAGCGGGGCACGTGGTGAATCTGTTGGATTACATCCGTGAAGTACCTGATTTTCCGAAACCGGGCATCCTCTTCAAAGACATCACAACCCTGTTGAAGGACCCCGCGGCCCTCGACACTGCCGTTCGGCGGCTTGCGGACCCGTACCGGAATGAGGAGGTGTCCGTCGTGGCGGGGATCGAGTCCAGAGGTTTCATTCTGGGTGCCGCCGTCGCCCGCGACCTGGGCGCCGGATTCGTACCGATCCGAAAATCCGGAAAACTGCCATCGCAGACCGCTTCTGCGAGCTACGTGCTTGAGTACGGAACGGACAGCATCGAAATTCATACCGACGCGGTCGTACCCGGTCAGCCCGTGCTTCTCCTCGATGATCTGCTGGCGACGGGGGGTACCATGGAGGCGGCTGTCCGTCTGGTTAAAGGGCTCGGCGGTCAGATTCTCGGCATTTCCTTTCTCATCGAACTGACGGCGCTGGACGGGCGCTCGAGGCTGAAGGGAGAAAACGTGACCGCGCTTGTTTCGTGTTAGCATAGTATTTGTGCCCCTGTAGCTCAGAGGATAGAGTAGCGGATTCCTAATCCGTTGGTCGCAGGTTCGAGTCCTGCCAGGGGCATTTGCTTCTACCGCAGCCGGACGCTGCCCGGTGTCCGGATCATTCATCCCTGGCCTGCGGAACCCTACGTCGAAACGCGTTCGGTGCCGGCGTCCAGCATGCTCCCGGAACAGGTCGTCGTGGGCTTTCAGATCAATGAGGCGGTTCTGTTGCACGATCCCCGGGAGCAAGTCTTCCGGTTCCTTCGCGGTCCAGGAACCAACCGGGTCGCGGTGGGCAAAGGGGTTGACATCAGTCTTTGAATGCCATACTATTTGATCGGACGGCAGCCGTTCCTTGCACCGTCGGTCCCGCTCGACGGGTGAACAGTTTCAGCTCGATTTGTTGTAAGAACGTCGCGTTTTGGTCTCCCCCGGATGCAATGAAAGATCGGGAGGAGTAGGATGTCCCAACGACCTCGCGAATATCTTGAAGACGATCGGATAATGGCGCGCCTCGAGGACCCGGTCGACGCCGAGGCATTTTCGAATCTGATGGAACACGCTCATCAGAGGGGTATGAGCGCCGCGGATTTCATTCGTGAAGTGCCCGAGCGAACGTCGAGAAAGGCGATCCGGCGGCTTTGTCTGAAAGACAGGAAGCAGACGCTGCGTGCAAGATTGTCCTCGATCGCCAGGAACCTGTGGGGGCGCCCGGCGAAGGATCCGGAGACGGTAAGTTTTCAGTCAATCTATTCACCCCCCGACCGGCCGCACGTGCCGGGACGGAACGGACAGAAGCCCAAACGATGATGCAGGAAAACCGACAGGCGCTGCGGGTACACATTCACGAACTGGAAGAACTCGTTGAGGCGATGCTTGTACACGCGCGATCCGGAAATCAGGAGGCCAGGGAACGGCTGGTTCACGTGCATCGTGAGGTGATGAACAAGCGGCATCGCCTCAAAGGCCTGTATAGGCAGGATGGCTGAAGGTTGGGTAAGGTCGAGCGGAATATGGCGGGCATGCTCCCGGAAGTTACCGGGAGTCGTGCCGCATGTTTCGCCTTTTTTTAATCCATGCGCAATGAAAAGCGAATTCTCGCGGTAGACTACGGCCGGCGCCGTGTAGGATTGGCGGTCTCCGACGAATTGGGATTGGCCGCGCGCGGACTGCCGACGGTAAGGGCGAATTCACGGCGTTCCGCCCTCGATTCGGTGGCACAGGCGGCAGCGGATGTCGGTGCCGTGGAATTCCTCGTGGGTCTGCCGCTCAATATGGACGGCAGCAAAGGCCCCATGGCTGAAGCGGCAGCATCGTTCGCCGACGCGCTGAATCGTACGACGGGGCTGCCTGTTCGCCTCTGGGATGAGCGGCTTACCACGGTTGCCGCGCGCCGTACGATGCGTGAGACCGGTCTCAGGGATCGAAATAAAGAGGGAGCTCTGGATCGAATGGCGGCGGTCTTGCTCCTGAACAACTACCTGCAGGCGCGGGATTCGGCGGAACCCTGATGCATACCGAGGACGAAAGCGGCCTTGCGTCGAACGATTCGGATGGCCCCGGATCCCGGAAGCCCGACAGGTTCGGGTCTGCGATTTTTCGTTCGATATTCGTGCTTTTCGGCGTTGGCGTTGCAGGCCTGTTGCTGGCAGTTCTTGCCCTGAACCGGCCCACGGGGTCGGGCGCAAAGGATGTCGTCATCCCGAAAGGAATGACGGTTCTACAGATCGGAGAACTGCTGCACAGGGAAGGAGTCATCAGAAGTCCCCGGCTACTCGTCCTGTTTTCACTGTTCGAAGGAACCAGCAGACGCCTCAAGGCTGGAATACACCGGTTCCCCGAAAACCTCAGCACCTGGGAAGCTCTCAAGAAACTTGCCTATTCCAGAGACGAGTATCGAAGTGTGACCCTCCCTGAGGGCATGACCCTCGCCCGGACCCTCGCGGTCCTTGCGTCGGAACTGGACCTGGACCATAAGAAGATGCGGCAGCTCGCATCCGATCCGGGATATTGCCGCCGGTTGGGTGTGCCCGCGGACAACCTTGAAGGTTACCTGTTTCCTGAAACATACCAGATTCCGCTGACCAAGGATGAAGAGCAGGTCATACGGATGCTCGTACGGCATTTCTTCACGGTTTTTGACAGTACGATGGCGGAACGAGCACATCAGACAGGCCTGTCGGCGCATGAAGTCGTTACGCTGGCCTCGATTATCGAAGGTGAAGCGCTTTTGGACAGGGAACGCGCAACAATTTCGGCTGTGTACCACAACCGGTTAGAGCAAGGGATGTACCTCCAGGCCGATCCGACGGTTCAGTATGTCATCGAGGACGGACCCCGCAGGCTGTTTTACAAGGACTACAAGATTGACTCTCCCTACAATACCTATCGCCATCGCGGGCTGCCCCCGGGTCCCGTCATGAATCCGGGGGCAGCGTCGCTGAGGGCGGCGCTGAACCCGGCAGATGTCGATTTTCTCTATTTTGTGGCGAGGGGAGACGGATCGCACGTGTTCAGCAGAACCGTCCACGAACATGAAGATGCGAAGCGAAAGACCAGATCGGCCAGGAGACGCACCTGGCGGAGGCAGGGGACGCGTTGAAACCGGAAACCGAGAAAATACGGTCGATACTGGACGGTTTGAACGAACAGCAGCAGGAGGCGGTGAGCGTTGTGGACCGCCCGGTTCTGGTGCTGGCGGGGGCCGGATCCGGAAAAACGCGCGTGCTGACCCACCGGCTCGCGTACCTGATCGAGGTTTGCGGCGTCCATCCGGGTGCGATCCTGGCCATGACGTTCACCAACAAGGCCGCGGGTGAGATGAACGGCCGGGTGGAAAAACTGTTGAACCGCAGCAGCAGGGGCATGTGGCTGGGGACGTTCCACTCCCTGTGTGCGCGCATTCTGCGGAGGGAATCCGGGGCTGCCGGGCTGGACTCCAACTTCGCAATTTACGACGCGGCCGACCAGCTTGCATTGATGCGACAGGTCATTCGGGATCAGGAGATATCCGAGCGGCAGTTTCCGCCACGGCAGATTCGCGCCCGGATCAGTTCCGAGAAAAGCCGGATGGTCGATCCGGTCTCTTTCGCCAGTCGCGCCGGTTCCTTTTACGAGCAGCAGGTCGCACGGGTCTACCGGCAGTACCAGTCGGCGCTGCAACAGAATAACGCGGTGGATTTCGACGATCTCCTGATGCTGACCGTGCAGGTCTTCCGGGAGGATCCGGAGGTTCTGGCGCGGTACCGGGAACGGTTTGAGCACTGTCTGATCGACGAGTATCAGGATACCAACCGGCCGCAGTACCTCTTCACGCGTATGCTGGCGGAAGAACACGGCCGCATCTTCGTGGTTGGCGACGACGACCAGAGCATCTATGCCTGGCGGGGCGCGGACCTGGGAAACATCCTGAATTTCGAACGGGATTTTCCCGATGCCCGCGTCATCCGTCTCGAACAGAACTACAGGTCGTCACAGGTGATACTCGATGCGGGAAACGCGGTGATTCGCAACAATCTCGGGCGGAAGGGGAAGGAACTCTGGACGAACCGGGACCGCGGGGAACCGATTCAGCTGTTCCGATGCTCGGACGAAGTGGACGAGGCCCGGCGGATCGCTCGTGAACTGAAACGTCTGAGAACGCAATACAGCTACGGGCAGATCGCCGTATTGTATCGAACGAACGCACAATCCCGCGCGCTGGAAGACGGGCTTCGATACCGGGCGATTCCATATGTGATCGTGGGGGGCGTTCGATTCTACGAACGCCTGGAAGTCAAGGACATACTCGCATACCTGAGGCTGATCGTGAATCCCTGCGACTCGGTCAGCCTCTACCGGATTGTCAATACCCCGAAGCGCGGTATCGGCCAGACCTCGCTTGAAAGACTGGATTCGTTTGCAACGGGCGAGGGAATCGCACCGTATGAGGCGTTGTCCCGCGCCAACAGCATTGACGGCCTCACCACCCGCGCGAGAAGTGCGATGGGCGCGTTTCACAGCATGATTGATGGATTCCGGAACCGCGTGGAGGATGAGCCCGCCCACGAACTGGCGGCCAGCGTCGTGGAGGAAACCGGATATCTGCAGACACTCCAGGAATTGACGCCGGCCGAGACCCTCTCCCGCTCGGAGAATGTGAAGGAACTGCTGGTGGCCATAGAGGATTTCGCGCAACGATCCGACACCTCTTCGCTGTCGGCATTTCTGCGCGAGGTCGCGCTGGTCACGGACGTCGACCAGTGGCGCGAAGAGGCCGACGCGGTGACGTTGATGACGCTGCACAGCGCTAAGGGGCTTGAGTTTCCCGCGGTATTCATTGCGGGCCTGGAGGAAGGCTTGTTCCCCATCCTGAGGGACCAGGACGATCCGGCAGCCGAAGACGCGGCCGTAGAAGAGGAGCGGCGGCTGTTCTATGTGGGTGTCACCAGAGCACAGGACCGGCTCCATCTCACCTGCGCCGAACAGCGCCGGCGTTACGGAGGAGCGACGGTCAATGCAGAATCCAGATTCCTGCGGGAGATTCCGGATGAACTGATCGTTCGAGGGGGAGCCGTTCGAGAGGTTACTCCGACAATCAAGTCGACGAACAAATCGAATGACGGCGGGCCTGTCCACCTGAAAGCGGGCATCGCCGTTCAGGAAGTTTCGCCGACGATCAGGCCCGCGAAAAAACCGAATGACGACGACCCGTTCCCCATGGAAGCGGGCGCCGCCGTTCTCCATCCAACCCTGGGAAGGGGGCACATTCTGGATCGGACCGGAAGCGGCCCGGATACCAAACTCACGGTATGCTTTCAGAACGGTTCCACAAAAAAGGTGATCGTCCGTTATGCCGGCCTCCGACCGGGATGAACCTGAGCCGTACGAACATCCGGCGGGTCGCCTCCTTTGCCAGAATCTTCTTGATTTCGCACCTGGTTTGACCCATATTAACAACAAAGTGAATTCCGGGAAAACCCTCAATCCATTTTCATGGGTTTTTTTGTGTCAGTTACGCATGAAGACGTCCGAAAGGTTGCGCAACTCGCCCGGCTCAGGTTCGACACGGAAGAGATGGATCGGCTGGTTGCCGACCTGAATCAGATGCTTGACTATGCGGCTGCTCTCGAGAAACTGAACACGACCGACGTTGCGCCAACGTCGCATGTACTGCCGGTCAGTAACGTGTTTCGCGAGGATACGCCCGTTGCATCTCTGTCACAGGTAGAGGCGCTTTCAAATGCGCCGAGTTCAGGCTTCGGCCATTTCAGGGTTCCGAAAGTCATTGATTAGGATCCGGCGGCGGGTATGTCAGCGCCGCCGTTGTTTTTTGGGTACTTGGAGGAGCGGATGGTCAAGCGGCGTGATTACAATGGACCCAGATACATCGTCGTCGCCGGCGGCGTAATGAGCGGTGTGGGCAAGGGCCTTGCTACGGCGTCCATCGGAAAAATTCTGCAGCAGCACGGATACAAGGCGACGGGCATCAAGATCGATCCTTACCTCAATTACGACGCCGGCACCCTGCGTCCCACGGAACACGGAGAAGTGTGGGTAACGGACGACGGCGGCGAAATCGATCTCGACCTCGGAAACTACGAGAGATTCCTTGGAATCGATCTTCCGCGGACCAACAACCTGACCACCGGACAGATTTACCATACCGTAATAGAGCGGGAACGTCGCGGAGAATATCTGGGCAAGACAGTTCAACCGATTCCCCATATCACCGACGAAATCAAACAGCGAATTACCGACTCGGCAAAGGGATTCGATATTGCGCTGGTAGAGATTGGCGGCACAATCGGCGATGACGAAAACCGCCCTTTTCTGTTTGCAATGAAGAGCCTCGAACGGGAAGTCGGCGAGGAAAACGTGATCTATGTGCTGGTCACCTACCTGCCGGTACCCGGCCACGTCGGCGAGATGAAGACCAAGCCCACCCAGCATGCGATCCGGTCCTTGAGCGAGAACGGGATATTCGCGGACTTTATCATCTGCCGCGCCGTGGAAGCGCTGGACGACGTGCGGAAGCGTAAAATCGAGATTTCGGCGAATATCTCGGCAGACCGGATCATTTCGGCGCCCGACGTCGACAGCATCTATCAGGTACCGCTGGAATACGAAAAGGACCGATTGGGCGAGAAGATACTCGATGAGTTTGGCCTGGCTCCGAAAAATACGCCGGACTGGGATCGCTGGTGTGAACTGTTGCAAATGATTCGAGCTCCCAGAGAACGCGTGCGTGTGGCCATGGTGGGCAAATATGTCGGAATCGGAGACTATGAATTTCAGGATTCCTACATCTCCGTCAATCAATCCCTGGAACACGCCGGCGCACTGTTGGATACGAAGGTTGAGATCGACTGGATCGACTCCACCCGCCTCGAACGTCACGACGTCGAGGAGTTCCTCGCCGGATATCACGGTATTATCGTACCGGGAGCATTTGGTGAAGGGGGCGCTGAGGGCGCCATCAATGCCGTCCGCTACGCCAGGGAGAATCAGGTTCCGTTCCTTGGCCTGTGCTACGGGCTGCAGATGGTCGTGGTTGAATACTCCCGAAACGTCGTTGGACTGGACGACGCGAATTCCGTCGAGATGGATCCCGATACGCCCCACGCCGTAATCGACATTCAGTACGCACAGCGACAGATTATCGAAGAAAACCGGTACGGCGGCACCATGAGGCTGGGTGGGTACGCTGCTGTATTACGGCGGGAATCCCGTGTATTGGACCTCTACGAACAGACGGGACGGCTGGAGGAGGATTCATGGAGAATTCAGCAACTCCGGCAGCTTCCCGATCAGATGTTCAGGTGCGGTGTGATCCTGCCAAGCGAGAACGCGGTGGTCGAACGGCATCGGCACCGTTATGAAGTTGCGCCGAAATATGTGGACCTTTTGGAGGAGTACGGGCTGGTGTTTTCAGGATTCCACCGCAGGGAAGACGGTACCAAGCTGATGGAGTTCGTGGAACTGCCCAATCATCCGTATTTCATTGCAACCCAGTCACATCCGGAGTTTAAATCCCGGCTGGAACGTCCGGCGCCCCTGTTTTTTGGCCTCATCAATGCGTCCATACACTGTTCCGGAGCGGGTCGTGAGGATTCCGTGCAGATCGAGTTGGAGACGTGAAGCCGGGCCGGGCGTCCCCGATTTCGTACACGTACGGGGTTTGCCTGCTCATTTTTCTTGCGGCAGGCTGTTCGCCGTCGTCCGAGCCCTCAACCAATCAGCCTGCAGTCCCCAAACCTCCGGACCAGGAGGCGTGGGGATGGAACACGGTTGTTACCCGGAACGGTCGCAAGCGCGCCGAAGTCGAGGCGGGACATTTCAGGAAATTTGATCGGACGTTTACAGCCCTCCTCGATAGCGGCGTGATTGTCTCCTTTTACAACGGATCCGGGCTGAAGCGAGTGTCGGTATTGACGGCGCGGCAGGCGGAGATTCACGAAGAATCCGGGGATATGGTGGTCACGGGAGACGTGGCCGTGGTCGCTACCAACGGAACCCGCCTGGAGACCGATACATTGCGCTGGAACCGCGAGACCGAGATGATTACGGGAAACGGAAGGATGACCCTCCGGCGACCCGACGGCGAGGAGACTGGCGAAGGGTTCGAGGCATCTTCAGATCTCAAGTGGTGGCGGATGCGTCAGGTTTCAACGCGGCTGGGCTGGGCGGATTCCCTCCGGTAACTTTCTGTCGATCTGCAATCGTCGCCTTTCCTGCCTCTTGTATGTTCTTCTCCCTGCTCTTACAGTTGTATCTCCAGGCGACGGCGCTTCCTGTTGACGCAACAGAATTCATCCGTGCCGACCGCAGTGAAACCATGCTGCGGGATGCTGGCGTCTTGCGGATTGAAGCGGGCGGCGTATCCTACCGGCACACTGAACGCGCGTTCAGCGTGAATGCGGATTCGGCGCGCCTGTGGATTCCGGATGGCGGACTGTCACGAGCGAGGTTCTTTGGGCGGGTGACATACCGGGATTCGGCAAGAACGCTGACAGCCGATGCCCTGACGTATCACCCTCGAAGTGGACTGGCCAGCTTTCGGGGCGGGGTCCGGGTCATTGAACGGCACCGATTGCTTTACGCCCGCCGAGTGACGTACCGCAAGAAGGCGAACCTGCTGGAGGCCGAAGGCGCGGTTACACTGAACTACAGCCGGAAGCGGATTTCGTTTCGCGCACCTGCAATGACGTATCATGTGCTGGCGGATTCTGGATCGGGTTCAGGCGGCGTTCAGGCCGTACGATTCCCCGAAACACCTGAAGATTCGCTTCACGTTCACTCGGATTCGATGCAATTCGCCGATCTGGGGGATCGCATGCGATTTTCAGGTCGGGTCCGCATGGAACACGCCGGGATGCGGGCACGTGCCCCCCGTGGACGCTACTTCAGGCCCGCGGACAGGCTGGAACTGGGCGGCGGGACATCTGCCTTCTGGATCCGGAACCATGCAACACGGGCTGACTCGATAACGTTGAACGCCGAACGGATGCGCGTGCATGGCGCAGGCGCCGATTCGCTCGATAGCATCGTCCTCATTGGCGACGCAAGACTGCATAAGCAAGCGGTGCAACCGGAATTTGACGGAGAGCAGGAGGTCCAGGCCGATTCGGTTGTCCTAGGCTTGACAGAAGGACGGATCGCCACCATCGATGCGTCCGGGGAGGCTTCGGCGATGTTGACCACGCGCGATGGCGCCAGCGTGGACCTCACGGGCGGTCGAATCTGCATGGACCTTATGGACGGGAACCTGGACAGCCTGACGGTTCACGGGAAGGGCATCGGTGCGTACGTCTCGTCCGACAGCGCCGCCGTCAGTCGAATATCGGGCGGTTCAATTGCGATTGACTTCGAAAACGGCGCCGTTAATGAGGTCCTGATTACGGGGAGCGCCCGATGTACCCATCGGTCCGAAACCGAACGGACCGGCGATATCCAGCTATCGGGCGATTCCGTGAAACTGACGTTCGACGGCGACAGGCTCACCGACGTTCAGGCGGAGGGCGGGGTTCGCGGCCGATACAGGCCGGCGGAATCCGGAGATGCGCCGTGATACTGAAGACACGAGACCTGGTCAAGGCGTACCAGCGCCGGCGGGTGGTGGACGGCGTTTGCCTTGAGGTGAATCCGGGTGAGGTCGTTGGCCTACTGGGCCCGAATGGAGCCGGAAAGACGACCACCTTTCACCTGATTGTGGGCCTGATTCCATGCAGGCAGGGCGAGATCTTCCTCGGAGGCGAGGACATTACAGGGTTGCCGATGTACATTCGGGCGAGGAAAGGCATCGGCTATTTGGCCCAAGAACCCTCTGTTTTCAGAAAACTGACCGTGAAGCAGAACATCCTCGCTGTGCTGGAAACACTTCGACTGTCACGCATGGAACAGGAGGCCCGCCTGGAGTCGCTTCTGCACGAACTGGGACTCTCGAGTCTCGCGTCTCGCAGGGCGGACGGGCTATCGGGCGGCGAAGCGCGCAGACTGGAGATTACGCGCGCGCTGGCAAGGCATCCCCGATTTCTCCTGCTGGACGAGCCCTTCGCAGGTATCGACCCAAAGGCCGTAGAGGATATCCAGGCCATCGTCCGCACATTGAAGGACCGACGTATCGGACTCCTCATTACCGATCACAATGTCCGCGAAACCCTGGCGATAACCGACAGATCGTACATCCTCTCCGACGGAAAGATCCTGACCTCCGGCAGTCCGACTGAGCTGGCGGAAAATCCGGAAGTGCGACGCGTTTATCTGGGGGACAGATTTCGATTGGACTGACCCAAAATTGGGATTGTGACCCGGTCCTGTTTTCCTTATTATTTTTCACGAAGCAAATGGATGGTCGAACCGGGGTTGAGCGGACATCGATGCTTTTCCACCGGGAATTTTCAGTTTCATAACAACCGATAACATATGACTTGACGGCGTTTCCCTTTCGCACATTCAACCGGCCGCAGGTTTCGCTCATTCCCGTTTCGTACGTTTTACAAGGGTTCTTCAAAGGCATATGATTCAACTGACCCAGACCGTCTCCCTGCAGCAGAAGCTGGCGCCACAACTGATCCAGTCGTTGCGGCTGCTGAAGATGCCGTCGCTCGAATTGGAACAGTTGATTCAGCAGGAACTGCAGACCAATCCACTCCTGGAGGTATCGGAAGAGACAGGTCGCGAAGACGACGAATGGGGTCTGGAGTCGGACGGTACGGAATCGGACGATATCGACTCGGAACGAAAGGAAGTTGACGATGCGGACTCGCCGGACCTGGAATTCGGCGACACAGCATTGGCCGATGGACGGTTGGACGAGAATCAGTGGAACGAACTCCCGAACGATGCCGGGTATACCGTGCCACGGCATGAGTTCGATCCCAATGCTGAAGAGTGGGAGTACGACGGTCCCGGGCAGCAGTCATTGGAGGCCGAATTGCGCGCCCAGCTCTCGCTTACCGATCTGGATGCCGGTGAACGGAAGATCGGCGAGTACATCATCGGCAATATCGACGAAGACGGCTTTTTGCAGGCGCAGATCGAGGATATTGTTGCTGTTTTCGGGTGTGAGCCGGAATCTGTGGAGCAGATCCTGGAAGTTATCCAGACGTTCGATCCGCCGGGTGTGGGCGCAAGGGATCTCCAGGAATGCCTGGCTATTCAGCTTCGCGAGCAGGGGCTGGCAGATTCTCTCGCGATGGGTATCGTACGCGGCTATTGGGACGATCTGGTGAACCGTCGATACATGAAGATCAGTCGAGCGCTCGGTGTGGACCGGGCGGCGATTGCCCACGCCGAAAGCGTGATATCGGGCCTTAACCCCAAACCGATGATTTACAGGGAAGGCCGTATCAATCACAATCTGGTTGTACCCGATCTCGAGGTGCAGAAGGTGGGCGACGAGTATGTCGTATCGCTGATCGACCGCAATCTTCCCGCCCTGCGGGTCAGCCCTGCATACAGAACGCTGCTGAGCAAGTCAGGTAAACCGGGGAGTCAGGCCAGGAAATTCGTCGTGGATCGCCTCAATTCCGCCCGCTGGTTCATCAGCGCGATCAACCAGCGCCGGACCACAATGCTCAAGGTTATGCGGTGTATTGTCGACAGCCAACGCGCATTCTTCGACAAGGGAGTTGGCTTTCTCAAGCCCATGGTGCTTCAGGAGGTCGCGGACCGGGTGAATATGCACGTTTCAACCATCAGCCGGGTGAGCAACGGGAAATACGTACAGACGCCGCACGGTGTGTTTGAATTGAAATACTTTTTCGACGGCGGGCTGACCCGCAACGACGGCGAAGACATCGCCGCTAGGAGCGTAAAACAGAAGATCTCCAGGTTGATTGCGGAAGAGAACACCAGGAAACCTTTGAGTGATCAGAAAATCGCCGATTTGCTGAAAGGCGAAGGTATCGCCATCGCCCGCCGTACGGTTGCCAAGTATAGAGATCAGTTGAATATCAATCCCGCGAGGTACAGGAAATCAATTTGAGGTTGCAAATCCAAGGGTTTAAAAAAACAACCGGCGGAATCGATGCGCAGATTGGCAAATGCGAAAGATTCCGCCGGTTGTTTATTGTGTGTGCGTGTGGTCGGCCGTGCCGGGACCCGAAAAGACTACCCGCCGGATTGAACCGCGCTGATTTCGTCCTTCGAGATCTTGTGTACGCTCATTGGATTGAATGTCTGACGTGTGCCCGACCGCAGTGCGACCTCGATTCGTCCGCCGGTCAGGACGAAAAACTGCAGCAGAAAGCCTCCGCCCTGCATCGGCTCGACCTGATAGTCAGCAGGGTCCAATCCGCCGACCCATTCCGGAAGACATGCCCGCAAGCGGGCATCCGCACATACGGTCTGCGGTAGCGCCATGACCAGCGCTCCCGGCGATTCGCCCAGCGCCTCTCCGATGGTTTTTCGTATCCTCGCAAGATAGGGAATCACCCTTCCCGCGTATTCGAAGTCGTCTTCATTATCCCGTACGGGTGGTACGATACCCCAGGTCATATGGTGTACGAATGGATTACCGTGACCCTGGGCAAGCATATGGTCGCGGGCGGCCTCGTCAACGGGATGGACGACCGCGACGTAGTCGAACCAGCCCTTGCCTCGAGCGGGGCTGTCTTCGGGCAGCCCGGATGGCACGTTCATGTAGTCGTGTCCGTCAACCGGAGACGGATAGCAGCGGGTGTCCCAGCCGGCAATGTAACCGATGCGTTTCAACCTGCCGGAAAGGAGATGCGGGGGATCGACGAAAATGGCCGCGTGGTCCGGATTCGGCAGCAGCGGCACGCCCGCGTCGGTGATCTTTCGTGCGACGTCGAGCGCCTCGCCGAGCCGTTCGGGTGCATTGGGGATGTCGAGCTGATCATTGAAATTGTCCGGCAGGATGACGTTCTGGGGCATCCCGGTCTCCTTCATGGCAAGGACGATCCCGATCGATGGTTTGTGTTGACGTTGCGAAGAGACCGGCCGGCAGGCGCTGAACGGAAAGACACCGACCTTCCCGCGTAAAATCGCGTGCGGTATCCGCGGTGTCAAGGGGAATTCGGCTTGGGGAGGCGAACAGAGATCGACATCGTGTATTTCTGACGCGCTGAATCCCCGCAGCAGGAATCACACGCCGCCCGGCGGTCCGGTCGCCGCCCCACAGCAGGCACAACACACAAGCGTGACCATGCTCAGTTCCCCGGCTCCATCTCCGCCGGGGTTTTTTTTGTCCGCGAGCGAGGTTTCAATTTCAAGCACCCGTACTGAAAATTGTATTCATCCATGGCATATCAGACCGACAGACTTTATTATATAACATATTGATAAAAAGAAATTTATATCCTAAATCCGAAATTGGCATACAGATTGCAGCGGCCGGTATGACGTGCCGGCGCTTCTGGAAGGAGAGATTGGTGAAACAGGTCCTCGTGGTTTTCCTCGTGTTTCTCGTCCCTGACCGGACAGGGCTCTGGGCGCAGGCGGTCGTCACGCCGGATACGCTCCGCTTCGGTCCGGTGCGAGCAGGGTCTTCCGTCGTGGATAGCGTCGTTGTCGCAAATGGAGGTCAGCGCGATCTCGTCCTGACTTCCGCCAGCATTGAAGGGAACGCGTTCCATCTGCCTGACGATCTCTTTGCCGACACAGGTATCGTATTGCCGCGGGACCGGGCCGCGAGCCTGACGGTCCGATTTGAGCCCGAGGACATGGCTGTTTATTCCGGAGTTCTGACCGTCGCAACCAGCAGCGGCGCGCTGAAGACGCCGCTTGCCGGCGAAGGCGTCCGGGAAGTCGTCGTCATTCAGGAGATTCTTGCAGACCCGCCGGCAGGCGTACAGGGCGACGCCAACGGCGACGGGACGCGCCACCACAGTCAGGATGAATTCGTGGAACTGCTCAATATCGGACTCAAGCCGGTCAGGTTGGACGGCTGGCAGTTGAGCGACGCGGGGACAGCGCCCGCGTCCAGGTTCACGTTCCCTGAAAACACCGAAATGAAGCCGGGTCAGCGACTGGTTCTCTTTGGCGGTGGCTCTCCGTCGGGTATTCCGGGGCTCGTGTTCGTGGACGACGGGGCAATCGGCGGGGGCCTGAGAAACGGGGGCGACTCCGTATTCCTGATCGATCCATCTGCGATGGATACAGTGGCGGCTGCACAATACGAAGGCAAGACAGGGAACCAGAATCAATCGATCGTGCGCCATCCGCAAGGGCGCGGTCCCTTTCTGCTCCACAGCGAATCACCCGGTGACGGCGTCCTGTTTTCTCCCGGTCGTGCCCGCAAGGTGACGGAACGGCCGGAAGTCATCCCCGGCGATACCCCGGTGGACCCCGGTCCCACAATACGGTTCGGGGCCCGGGTAGTCATTGACGAAGTGTTGGCGGATCCGGCTCCCGGTCCGGACGGCGACGCCAATCGGGACGGGGTGAGGGACGGCAAGGCGGACGAGTTTGTTGAAATACGAAATGTCGATTCGGAACCGGTGGCTATCGGCGGATGGTGGCTCAGCGACGACGACGTCGGGTCAAGTGGGCGATTTCACTTTCCCGTCGGCATGACGCTTGCACCGGGAATGCGCGCGGTCCTGTTTGGTGGTGGTAATCCTCAGGATATCCCCGGACATGTATTCGTAGACGACGGCAGCATCGGCAATGGATTGACCAATAAGGGGGACCGCGTGTTGCTCGTCGACCCCGCCGCGGACGATACGGTGGCTGTGGCCGACTTTCAGGTGACTGGGAACCTGAACCGGTCCGTGGTGCGGTTCGCCGAGGGCGTTTACGTCCCGCACGCCGACTTGCCGAACGGCGGGGCCATCTCGCCAGGCCGGCCTCACCCGAAGCCCTCGGCCCCCGCGGAAGCGGCGAAAGCTCCACGGCCGGAGTTTCTGGACGCGCCGCCATCGTGGTGCAGGGTTGGCGCGCTTTGCAGATTCACGCCCAGCATCCGCAATCTGGACGGGGGATTCGTGCATCTGGAAACCCAGGTACAGGGCGTCCGGTGGGACCGTGCTTCCGGAGAAATCTCATGGAGGCCTGATCAGGAAGGTCGTTTTCGCTTCTGGCAAACTGCGGTAAGTGGCTCTGGAGAGAAGACCGTGCGGCAATTTGACGTGTGGGTCGAACCCCGTCCGAAGATTGCAATTGTCGAGATTCTGGCGGACCCGCCTCCCGGCCTGAACGGAGACGTGAATGGCGACGGATCGCGCGGCAGCCAGTCGGACGAATTCGTCGAGATTCTGAACATTGGTCCTGACACCGTCTGGATATCGGACTGGCGGTTGAGCGACGATGATGTTTCAGCACGCAGGCAGTTCAGGTTTCCCGGTTTCACCAGGCTTCACCCTGGAGAACGCGCCGTGTTATTCGGAGGTGGGCGGCCGGAAGGAATCGAGGGCCAGGTTTTCGTGGATGACGGCAGTATCGGTAACGGTTTGACCGACAGGTCCGATGTGATTCTGCTGATCGATTCCGTTCTGAACGATACGCTCGCCAGGGCCGAATACACCGCAGAGGGAGACATTGACCAGTCGCTGGTGTGGAACGGCACCGTTTGGGTCCCCCATGAGACCCCTCCCGGGCGCGGGGTTTTTTCCCCCGGTTTGCCCAGCGAGAAGGGTACCGTCGTTGGGAAGGATGCGGGGTCGGATGACGGAGAGGAGAGAGACGGGTATACTCCGGCTACAATTCCGGTGGGTGTAATCATCAGCGAAATCCTCGCGAACCCCGCACCGGGGGCAGCCGGCGACACAAATGCCGATGGCGTACGCCACGGTTTCCAGGACGAGTTTGTGGAGCTCTGGAATCCCCGATCCGACACGGCCAGGCTCGAAGGGTGCAGGCTGGGAGACGACGATGCACCGATCGGCCGTCTTTTTGAGTTTCCCGCCGGCACGTTGCTTCCTCCCGGAGGTTTCCTGGTCCTGTTCGGCGGCGGGTCTTCGTCGGGGTTTACGGAAAGCGCACTCGTGGATGATGGCCGGATCGGCGACGGGCTCTCGAATTCAGGCGACACGGTTGTGTTTCTGTCGCCCGGCGGCGCGGACACGCTCGACATCATCACCTATGACGCAGCGCCTGACGGCACCTCACTCGTCCGCAGGGAGGGCGCCGCGCTGCAACGACATGATCTGTTGCCATTCACAGGCCTGTCCTCGCCCGGACGTGCCGCGCCGATGCTGGTTGCCATCCAGATCGTCCCCGACACGTTGGACATATACTCGGATTCCAGCCATACGGTTGCTGCAGACGGTTTTTTCGATTCGGAAACCGTGACGGTTGTCACCGAACAACTGACGTGGCGTGTTGAGGACGCTGATGTCGCGCGGCTCGATCCGCTCCCGCGGTTACGGGGCGTTGCGCCGGGGGAGACGGTCGTGCATGCACGACACGGACGCTTTACATCCAGCGCCCTCGTCCGGGTTCATTCCAGTATCGATGGCGATGGCGCCGACTCCGGGGACCGGAACGACGGAAAAACTGGCGGCGAGTACCCCCCATCCAATCGTCCCCCTGTGTTTATCTCAACGCCCGACACGCTGGCCATACGAGGTTTATCGTACGCTTACACGCCGTCGGCTGTAGACCCCGATGGCCACCATGTGTCCATTTCGGTGCCACGGCGGCCTGCATGGCTGAATTGGACGGAAACCGATCTGGAGGGTGTGCCGGAGCATACCGGACCCTGGCCGGTCGTCATCACGGCCACGGACCGGAGCGACACGACCGTTCAGTCGTTCACCATAGACGTCGTGGCGCCCGGCCTTCGTCAGGCAAGCCGCCCGGACAGCGTTGCGTACGTTGGCTTGACCTGGAGGATGTCAATGGATACCAGCGAAGGCATTCAGACCCAGGTAGATGGCGGACCTGTTTTAGACGACACGGGTGAATCTCTCGTATGGCGTCCCCGTCGCGGAGACGAGGGCCCCCGCGTGATAAGGGTGTCCATGAGTCGAAACGACGTCGAGAGTCTGATCCTGACGTTTCTGATTACGGTACGTCCGGGGCCGCTCGTTGTAGTTGACGAGATTCTGGCGGATCCGACAACAGATGTCAGTGGAGATGGAACGATGGACCGGCATGGAGATCAATTCATCGAATTGGTTAACACCGCCGAGTCCGCGGTGGATCTGTCGGGCTGGACACTTGGCGACGACGATGGAAGGTCGTTTATGTTCCCGGAAGGCTCGGTCCTGGATGGCGGCGAACGCTTCGTCCTGTTCGGCAGGGGAACGCGCGGGGGCGCAAGAGGCTGTTTTTCAGCTGGGGGGCTTATCGGGAACGGTCTGGATGCCGAGGACCGGATCCTGTTGATCGTACCGGCAGGGCCGGATACGCTGGTGGACGTGCGATATGCGAAGGGCCGGCTTGGTGCGTCACTGGTGCCCCACCCGTACATGCCCGGAGAATGGTTAGCGCACAGCCGCGTTTCGAATCTGCCGTTCTCGCCGGGGTGGGCGACGCCAATTGCGGACTCCGCCTTTGCCGACTCCACGGGAGTCTCTGCAGATAACGGAAATGCCTACCAGGAGCGCCCGTTCCCGAACCCGTTCAATGTACACACGACCATCGGGTTTCTAAGCACCGGCGACCCGGCGGACCTGACGGTCTATAATGTTCTCGGGCAACCCGTCAGGCGTTTTTCGATTGCGGCGGTTGCGGGTTACCATCAACAGGTATGGGACGGGCGCGACGATCTGGGGCGATCGGTTGGAACGGGCATATATCTGATTCGCCTGCGCAACGGAACACGCGTCCGAACCATGCGTGTGGTTCTGGTTAAATGACCCGTCTGAACGCCTTGAGCAAACGACCACGGCCGAACAGAATCACAGTAGACGTCGGCGGGCGGCACGCTACGAATACGTGCAAGAATCCATTCTCACGGCAATGTAGACGGTCTGGCGCGCAACGCCGGCCAGATCGTCGCGGCGGGAATGGGAACAACCAAGGAAAGGAGGTGGAAACCATGGCGCAGCCGGAGATCACGTTCAGACACGGTTCATGCAGCGCTTCCGTATTCGACAACGAATACAGCCGCGGCAAGGACAGCTTCAACGTCCGTACAGTTTCGTTCCAGAGAAGCTACCGGGACAAGCAGGGCGAGTGGCAACGTTCCAGCAGCCTGAGGGTGAACGACATTCCCAAAGCGATTCTGGTCCTGAACAAAGCGTATGAATACATGACGTCCAACGGTCACGCGGAAGTCGAGGAAGAAGCCGAAAGCTGAGCGGGTATACACGGCAGCATCCGACGAGGGACAGCCGTCATTCAACGGCTGTCCCTCTTTCACGTTGTTGCCGTTCTGCTGTTGTTTCGACAGGAGACTTTTCGTATCTTCATCTGAACGCGATTTCCGCGGTTCCCGGTAAGTCTGGAGTTCGTTCATGGAAGAGTCGTCGATCGATGTCATAAAGTCTCTGCACCGCCTTACGGGCGAATTGCAGAATTTTCAGGAAATCGTCAAGCATATCAAGCCGCCTTCGGGTGAAATCCCGGAGTTAAAGGGAATCGACATCTACGGAGAGACGATTCCGCTTGACGGCCTGATCGGCGGTGATCACATCATCTACGTCGATTTCAAGAAACGGTACGATCTCGAGGCACGGATACAAAAGGCGGAGCAAGAAGGCCGCGGAACCGTCGGTGCGAACCTCAGGAGATGCCAACGAATGGCCGGGGTCGCCCTCGTCGACGTGTCCGGACATCAGATAACGGACGCGATGCTGGCAGGAATGCTGCACGAGGCATTCCTGCTCGGCGCCACCTACGAACTCGACCAGTTCGGCACGATCACCGAGAAACTGTTCGAGAATCTGAATACCCGGATCTACAATTCTTCCAGCGTAAGTAAATTCCTGACGATGATCTATGGAGAGATCAGCGAGGAACACGCTTTTACGTTTCTTTCCGCAGGTCACCCCATGCCGATCGTGTTCTCCAGTCTGCATGATCGAATTGTGGACGTCAGCGAGGAGCTGTTTGTGAATTTCCCGCCAATCGGGACTTTGCCGTCACAGGAGGATATAGACAGGCAGGCGATCCAGAGTGTGCTGGGCTTCAAGAAAAAATACGAGATCAACGTGTGGACGCTCGAAGGATCCGGCGACATTCTATTGCTGTATACGGACGGTCTGGCGGACCATCGCCGGGGCGACGAGGAATATTTCCCCGACCGGCTCGAGGACATTATCCGCGGGGTCAAGGGGCTCTCGGCCCACGGGATATTCGAAGCCATCAAAGTGGACGTACTCGACTTCGGCCAACCTCACGACGATATCAGTCTTGTCGTTATCAAGAGAACATAACGGTGTGCGCACCGGCCGTGGGCCGTTGAAAAGCGGCCTGGATCCGACTCAGTTGTCATTTCGCAGGAGGCAAGATCATGAAGATGTTCGTCAATTCCCGCTGGATGGACAAGGACGAGAAAGTCGAGGTGTTGAACCCGTACGATGGCTCGGTTATCGATACGGTACCTCGCGCCGACAGCGGTGACGTACAGGCCGCCCTTGCGACTGCGGCCAGGGGCGCCGAAATCATGGCGGCGATGCCGGCCCACGAAAGATATCGGGTGCTGCACCGTGCCGCTGAATTGATGGCGGAACGCCAGGAGGATTTCGGGCAGACCATTTCCGCCGAAGAGGGGAAGGTCATTTCTGAAGGACGGGGGGAGGCCGCACGGGCGGTTGATACGATGACACTATCGGCCGAAGAGGCAAAACGACTATACGGCGAGACCGTCCCGCTGGACGGCGCAACCGGTGCGGAGGGTAAATTCGGATTTACCGTTCGAGTACCCTGTGGCGTTGTCGTGGCGATTACGCCCTTCAATTTTCCTCTGAATCTGGTCTGTCACAAGGTGGGACCCGCACTGGCGGCCGGAAATTCGGTTATCATTAAACCGGCCACCGACACGCCACTTTCCGCCATTAAACTCGTGGATGTTCTTCTGGATGCGGGCGCGCCGGCTGAAGCCGTGCAGTGCATCACGGGGCCGGGAGGCGAAATCGGCGAACTGCTCTCGTCCGATTCCCGGGTGCGCAAGATCTCGTTCACCGGCAGCAGAGACGTGGGCGAACAGATTTGCAGGACAGCGGGGCTGAAGAAAGTGACGATGGAACTGGGGTCCAATTCCCCACTGATCGTAATGCCCGACGCCGATCTGGACAAGGTGGCCGCCGCCACGACTGCGACAGGGTTTGCAAACGCCGGGCAGGTATGCATCTCGGCGCAGCGCGTCATGGTCAACAAGGACGTGTATGAGGAATTCATTGACGTACTCAAGCCTCAGGTGGAGGCCATGAAAATCGGGAATCAGCTGGATGAATCGGTTGCGATGGGGCCGATGATCCGTGAGAGAGACGCCGAGCGGGTTGGCGCCTGGATACGCGAGGCCAGTGACGGCGGCGCAAGGGTAATCGTGGGCGGAGACCGGGACGGCACATTGCACGCGCCTACGGTGGTGGCGGACGTCGATCCCAAGATGCGGATCTCATGCGACGAACTCTTCGGTCCGGCCGTCGGACTGACCCGATTTGATACCATCGATGAGGCCATCGCCTCGGCCAACGACACCAATTACGGTTTGTCGGCCGCGCTGTTCACGGAGAACCTCGACCACGCGATGCAGTTCGTAAACAGGGTGCAGTCGGGCAACATTATGGTGAACTGGGGCCCTCAATGGCGGGCGGACCTGATGCCTTACGGTGGATTGAAAGACAGCGGGATGGGCAAGGAAGGGCCGAAGTACGCGGTGGAGGAGATGACGGAATTGAAGATGGTGGTATTCCATTAGCCGTGACGGGCGGGCGCACGAGACGCGAAACGCACGTTGATCGGGAAGTCTCGCGATACACGACCGCGGATGAAAAACGAAAACCCCCGGACGCAGGCGGAAGGCCGGTGATCGGGGGCGGCCCGTGCGTGAAGGTCGCGTCCAACCGTTCAGGGGCATTTTGGACAGAAAGAAAGCGGAGTGGCGTCATTGGCGCTCCGCTTTTGGCATTTACTGTGGGACTGTGGTTGGAATACCGGGTCTGCAAACTGCTGTAAGGGCCGACCCGATGGTTGAAAATTCATCAGCGGTACCGGCCGGGATCCTGTCACCCGTGCAGTGGTTCGGATTCCTCCTGGCCCGAGGGTTCCAGCGGCTGGTGGAGTGCTTTCTTGATGAGTACGCCCGCTTTAAAGTAGCTCTTCTTTCGTGCGGGCACGTAAACGATTTCACCTGTCCGGGGGTTCCGCGCCGCGGGCTTGGGCTTGGTGTCTTTTACGCCAAGTACACCAAAACCCCGAATCTCGATGCGGTCGCCGGAAATCAGGCTCTCGCGCATAGCCTTGAAAAGCGTGTCTACAACCTCGTAGGCGAGTTGCTTCTTGACGCCCAGCCGTTCGGAAATTTCGAGCGCCAGATCCTTTTTGGTTGTTGTCATTTCTCCTCCCGTTTGACACGCCCGATCGCGCCGAAACATAATATAGACCCAAAGTGCCGATTGCCGCAAGGAAAAAATTTACTAGAAGTTACACGAATTTTCGCCCGGCGGGATTCGGAATTCAAGGCCTGGGTATTTCCATAATCTATTGTTTTTAATGATCTTGCGCGTAAATTCATCTATTTTATTGAATTTTAGACACTTACACGAATTATCTTCATTCGCATTCTAAGTTTTCGGCGTCGCGCGAACACTGTATCCGGCTCGATCCGCTAATAGGGAACAGGCGATCCCCATGCTGATATTTCGGTGTTGCTGCAGGTCGACGGCGTCGTGCGAAGTACGTGGAGATCTCCTTTGGCGGTGTTGACTCGCGATTGGACAGGCAGTGGCGGTAAGGTCGGTGAAAGGGCAGGTTGAACGCAACCGGGGCGGTATCGTCAACCCATGCGAAAAGGTCCGGGGTTCCCCGCTGATTTCTGAAAACCATGCTGTGTTTCGAAACTCAGCCGCGTCGTTGATCGTTAAGGGCTTCGATGAGCCGGTCGACATGGTCGAAACCGTTGCAAATGTGGGTGGACACACGGATCCAGTGTGCACCGTCAATTCGTTCCGCCGGCACGGTGATCCGATATCGCTCATAAAGGTCGAGGCTTTCGAATCCCGTGACGTGAAATGCCGAGATTGAACCGGACATATCGGCCCTGGACGGTGTGAGAAGTCTTGCCCAGCCGGTTGACGCCACGCGTTCCCTCAGATAAGCAGCCAGTTTACTGCCTCTACGCAGGATTCGGCGTTTGCCAACCTGTTCCTGGAAATCGACGGCTTCACCGACCGCTGCAAAAGCGGCCTGATCCCGGGTGCCCCAGTTCTCGATTCCCCACATAAACGGACGGTCGTTGATCCGAAGCGTTCCGTCCCCGCATCGTATCGGACCCTCGCGGCTGTATCCCCAACTTACAATGACGTGATTCAACCGCTCCTGTGCGTGTGGCGACGCGTAAAGGAATCCCGTACCCTTGGGCGCGCACAGCCACTTGTGGCAGTTGCCGCCGTAGAAGTCACATTCGAGGGCATCCAGGTCCAGTGGGATCATGCCCGGAGCGTGGGCCCCATCGACCGCGATCATTGCGCCACGCCGGTGGGCGAGGCGGGCCAGTGCTCCGACTGGCGTTATCAGGCCGGTGCGGGTAAAGATGTGGCTACAGAGTACCAGCCGGGTGCGAGCGGTAAATTCCGGTTCGAACGCATCCAGTATCACATCGGGATTGTCGGCAACCGGCGGGATTCTGGCGCGCTTGACCACAACCCCGTACCGTCGTTCCGCCTGATGGAGGCAATGGTCGATTGCGCCGTATTCATGGTTCGAGGCCAGTATCTCATCACCGGGTCGCCAGTCCAGCCCGTTAACCACCATATTGATGGATACGGTGACGTTGCAGGTGAACGCGATGTCCTCCACCGGGGCGTTAAGAAAGTCGCTCAACCGGCGGCGGCTTTCATCCACCGCGTACGCATGTTTCGCCCGATTCCGGATCGGGCTGCGTTCCACATCCGTCAGGATTGCAATCATCCTGTCGAAGACACGCTTGGGCTGCACGCCAACGGAGCCGGTATTGAGATAGATCTCATCGTCGGCGATCATATAGGCTGTGCGAATCTTCTGCCAGTAGACTTCCTCGTCCGTGGAAGTCGGCCGATTCTTGCGGCGCAAGTTCACCTGAACCTCCTGGAATGTCGTTGAACGCAATTGAATGGAATCGACCGGCGACAATCGGGCTGCGTGGCCGCGAGTTCCGGTTCATCCACAATGGTAATTCCAGGACTGGCTTTATTCAAGCCTTTCGTGAACGAAACCGCCGCCGGCCGCGGGAGGTCGAGCTTCTAAGGCACGACGGTGCGCTTGAGTAAGCGTTCATGACTTAAAATTCGACTCGAAGCGGAAGGACTCGACCTGCCGTAACCCGCCTTGACAGCTACATTTATCTTGTCTATATTATCCCGGGTTAATATGATCGTCTCCCGCCGGCAGGAAGCCGGTGGGCGTTATTTTCTGCCAATCTGGCATCGATAGGGAGTGTGGAATGGCGGACCCTTCGGACGCCGAACTGGTTCGACGCTGGAAAGACGAACCTGCGCCGCTGTTGCCGCTGTTGCACGCGTTCCACGATCGGGACGGGTATGTCTCCGATGAGGCCATCGGGGCCATTTCCGCCGGGTTGAAAACGCCGCTGGCAGACTTGTTCGGTACCGTAACGTTCTATCATCACATTTCCCGCAAGCCCGGCGGACTTGATGGATTCCGCGTTTGCACCGGGCCGATATGCGCGCTTCGCGGCGCGCAGGAGATGTGCGATACCCTGAATGGCGCCCCGATGGCGTGTGCGGGCAGGTGCGATGAACCGGTCCCGGTAATACAGAACCACAGGGTTCTCGTGGGGACGGATGCACGGCGCATGAGGGAGGACCCGACGCCGCTGCCGGCGGAAAACCCCGGCCGGCTGGAGGAGTGCGTCTTTCGACATATTCGCGCGCCGAACCGCTCGAACCTCGAAGGGTATCGCGCCTCAAAGGGGTACTGCGGACTGAAGAGAGCGATATCCGGGATGGAGCCGGCAGAGGTCGTGGAGCGGGTCACGGAAAGCGGGCTGGCCGGCCGCGGAGGCGCGGGCTTTCCCACAGGCGCGAAGTGGGAGGCGGTATCTGAAGCCGCGGGCGGTCCGAAAACGGTTGTCTGCAACGCAGACGAGGGAGAACCCGGCTGCTTCAAGGATCGGGCCCTGCTGGACTATGATCCGCATGCGGTACTGGAGGGCATGGTCATCGCCGCGTACGCAACCGGCGCCACGCGGGGGTTCATCTACCTGAGGTACGAATATCCGCAAACACTGAGCATTCTGGAAAGCGCCATCGAAGAAGCGGAGGCCGCCGGTTTGGTTGGCGATGGCATTCTGGGGACGGATTTCGATTTCCGGATACACATCCGGCGCGGCGGAGGGGCGTATGTGTGCGGCGAAGAGGGATCGTTACTGAACAGCCTGGAAGGCAGGCATCCGTTCCCAAGAAACCGGCCGCCTTATCCGGTTACCCATGGGTTTGAGGACCTGCCGACTGCGGTGAACAACGTTGAAACCCTGGTTGCCGTACCTCAGATCATCCGAAAAGGCGCGGATTGGTACCGGAGTCTTGGATTGAACGGCCAGCCAGGCACGAAAGTCATCAGTCTGTCGGGCGATATCGAGAGTCCGGGCAACTACGAAGTCCCCTTCGGCCTGCCACTGAGAACACTGCTTTACGATTGGGGCGGCGGCGCCCCCGGCGGCCGGGACATCCAGGCGGTCACCATGGCGGGATTGTCGGGTGGCTTTGTAGCGGGTGACGCGCTGGAAGCGACGCTCGATGAACCCAGCCTCCGAGGTTACGGGTCCTTTCTCGGCGCCGGGGGCATCATCGTCTTCGACGACAGCAGGGACATGGTCGAAGTTGCCCACGGCGCGATGGCCTTTTTTGCCGACGAGTCCTGCGGCAAGTGTTTTCCGTGCCGCATCGGCACGCGCCGGCTGGTGGAGCGGCTGAACGGCGTTAACGGGCCGGGGCAGGTGGGGCAATGGCGGGCGGAGGTACATGATATCGGCCTGGCCATGATGGCCACCAGCGCGTGCGGTCTGGGCACGGCGGCTCCTCTGGTGACGGAGAGCCTGATGAAGTATTTTCCGGATCAGGTCGAACGGCACGTGTTGCGGCAGTAGCCCGCGTCGGTGCTGACGCGACGCCAGAATCCGGGAAGGGGAGAGTGATGGTCGAAGACATGGATAGCGGCAAGACAGCCACAATGACCCTTGACGGCGAGACGGTCCGGTTCTCCCACGGAGAAACCATTTTCGACGTTGCGCAAAGGCACTCGATATCCGTGCCGACCCTGTGTTACGACGCGCGGCTGAAGCCCTTCGGAGGTTGCCGCCTCTGCGTGGTCGACGTGGAAGGGGCACAAACTCCCGTGGCTTCCTGCACCACACCCGTGACGCCCGGTATGGTCGTTCGTTCGGAAACGGATGAGATACGGAAGTATCGAAAGGTGTTGCTGGAGATGGTGGCGTCCGAAAACCCCGAGATCGATGTGGATCCCCTCTGCGGATATGCCTCGCAGGAACTGTCCACGCTTGCGGATCGATACGGCGCGCGCACCGGCAGGTTCAGTGGCGCTCTTTCCGGACGCAGCAAGATGGAGGACGACAATCCGTTTCTGTTGCGGGACTACGACAGATGTATCTCCTGCTACCGTTGCGTCCGCGTGTGTGCCGAACAGGAGGGAGACGACGCGATCAGCGTGATGGGCCGTGGGTTCGAGACGCAGATCGTAACCGAGTTCGACGGCCTGCTGAAGGAGTCGTCCTGTACGTTCTGCGGGCAGTGTATTCAGACCTGCCCCACGGGCGCGCTTGCTGACAGGAAGGCATTGAGGGCCTCCGGCGAACCGGGGAAGATTGAAAAGACCCGAACGACCTGCCCGTATTGTGGGGTGGGGTGTTCCGTGGACCTGATGACCAAAGGGGAGCGGATCGTGGGCATCCAGCCCGCGATGGACGGCCCGGCGAACGAGGGCGCGCTTTGTGTAAAGGGGCAATTCGCGTTCGACTTCGTGCATCACCGCGATCGCCTGAAGGCGCCGCTCGTGCGCCGTGGAGACGGTAAGCTGCACGAAGCCGGCTGGGAGGAGGCACTGGATCGCGCTGCTGGGGGTTTCAGCGATGCTCGAGCGAAGCACGGGAAATTCAGCGCGTACGGAGTGGCGTCGGGTCGCGCGCCTACCGAGGCCGCGTACGTGATGGGGAAATTTATCCGCGCCGGATTCGGTACCAATTACATAGACAACTGCAGCCGTGCCTGACACGCCCCAACGGTTGCCGGTCTGGCAGCCACGGTCGGAAGGGGCGCGATGTCGAATCCGCTGGTCGATATGGACAAGCCCGATGTGTTCTTCTGCATCGGGACGAACATGACCGAGTGTCATCCGGTGGCGGCGACGCGACTGAAGAAAGCAATACGGGGCGGCGCAAAGCTGATCGTCGCGGACCCGCGGCGCATTCCGCTGGCGGAGATGGCGGATCTCTATCTTCCGTTGCGGGTCGGGTCGGATGTCGCTCTACTGCTGGCAATGGCCCACGTCATTGCGCGGGAAGGACTCGTTGACAGGGACTTTGTCAATAGCCGGACCGTGAAGTCTGAAGACTTGCTCGAGCATGTCAAGGAATATCCCCCGGAGTGGGCCGAGCGGATTACGGGGGTGCCTGCGAAGGATATCGAACTCGCCGCGATCTGGTACGGTATGGCGGACCGGGGCGCGATCTACTATACGCTGGGAATAACCGAGCATATCTGCGGCGTCGACAATGTCCAGAGCCTGTGCAATCTCGCGCTGATGACGGGAAACGTGGGGCGGGAGGGCACGGGCATCAATCCAATGCGCGGCCAGAACAATATCCAGGGCGCCGGCGATTCAGGAGCCATTCCGGATAAATTCCCCGGCTTCCAGCCCTGTGACGACCCGGAGAATGCGGCGAGATTCTCACGGCTCTACGGCAAGCGTCTGGAAGCGGAAACGGGCATTACGAAGGTGGCGGCGTTGAACCTGTGCGGAGACCGGATCCACGCCATGCTGATCGACGGGGAGAACACGGTCGTGTCCGATCCGGACAGGGCGCATTGCACGCACGCATTGCAGAGCCTCGACCATCTGGTGGTTATCGACATTTTCCTGACCGAAACCGCAGAACTCGCCGACGTGGTGCTGCCGGCAACGGCCTGGGGCGAAACGGACGGGACGTGTACCAATACCGAGCGGCGCGTCCAGCGGCTGCGTGCCGCGGTCCCGCCCCCCGGCGAAGCCCGTCCTGACTGGTGGATCATCAGTGAGATTGCCAAACGGATGGGAACGCCCGGATTCGAGTACGCTTCCGCCGAAGATGTATTCAACGAGCTGTGCAGCTTGTCTCCAATATACGCCGGGCTGGATTGGGATCGGATAGAGCACGGCGAGTACCACTGGCCGGTCCCTGACTTTGAACATCCAGGCACACCGATGTTGCACGAAGGCGAATTTGCAAACGGCCGGGGTATTTTCACGAAGCATCGCTACCGCAATCCGGCGGAGACAGTCAGCGACGACTTTCCGGTATGGCTGACGACCGGTCGCAGGCTGCATGCCTACCATACGCGGACCCAGACCGGCAGGGCGGCGGGGATCGACTATTTTCTTTCCGAAGAGACGCTGGAGGTGAATCCAACGGACGTGTCGGCATGGGGTCTTACCGACGGCGGCTGGTGTCAGATGTCAAGCGCGCGGGGGTCCATCAGGATCAAGGTGAAGGCGACCCGGCAGTCACCCCGAGGCACCGTGTTCGCGAGTTTTGGTTTCAATGACGTTCCGGTAAATGTACTTACAGGATCCGGCTACGATCCGGTGACGGAAACAGCCGAACTAAAGGTATGTCCGGTTCGTATTGAAGCGATTGTGCCGGAACCACATACACCCTGAGGTTAACGTTGAACCCGGGGATTACACAGCGCGTCGTTTCGAGGATGGATGACGGCTGTCCGCCGCGTTCTGTCCGCGACGAACTCGCAATTGAAGAACCCCTGGAAATCCGCGTTGCGGGGGACCCCGTTGCCGTTACCATGCGTTCGCCGGGAGAAGATGCGCGGCTGGCGGCGGGTTTTCTGTTCTCGGAAGGGATAATCGGGTCAATCGAGGACGTGGGGAGAGTCTTTCACTGCGGAAGACCGGGGACCGAAGGATACGGCAACGCCATCGACGTGCTCCCCGCGCCCGGGCACAGCCTGGATATTGAACGGGTGAGCGCCAGCCGGCGCGGCACACTCACGACGTCGGCGTGCGGTGTCTGCGGTCGGCAGGACGTTGCGGACCTGGTGGCGCGCTGTTCCGTGTTGCCGCCCGGGCCGAAGATTCCCGCAACATTGCTCATTGAATCGATAGACGGTATGAGGCGGATTCAACCCACATTCGCACATACCGGCGGCGTACACGCCGCCGCCGCGTTCGACCGGGATGGCCGTGCGCTTGTGTGCTCCGAAGACGTCGGCCGCCACAATGCCGTGGACAAGACCGTGGGCGCCCTGCTTTTCGACCGTCTGGTGGGCGCGTCTTCGGGTGCCGTCTTACTGGCCGTAAGCGGCAGAGCGAGTTTTGAAATCGTACAGAAAGCAGCGGTCGCGCGAATACCCGTTGTTGCAAGCGTTTCCGCGGCCAGTTCGCTTGCGGTGGATCTTGCATCCGATGTGGGTATTACCCTTGCGGGATTCGTTCGACGGAAGGGTTTCAACCTGTATGCGCACCCCGAACGTGTCGCGCAATAAGGAGAGAGCGATGCCTATATTCGAATTCATATGCAGCCGTTGCTGTCATCCGTTCGAGACGCTGATTCAGGGCGACCAGGAACCCTGCTGCCCGTCCTGCGGCAGCAGCGATCTCGAGAAACAGCTATCGGTTTTTGCAGTAAACGGCGGCAGCGGTCAAACCGATGCGAGTGCGCTCCCGGGACCATGCGGAACCTGCGGAGACCCCAGAGGCCCCGGCGCATGTTCACTGAATTAGCAGCCCGTTGAAATAGTCCATCCGGGCTGCGGCCGGCCCTTGCGGTCGAAAACCTGCGTTTCGCTCCCTCGCCGAATCGCAGGATGGGACTCGGTCGCACGCCTTTCCTTCGACCTCGCCTGCAGAGCGACCTTCTCAACGGACTGTTAGGCTTGTGGATCCCGGTTCGGAACACCGGGATTTTTTTGTACATACACACGCGAGATCAACGTGATATTCGAACGTGGCCGATGTTCCTGCGGGTGGTCCGGGACGTGAAGGTTGTGAGAATTGCATTTGTGCATCCCGCCATTCCGGGCTATCTTTGGCGGAGTTGGTTCATTACCGGGTCATATGGATCCTCATCGCGACGCTTTTCTGTCGTTTCGGACAAACAGGAACGGTCGACGGCCGGCCGTGCCGCCGGCGCACCGGAGCGTATTCTGCATGGGCCGCATCTTCTCGAAAGCCTACCGCCGCATCCAGCGATCTATCGTCGAGGACCGTTGTGTCATTCTGGATGGCGGTGTTGCAACCGAACTGGATCGCATGGGCCTTCAGGATCACGCCATAAGCGATCACAGCCTTTGGGGCACCTGGGCGTTGTACCATGAACCCTATACCGTTCTCGATATGCACCGGCGCTTTGCAGAAGTCGGGTGTGACGTCATTTCAACCAATACCTGGGGAATCCTCGAGGGATCGGAGATTGGCGGGGGAGGACCGACGCCGGACGTGGGTATATCGCATTGGATGGATGTGGCGCGACGCGGCGTCGGACTGGCGCGCCAGGCGAATCAGGAGCTGGGCAGGGACGACGAATGCGCCGTCGCGTTCAGCATGAACGGAGACATCGATACGCCTCAGCGGCTGGAGCGCTTGCAACTGCTGGCAAGGGTATTTGCGGACGAACCGCCCGACCTTGTCTTGATGGAGACGATGTCAATCGTCCGGGACGACCTTACGCTTCCCGCAATCGAAATGATGATCCAGACCGGCCTTCCGGTGTGGCTGAGCTTTCGGCGTTGCAGAGAGGGTCTGTGTGGCGTACACGGACAGCACTGGGGTGGGCCTGAGGGCGATTATTTCGGCAGGCTGGCCCACCGGTTTCAACGGTTGGGGATTGGCGCCCTGCTGATCAATTGTCTGCCGGTGGATCACGTTCCGGGGATGATCTCGTGGCTGCGGGATTTTACGGATCTGCCGTTGGGCGTTTACCCGAACCTGGGACGCTACCTGGATCCGGGTTGGAAATTTGACGAGTCCGTGGGCCCCCGGCGCTTTGCCGCGCTGGCCAGGGGCTGGCGGGACGAGGGCGCGCAGATCATTGGCGGGTGCTGTGGCGTCACGCCGGATCACATTGCCAAAGCCGGAAAAACGCTCGCCTGCACCCGGCCCGGCCGAAAGCGCGTGCGTGAGCAGGCGTCACCGCTGCGCGGAAGCCGGAAGGATGCAGCGGTCGTCCAGGGTCCATGGGCGGACGAGGCCGGGAGGTCGCTCTTTCCGCTGCCATTTCCTGAAATTGCTTGCGATCCTGGCGTATTCGCTCCCACGCAGGGGAGCTTTCTGATCTGGAAGCACCTCTTTCGAACGGGCGCCGGTCGGGGCAAACGCTGTCTGGACGTGGGGTGCGGTACCGGAATCCTCTCGGTACAGCTCGCATTGAACGGAGCGGAGCAGGTCCTTGCAATCGATATTCAGAAAGAAGCCATCGGCAATACAATGACGAACGCGTTTCGCAACGGCGTGGCCGACCGTATTTCCGGACGGGTTGTGGACCTCTACACTTATATTCCGGAAGAGCGCCATGACCTGGTGATCGGCAGCCTCTATCAGATGCCGGTGGATCCGGTCCGCCAGGCAACCGGACACCGGCCCGCGGATTTTTGGGGCAGGAATCTACTCGATCACCTGGTCGCCCTGCTGCCGGAGATGCTGGCCGACGAGGGCATCGCCTACCTGATGCAGATTTCGGCGTTGAGCCAGATTCGGACGTCGGAGCTGGTTTCGGCCGCCGGGTTGGAAGCGAAGGTCATCGACTTCAGCTTTTTTCATTTTGGACCGTTATTCGATGAAAACTCGGACCAGATCCGGCGGGTCGCCGAATTGTCGGACGCCTTCCACCTGAGTTTTGGTCAGGAAAACGTGATGGTGATGTACCTGCTGGAAATAAGGGCTGCCGGACGGAATCCATAGCCGTGCCGGTTCTGGAACGTGGTGCGCTCCCATACGCCAGCGGAAGTTGCAATATGGAAGATCGATTCCTGAAAGGACGCGCCGCAATTGTCACGGGTGGCGCGAGCGGGCTGGGCAGGGCTATCGCGCTGCGTCTGGCGGGTCGGGGCGCGGACGTCTGCATCATGTCCTTGAGCAGCGTGCGCGTGAAGCGGGTGGAAGGCGAGGTGAAATATTTCGCGGGCGCCGACGAGATCGAAGCAACCCGGGGGGAAATCCGGGAAACGGGCGTACGGTGCATCGGTCTGGACGGAGACGTGAGTTCCACGACGGACGTTGAGGACATGATCGGCCGGACCATCAGGACCTTCGGCAGGTTGGACGTTCTGGTGAATAATGCTGCAACGAATGTAATACATCCGATTCTGAACCACGACGACCGGGCGTGGAGGCGCGTGGTTGACGTGAATCTGTTCGGACCCTACCTCTGCGCCAGATATGCACTTCCCCATATGATTGAAAACGGTTGGGGGCGTATCGTATCCATCGGCTCCACCAATTCCCATATCGGCACGTCGAATTACAGCGCCTATGCGGCATCCAAGCACGGGTTGTTGGGGTTCAGCAGGTCTCTTGCGCTGGAAGCGGCTCCCCATGGCATAACGGCCAATACCGTCAGCCCGGCTACGATCGAGACGCCATCGGGGGAAATGCATCTGCGGCGGTGGGCGGAAGACCAGGGACTCTCCCGTGAAGCCATGCGCGAGGAGGTCATGAAAACCTATCCGCAGGGCAGGTTCCTCCGACCGGAGGAAATCGCCGATCTCGTGGTTTTTTTGTGCCGGGACGAAGCGCGGGGCATCAACGGGGAGGACATTCGCGTGACAACGGGTGCGATGTACTGAGAACATAAGGGTTTCGGAACACGTTCCGGGCATGGTTATGACACGTCGTCCGGCACGCAGGAGGGTTTGATGGACCTTGGGCTGAAAGGCCGCCGTGCGCTGGTTACGGGCGGCAGCAAGGGTATCGGCCGTGCAATTGCATTTGAACTCGCACGGGAAGGCGCCGACCTTGCGATCTGCGCCCGAGGGTCCCGTGATCTTGACGATACGGCGGCGGCGCTCCGGAAGGAAACCGGTGCCGACGTATTCGCCGACACTGCCGATGTAACGGACAACGACCGGATCCTGGCGTTCGTGGTAGCGGCAGCCACCGCGCTGGGCGGCCTGGATATTCTGGTGAACAATGCCGGCAGTGCGCTTCCCGGTACGTTCGAAGAGGTGGAGGAGGTCCGCTGGCGCGCGGACCTCGACGTGAAGCTGTTTGCGGCGATGCGCTGTGTGCGGGCCGCACTGCCCTATCTGAAACAAAGCACGCAGGCCAGGATTGTCAACATCAACTCAATCGTCGGGCGCCAGATTGCGCCGGAATACATCGCCAACAGCACGGACAGAGCCGCGTGTCTGGCATTCAGCAAGGGTCTCGCGGACAATCTTGCACAATACGGTATTCTTGTAAACAGTGTCAATCCCGGCAACGTGAAGAGCCAGGCCTGGGGCAGTACGCTGGACTATTTCGCGCCGGACGCGGAACTGGAGGCGTATTACGCACAGGCAGGCCGGGAGACACCGCTGGGCAGGGTGGGGGAAGCGGAAGAGATCGCGGCGGTCGTGACTTTCCTGGCCAGCAAACGGGCAAGCTACGTTACCGGCGCATCTATAGACGTGGACGGCGGGCTGGTGAGGTACATTTGAGCCGTTCATGGAGATGTCCAAAGCGAAGGCACGAATATTGTCCAATCCCCGATTCGAGAAATCGTCGCCCGTCCCGGGACTCGGGCTGGAGGGCTACGCGGATGAAATGACCGTGCCGGCCGGAGCGGAGATCGCATTCAAACTGGGCGGCCCTCCAGGTACGGTGGACGTGAACCTGTCGCGATTGATTCATGGCGATCCCAATCCCGCCGGTCCGGGCTACCGGGAAGAACGTGTCTCATGGGGGCAGCCGGACCGCATCGAGGTTTTCGAACAACCTACGGATTATGGTTCGTACATAGAGATTCCCCACTCCGATACCCTGAATCCGAAAGGTCCGTTTACCGTCGCCCTCTGGTTCCAGCCAACGCTGGGCGGTGGCGGCTGGCGCGCCCTTGCCGTGAAGTGGACAAGCGAAAACCTGGGCTACGGTATTTTCTTCGCGGGCGAGCGCTTTCTGACGGCTGCGGTTTCTCACGACGGAAGGACGGCGCACTGGGCGACGGCCAGAGAGAACATCCACGTGGGCAACTGGCAGTTCGTGGCGTTCTCGCACCGTCCTGACTCCGGCGAAATCCGTCTCTACCAGCAGATTGGCGATACGGCCGGCGTGGTCGAAACCCGGTCTTCCCGCGATACGTTGAGTCTTTCCTCGAAAGAAATCAGGAAGGGTTGCGTGTTCGCAAGTAACGCGCCATTGCTGTTCGGCGCGTGTCAGGACGCCGATCGCAGCGCTTGCCACTGGGCTCACTTTACGGGCAAGATCGCGCACCCCGTGATTCTCGGAGCCGCGCTAGACCGCGAAGCGGTCCTGGCGCTTGCTGGCGGACAGGACCCGTCAACCCTCGGCCCCGTCATTGGAAACTGGCATCTTGGCCTGGACGTGACCGGCCCCCGGGTCGTCGATCTTTCTGACAACAGAAACCACGGGCTTGCCGTCAATGCGCCGGGGCGCGCCGTGACGGGGCCGTACTGGGGGGGAATGCCGTCCAGGCTTTATACGGATCGGCCCGATGATTACAACGCGATCTACCTGCATGAAGACGACCTCGAAGATGCAGGGTGGCCGACGGCGATTACGGTTGCGGTGCCTTCCGACGCGAGATCCGGCATATACACACTGCGGGCACGGTCCGCTTCGGACGCGCTCTTCGTACCGTTTATCGTTACATCGAAAACGCCGCGTTCCGAATTGGGATGTCTGATTCCCACGCTGACGTGGCAGGCATACGGAAGCAACCGTGCCGCGTACAGCTATACGGAAGACGGTGTCCTGGACCGAACGCTGTGTACTTACGACGTTCACAGCGACGGTTCGATGGTTCACTATTACTCGCGCCTTCAGCCCACACGGGGATGGAATCCCGGCGCGGGATTCCAGAACTGGGGGGCGCACAACATAACGGCGAACCTCTACCTGATCGACTGGCTGGAGGCGCTGGGGTTCGAATACGAGGCATTTGCGGACGAAGACCTTCATCGCGGGGGCGCCGATCTGCTCTCCGGCTATCGATGTGTGGTTATGGGAAGCCATCCGGAATACCACACCGAAAACATGGTCGACAGCCTGGCGGCGTACGTGCGGAACGGGGGCCGCCTCGTCTATTTGAGCGGCAACGGTCTGTACTGGGTGACGTCCATCGACACCCGGCGGACGCACCTGCTCGAACTTCGCAGGGGAGGAGAGGGCGACTACGGACCGACGTACGATCCTGCGCCCGGGGAATCCCAACACAGTACGACACTGGAACTCGGAGGTCTGTGGGCCAGGCGCGGACGTCCACCACGGCGGACGGTCGGCGTGGAACATGCGTCCAACGCCTGGATCGAAGCCGACGATAAACGGGGATTCCGGCGGCTTCCGTCAAGCATGGACGCCAGATATGCATGGGTATTCCACGGCGTCGGGCAGGACGAGATTATCGGCGACTTCGGTCTGAACCTGGGCAGCGCGGCCGGATTTGAAATGGATGCCGTTCAGGCCTGGGCGTGGGACCGGTTCACGCCGGAGCCGGTCGTACTCGCCCGGGCGGCGCATCCCGATTTCATCCCCGCCAGGCGCACACACGTCACGCCCGCGGCCGACGTGGCGATTATGGACTATGCCGGGGGAGGCGCGGTCTTTTCCGCGGGCTCCGTAACGTGGACGGGCAGCCTCTCTCACAACGGGTATTCAAACAACGTCTCGATGATCACACGCAACGTGATTCGCCGGTTTCTGGACACCCCCGCCGGACGCACGGTGCTGGGAGACGCCAACCCGACGCCGCCGGCGAATGTGTCGTCCCGATAATCAGTCGGGAAAACCGAAGGAACGATTCTGATGAAAGCAGATGCGTCGGCAACCCCCCGGGGCCTGTTGCAGCGCCTTGACGAAGACGCGGTGATATGCGCAGAGGGCTACCTGTTCGAACTCGAGCGCCGGGGGTATCTGCAGGCGGGCCCATACGTGCCGGAGGTCGTGCTCGAGCATCCCGAGGTCGTGGCCGGTCTGCATCTCGAATTCTGGCGCGCGGGCACCGACGTGATCGAAGCGTTTACCTATTACGGGCACCGTGAAAAGATGCGTCTCATTGGAAGTGAACACCTTCTGGAACCCCTGCAGAAAAGCGCATTGTCCATCGCGCAATCGGTTGCCGGATCCGTGGACGGAGAACGCCCGCTCGTTGCCGGCAACATTTGCAATACCAACATATGGGACCCGGCCGATGGCGCAACGGATACGCAGATTGCGGCGATGTTCGACGAGCAGGTGGCCTGGGCGGCTGAGGCGAACGTCGATTTCATGATCGCGGAGACATTTTCCTTCTTCGGCGAGGCCGCGCTGGCGCTGGCGTCCATCAGACGCGCCGGCTTGCCGGCTGTCGTCACCTTTGCCCACCATCGCGAGGAGGGGCTAAGGGATGGCGTCATGCTGGACGAGGCCGCAAGACGCCTTGAACAGGCAGGCGTCGACGTCGTGGGGGTGAATTGCACTAGGGGTCCGCAGACGATGCTGCCCGATGTTGAACGAATACGGCGTTCGGTGTCCTGCCACGTGGCGGCACTGCCGGTGCCTTACCGCACGACGGACGATCAACCGACGTTTCAGTCGCTGGGGGAAACGGGCGCCCCCGCCCCGCCCGGAGGACGTTCCTTTCCCACGGCGCTGGATCCGTTTGCATGTCACAGGTACGAAATGGCTGCGTTCGCGCGTACAGCGTTCGAAATGGGAGTCCGGTACCTGGGCGCCTGCTGCGGAGCCGGGCCGCATCACGTCAGGTCGATCGCGGAAGCGTTGGGTCGACGCCCGCCTGCCAGCCGGTACTCTCCGGATATGTCCAGGCACTATGCGCTGGGCAGCGATGCCACGCTCAGGCGTCACAATCAGGAGTTCGTCGATAAGCTGTGAGGAGTCAGGCGGCCTGATCCCGCCCGGAATGTTGAGCAATTGCGGGCGCCGCCTCGTACCCGGCAGGACGTCAGTGAATGGACCGGCGCTTCCAAAGGGTTTACCGGAAGGGGCACGAACCTGCCTGATTTGAAAGCCGACCTGGAAGCCGTCGAGTCCGTGCCATCCTGCGCGACAGCCATCGCGGAAACCCTGCACGAAGGCGGTGTAAGGTTCGTATTCGGCCACCCAGGCGGCGAGGTTGTGGATCTGATCGACGCGCTGGAGACGACCGGAATCCGGTTTATACTGACCGGTCACGAGGCCGCCGCCGCCTTTATGGCCAGCGCGGTGGGGCGCCTTTCGGGCACGCCGGGGGTCTGCCTGGCGACGCTTGGCCCGGGCGCTTGCAATCTGGTGCTGGGCGTCGGCGCCGCATACCTCGACCGGGACCCGATCGTGGCCCTGTCCGCGGTCAGCCCGGTATCCCGGTCACGGGTGAGCCAGAAGCAGAATCTGCCTCTCAATGAATTGTTCGATCCCGTCTGCAAATGGTCGGTCCCCCTTGAGAGGAGAGGTATACAGGCGACTGTGCGGTCCGCCTTGAAGGTTTCGACCGCGGCTCCCGCCGGTCCGGTATACCTCTCGATACCGAATGACGTCGCCGTGGCCGACGCGGCGCCCGGCGAGGGCGCGTCGACGCCGGACCCGACTCGCGCGTGCAGCGGCAGTCTCGACGGGATAGCGGCGGCGCTGAACAGGGCTGAACGTCCGGTCGGCGTGGTGGGCATCGCACTGGACGCCCATCGGGATTCGGCCGCGGTGCGCCGGTTCTTTTCCGAGTCTCAGATTCCCTATGTCGTGCTTCCGCAAGCAAAGGGAATTCCCGATGAGTTCGGACCGGGCTATCTGGGCACGGTCGCATCGGCCGCGGGAGACGCCGTTCTCGTGGACCTTATCAGTCGGAGCGATTGTATCCTGGGCGTGGGCTTCGATCCGGTGGAATCGGCGCAGGACTGGCATCTTCGCCAGGCGGTTTACTCCCTGGCCAATTACCCGATTGCCTTTGGCGGCTTCAGGCCGGCTTACGAGTGCGTGGGCGACGTTACAATCCTGCTGGATCGCTTGCTGACCCGATACAAGGCCCGCCCGCTGTGGACGGCCGCTGAAATCCGCTGCGCAATAGCCGGCGTCGCGGATTCGATCTGTCCCGATGAGGAAGCCGGTGAAAATGGACTCTCGCCGTTTCATCTGATACGTGAAATACGCGAAACACTGCCCGCGGAAGCCATTCTTTCTGTCGACGTCGGCGCGCACAAGATGCTGGTTTCGCAGGTCTGGCGGCCGCGTTCGCCGGGGACGTTTCTGACGTCAAACGGCCTTTCCGCGATGGGTTACGGTCTGCCGTCGGCGCTGGCGGCGTCGCTCCTGCGGCCAGGTCATCCGGTGGCGGGCGTGTTCGGCGACGCCGGTTTCGCGATGATGGTCCAGGAATTGGAAACCGCACGCAGGCTGGGGCTGCGGCCGTTGCTCGTGGTGATGTGCGACCGGTCCCTGGCCATTGTCAAGGTCGCTCAGGCCATGCGCAACCTGCCTTACCGGGGCGTTGATTTCAAGCCGGTGGATTGGGCGCGGGTCGCGGGCGGCTTCGGCGCAACGGGCGTGCCGGTGACCACCCTGGAGGAAATGCGGCGGGCCGGCGAGGCGTGGCTGGCCAAACCGGAATTGACGGTCGTGGCTGCCCGGGTGGAGGAGAATTTATACACGGGGATGGAATACTAGCGTTTTCGACGCCGGAGTTATAGATATGAGGCAACCATGCGCATACCCGAACATACGCCATATCTGATTATCGGCGCCGGCGTTCACGGTCTGAGTACCGGCTATCACCTGGCGAGGGAGCTGAAGAGACGCCAAGGCGTTTCCGGATCCGAGGTGCTGATCGTGGACAAGAAGGGCGTGGCTGCGGGCGCTTCCGGCATCGCCTGCGGCGTCATCCGCAATAACTACTTCCAGCCGGCCATGCGCGAATTGATGGCGCACAGCGTCGATTTGTGGGAGACCGATCCGGAGACGTTCAGCTACCATCCCGTCGGTTACATGCAGATCAGCCCCGAGTCCATGCATGAGGACGTCGCCAGCATCGCACAACAGCAGCGCGAGATCGGTTACGAATCGGAGTTTATAGAAGGCGATGCAGACTGCACGAAATATATGCGGCGTTTGTTTCACGACTGGCAGGCGAAGGGAATCACATCCGTTCTTCACGAAAAAAGAGGGGGGTACGCCAACAACCGCGCGTCGATGGTGGGCCTGGCAGACAAGGCCAGGAGCGAGGGCGTCAGGATTCTGGAAGGCGTCGCGGTCACCGGATTCCGGTTCGACGGAGGAGCTGTCTCGGCGGTGGAAACGGATCGCGGCGTGATCCGGACAGACGAGGTCGTTATCGCCGCGGGGCCGTGGGCGAAGCTGCTCTGGGATATGCTGGATCTGCCCGCGTCGGTGAGCATCAAGGGTCCGGACGGGGCGATGCACCACGATCTCCCGATGTGGAGTTACTGGTGTTTGCAGGAAGGTACGCTGGGCGTCGACCCCAACTACCTCAAGACCAACGACGGCAGCATGCCCCCTGTTATTCACCTCGACACCGATGCGCCGCTGTATTCGGACGTCGACGGTTCGCTGATTACCGATCGTTTGTGGGGCATTTATTACAAGCCCGATTTCCACTTCGGGGGTGTACAAGGGGGGGCGATGCCCTACCGGGTGGAAAGACCGCCGGACGACGTGGCCGTGGACCCCTATGGACCGGAATCCCCCGATTTCATCGTGGGCGAGCAGTTCGCCCATCAGTGGTGTTCCGCGCTGGCATTCTGTCACAAGCGGTTTGAAGGAAAGTCATCGCTCTTCAATAAAGAGCCGTCCGGCGGCATCGGCGCGTTTACACCCGACAGTTTTCCGGTGTTCGACCGGTTTCACCAGAACTGCTACTTCATTGCGGACTCGAATCACGGGTACAAGATGATCGGCGTGGGCAGGCTGGTGGCGGGGGAACTCCTGGGCGGGTCCTCGCGTCTGCTGGCGCCGTTTCGCTTTTCCCGTTATGCCGAGGGAAGGCTCCATCCGGTGTCCAACAGTCCGTTCCCGTGGAGTTGAGCCTTCACCGGTGCCGTCGGTTCACGGTCTTTCCGGCTGCGCACGAAGGGTGCCGGCACAGGGGGTGTTCACTGATGTCTCACCCGGACGTACGGCGAAACATGCGGGTCCGGCACACGGATTGGGGCGACGCCGTGCGTATCGATCTCAATCAACTGGGTTCGCAGCTGCCCGCCCGCGGCATCCAGGGCGCAACATGGTCGGAGGCAGCCGGCGAGGCATTGCGCGACGAATGGTCCGAATCCCAGAATGTGGCGCTCTGCGACACGATGACGGAGGTCGCCGCCGTGTCCGGCGGGGGTTTTGATTCCTTCGCCGAATGGACGGTTCTGCACAACAAGCGGTACGACGGCACCCACATGCGCGGTGAACGGCGGGCCCGGTTCAGCCGCGGGTACCGCGCCGCGATCACGACGCTTGGCTGGGCGCATTCGAGGACCCGCCTCTCCACGTGTATTCAGGCAGTGGGTTATGTGCCGAGACCCGGCGCGGCGTTCCAGCAGGCCGTGTGGCGTCCGGAGTCATTGTACGATACCGAGTTCATGGCGCTTGCCCCCGCGGTCGTGACGCGCTTCGGCGGCGGCCGGCAGATCCATCTGTCGGGCGTTGTCGCGTGGGACGAAGGCATCAATCCGCTGTTCGAAGGACAACCGGAGCGCCAGATCCGGCACGTGTTCGACCTCATCCAGGACGTTTTCGAGGAGGGGGGCGGCTCGTTGAGCGACGTCGTGCGTCTCCGTCCGTTCGCCCACTGTACGAGGATCGCGCACCTCATCCGTAAGGAAGTCAACCGGCGCTGGTCAGGTCACCCGCGACCCGTGGTGATGATGTCGGACAGCCGGTGTTTCGGCGATCCGCCCCGCCTGTACGCGGAAATACAGGTCATGGGAGTGCTGTCCGACAACGATAACGAGGTGCGGCACTCGGAGACGCGGATTCCTTCGGAAATCCCGGATGACGGCGCCTTGAGGATTCGCCGCTGCCGCGCCCAGGGCTGGGAACTGATCCAGGTGGGCGAGCTGCGGGCGCCCGGCGGCACGGACCCGCGCCGGGAGGCGGAACTGGTTGCGGAACAGCTGGCAACCGTCCTGGAACGGCTGTCGCTTACACGGAGAGAAATCTGTCTGGTGTTTGCCTATGTCAGTTCGCCGGAAGCCGCCGCGGCGTTCCCGGAAATCGTCTCTCAGGCGGTGCCGAAGGAAACGGTGCACGTGTTGCCGTGCCCTGCAATGCCCGAGCTGGATGCGCGCCACGTCAAGGTGGAACTGACAGCCGGACGGCGCGTGGGTCGCGTCTCGTCAACGGAATCGGACAACCCTTGAATGCATCGGCCGCAAATGGGCGGTTCCCCACGCATCTCCAGCGAATCCTTGCGGAACGATCTTCGCCGCTGACCGGTCTAAAGCACAGTGTACGGTTTTCCCTCGGAACACGGATAAGAAGCTGTTTTAAAATTCCCAGCGGTCTTCGCACGGCTGCAAAAGCGCCGGTCGGCGTTGGTCA
>JAPPJY010000076.1 GCA_028874335.1 Gemmatimonadota bacterium | reverse complement strand
GGTTCCTTTTGGTCGCTTCAAAAGGAACACGCCGTAGGCAGGGAATCTGGGGAGAAGGGGTTGTTTTTGATCTTGCTCTTCGTTCTTGCCTTTAGCTGACGGCTGATAGCTGATAGCTGTTTCTTCCAACATCGGTGACGACATTGGAACGGATCTATTTCATCTCTGACGTCCATATCGGCGCGGCGGGAATGGGAGCCGCAACCCGTGAGCGGGAAGACGTCCTGATTGACTTTCTTAAGTCCATCCGTCGCAACGCGGAGGCGCTATACATCGTCGGCGACCTCTTCGACTTCTGGTTCGAGTACCGTACGACGGTCCCTTCGAGCGGTGCCCGGGTCCTGTTCGAACTGTACAACCTCGTCGAATCCGGCGTTCGCGTGATCTACCTGCCGGGGAATCACGACCTGTGGCCGGGCGAATACTTCTCGGGTCAGCTCGGCGTTGAATTGCCGGGCGGGCCCATCACGGTCACGCACCAGGGTCTCAGGATCCACATTGCACACGGAGACGAAATCCGGACCGACTGGCGATTCCGCCTCAGCCGCGGCATTCTGAAAAACCGCTTCTGCGTGGGCCTGTTTCGCCTGCTTCACCCGGACCTTGGGGCCATTCTCGCCAGGTACACCTCACGGCTTTCCGAATACCGGATCCGAAGGCGGGGTTCCGGTAACCGGGATATTCTCTACAGGGCAGCAAGAGAGAAGATCGGCCAGGGCGTCGACATTGTCATCCACGGCCACTACCACTTCACGCTCCACGCCCGCGTGGGCGGTTCACCCGGCGGCCAGGCGGTCACCGAAATACCTGCCGGGGACCCCACCGATGCCCGAAGCGAACGCACGGGCGAACTGGTTGTCCTTGGTGACTGGATTCAGCAATGCACTTATGCGGTGTTGGAAAATGGCGGAATTCGGCTGGATAAATGGAATGAGGGTAAATTGTCCGAGCAGGCGATTCGGATGGAAGAAGACCATTAGACAGATTGCGATGCGCCAGCGACCCATCACGACACAATTACGCGATCCGCGCCGGCCGTCTTTGGAAGCTGTCTTAAAATTCCCAGCGGTCTTCGCACGGCTGCAAAAGCGCCGGTCGGCGTTGGTCAAACCCACCCGTATAGACAAATATGGGCGAATTTTCCCGCCTTGACCGCCACTTTCTCGCTCGCGCTCGGGAACTCACCGGTAATTTTAAAACAGCTTCCTATGATTCTCTCAATCGACCAGGGCACCACCGGGACGACCGTGCTCGTCATCAACCGTGGAGGCGATATCGTCGGTCGCGCGTACGCGGAATTCAGCCAGATCTATCCGCAACCCGGCTGGGTCTCTCACAGTGCGGAAGAAATCTGGCGCTCCACATGCGCGGTGATCGCCGATGCGATGCGAGATTCGGGCATCCGCCCGGCGGACCTCGCAGGCATCGGGATCGCCAATCAGCGGGAAACCACGGTCATATGGGATCGTCGCACCGGAGAACCGGTGCACGACGCCATCGTGTGGCAGTGCCGACGGACCGCCGACCATTGCCGGCGTTACCGGGAGCGGGGCCTGGAAGAGATGGTCCGTAAAAAGACAGGCCTTGTGATTGACGCCTACTTTTCCGCCACAAAAATCGTCTGGCTATTGGAAAACGTACCCGGTCTCCGTCCCAGGGCGGAGGAGGGCGACGTCTGCTTCGGTACGATCGACACCTACCTGCTCTACCGGCTCACCGGCGGCGACGTTCACGCAACCGACCTGACCAACGCCTCCCGCACCATGTGTTTCAATATCCATTCGCGCGAGTGGGACCCGGACCTGCTCGACGCGTTCAACATTCCCCGGTGTATTCTGCCGGCGGTCCATCGCTCGTCCCACGTGTTCGGAACCACCCGTGGCGCGGGTCCGCTGCCGGAGGGTATCCCGATTGCCGGGATCGCGGGGGACCAGCAGGCGGCGCTCTTCGGGCAGCGTGGCGTATCCGAGGGCGACGTCAAGAACACCTACGGCACCGGGTGCTTCGCCCTGTTCCACACGGGCTCGAACGCGTTTCCCTCGCGGAACGGCCTGCTCACCACGCTTGCATGCGATTCCCGCGGCGGAACCGCATTCGCCCTGGAGGGTTCCGTCTTCAGCGCCGGCTCGGCCGTCCAGTGGCTGCGCGACGGTCTCGGTCTGATCGCGAACGCGTCCGATACGGAAGCGCTCGCCCGATCGGTTTCGGACAATGGCGGCGTTTATCTCGTCCCCGCATTCACGGGCCTCGGCGCGCCGTACTGGGACCCGGACGCCCGCGGGACGATCGTCGGCATCAACCCGGGTACCGAACGCGCCCACCTCGCCCGCGCCGCACTCGAATCCATCGCCTACCAGAGCGCCGCGCTCGTGGATGCCATGGCCGCCGATACCGGGCGTTCCGTCACCGGTCTGCGGGTAGACGGCGGCGCCTCCGCCAACGACTTCCTGATGCAGTTCCAGGCCGACATCCTCGATGTGCCGGTCATCCGTCCACGCCATACGGAGACCACCGCCCTGGGCGCCGCAATGCTCGCGGGCCTGGCGACCGGCTACTGGACGGGACCCGATGCGCTTTCGGACCTGAACCCTCCCGAACGGACGTTCGAACCGTCCATGCCAGAGAAAAAGCGCGACGCCCTGCTGAATCAATGGCGTCACGCTGTTCGAACCGCCCGCCACCACGGGAATCCGGAATGGCGGTAAGAAGAGACAAGGAAGAAGGAAAAAGGAAGAAGTGGCGGTAACTTTACTGCATGAGACGCATCGGAATGGACGCGCATTGTTTACAACGAGAAGTGGATTGCGAATGGGAAGCAAGGAATCGGCGGCGTGGGATTTGGAAGGGCGACCGGCCGGTCGCCCCTACTCCAATCGAAAAGTCCCGCGTTGATTGGCCAGATCGAAAAATTCGCGGTCTTGCGCAGCGTGGACCGCAATGGCAGCAATCACGCTATTTCTCTTGAATGGGAAAAGGACCAGGTACCAGATCCCGAATCCAACAATGGCGTATGGCCACAAACCGGTGATCGCCAGGTAGCATGTCACCACCAGCACGATCCATTCAAGCTTTCGGGCAAACATATTCAAAATGAGATGACTCCAGGGCAGCTTCCACTCCAGCGCACACCGGTGTCTCCACGACACGTTGTAGACGACCGCGCCTCTTTCATTCACGTGCCGGGAAAGGGTTTCCCAATCAACAGAAGATCGTTGACTATGCATTACAAGTCAGTTTCTCCACCGCTTCGGACAACGCAGGATATCGCCATCGTGCTTACTTATCTCCAAGGGCAACCTGCTCTTTCGAAATCTGCTTTCCCGTATCGTGAATGCGCTTGTTGAAACCGTCGATAATTCGTTTGAATGCCTTCCGGGTGGAAATGAGACAATGACTCGTTTTTGTGGATGGCGCGCAATCACTGCCTTTATTGGGGGAGTTAGATCGCTGTCACCGGAAATCACGATTGCGGTGTCAAATCTGTCATCCTGTGCGTCACAGAGCAATTCAACGGCGATGGTGACATCTGTCTTTTTCTCTTCGGCACCGTACCAATCTGCTCCACATCTTCGGCAGATAACAGACTTAACGACATAATGACCATAGTAGAAAGTAATATCTCCGACGGCTTCCAACGCTTCAAGGTATGTATTCTGGCGTTTCCATTTTCCCCAATTTCCCGGTCTCTGGGATACACGCGACGTGAAATATTTGACCGCTTCCAACTCTTGGGAATCCTTAAGCAGGGATTCTGACAATCGCATTAAATCGAGCCAGAGATAGCGATTATTCCACTTTTCCTTTATTCCATAGTAGAGGTTGAATCCGTCAACGTATACAATAACCCGACTCTTGTAACGCATTTCTCGTGTCATCGCTTTTTCTTGACAATTTCCTTAGTGAATGTTATATTTCCGGCGTGCTATGGCACTTGTGCCCCCCGGAGGATAGTATTCTCCGGCCCGACGCCCACTGTCTCTGACATGGGCGTTTCTTTTTTAGATCTGACGCCCTTCGAAATTTTCGCCCAATTCAATGTCCTACCGCCGGATTCCGTCCAGGAGCGGGTATAGCAGCCCTCTCACCTCTCACGTCTACTCCACGCCTTTAGCTTTTTCTCTTCCTTCTACCTTTTTCCTTTTTCCTTCTTCCTTTGTCCCCCTCTACTCGTCCGTCACACATCCCTCGGACGCCGTGGTCACGGTCTTGATGTATTTGTAGAGCGTCCCCTGCGAGGCTTTGTAAGGCGGCGCGGTCCAGGCCGCGCGCCGTTTCGCCAGTTCCTCGTCGCTCAGGTCCACGCTGATCTCGTTGGTCTCCGCGTCGATCGTAATCACGTCCCCGTTTTCGACGAGGGCGATCGCGCCGCCCTCCTGCGCTTCGGGCGTGATGTGTCCGACGACGAACCCGTGTGATCCGCCCGAGAACCTACCGTCCGTAATCAGGGCGACGTCATTGCCCAGGCCCGCGCCCATGATCACCGACGTTGGCGTGAGCATCTCCGGCATGCCCGGACCGCCCGTGGGTCCCTCATAACGGATGACCACCACGCATCCCTTCTTCACTTCGTTTCGCTCGACGGCGCCAAGCAGGTCCTCCTCCCGGTCGAAAACCGCCGCGGGACCGGAGAACCGCACCCCCTCCTTCCCCGTGATCTTGGCCACGGCGCCTTCCGATGCCAGGTTGCCCCGCAGGATGCGCAGATGCCCCGTGGTCTTGATCGGCCGGTCCACGGGCCGGACCACCTGCTGTCCCTCGTCCAGGCCAGGCAACTCCGCGAGGTTTTCCGCAATCGTCCGGCCGGTTACAGTCAGGCAGTCTCCATTCAGGAAGCCGTTCTCCAGCAGAACCTTCATCGCGCCGGGCGTCCCGCCGACGTTGTGCAGGTCCTCCATTACGTACAGTCCGCTGGGTTTGAAGTCCGCCAACAACGGCACGCGGTCGCTCACCGCCTGGAAATCGTCGATAGTCAGCGGCACGCCGACGGATTTTGCAATTGCGATCAGGTGCAGCACGGCGTTGGTCGACCCGCCGAGGGCCATCACCACGACCATGGCGTTTTCGAACGCCGTGCGGGTCATAATGTCCCTGGGCTTGATATCCTTCTCCAGGAGATTTCTGATGGCCGCGCCGGACTGGAAGCACTCCTCCAGCTTGCCCTTGTCTACGGCGGGGGTGGATGAACTGTAGGGCAGCGACATGCCCATCGCTTCGATGGCGGACGCCATCGTATTCGCGGTGTACATCCCCCCGCAGGCTCCGGCGCCCGGACAGGAATGCTGCACAACGTCCTTCCGACCCTCCTCGTCCAGTTCACCGGCCAGGTACTCCCCGTAACTCTGAAAGGCCGACACGATGTCGAGTTTCTTGTGGTCGCGAATTCCGGGCTTGATCGTGCCTCCGTAGATCATCAATGACGGCCGGTTCAGCCGCCCCATCGCCATCACGCACCCTGGCATGTTCTTGTCGCAGCCCGGAAGGGATATATTGGCGTCGTACCATTGCGCGCCCATTACCGTTTCGATCGAATCGGCAATGAGGTCCCGCGATTGAAGGGAAAAGCTCATGCCCTCCGTGCCCATGGAGATTCCGTCGCTGACGCCAATCGTGTTGAACCGCATGCCCAGCAAACCGGCCGCGTCCACGCCCTGCTTCACCTTCGCGGCGAGATCCAGCAGGTGCATATTACAGGTATTGCCCTCGTACCACATGCTTGAGATGCCGACCTGCGCCTTGTCCATATCCGCTTCGGTCATTCCCGTTCCGTACAACATCGCCTGGGACGCGCCCTGGGACTTCACCTGCGTAATCCGCGAACTGTATTTGTTCAGCGCCATGGTATTCCTTTCTCGTTTATCCAATTGAAGCCGTCTTGTCCGCGTGCCAGGATAATTTCCGGCTTGTTTTCGTTCGTTCCGGATTTAATTTAATCGAATGCAGGACGACGGTCAACAACGGGAAGGCAAGCTGTCAGCGATCAGCTATCAGCCGGCAACTCTCAGCTATAAACCAAAGGCGAAAACCACACTTCGGTAGAACAAGCTGTCAGCTATCAGCCTTCAGCTCAATACCAAAAACGAAAACCTTACTGAAGGAAATCTGTGCTGACGTAATCTCCGCGCGGGGTCTCGCTTTCGGATAGGTATTCGATTTCCGAACGCGATGCCACTCGAGAGGACTACCGGAGCAGGGCGCGTTGTTCCGTCCCGCACAGATTTGCGTTATCCGCCAGTGTTGGCAGGCCATCGTTTCGGGTGAGTCCGGTGAGGGTATTCGCGCCATGCATGTGGCAGGCCCCGCGCCCAGCGGCGACTTTTGGTTCCTTTTGGTCGCTTCAAAAGGAACACGCCGTAGGCATGATTTTGAACAGAAAGGCAACAAAGGATTCGTCATTTGCAGGCCGGCTCTTTTCTGATAAATCCTTATTTTTTCATTGTTTACGTCCTTTTTCTTATGCGCGGAAGAAAAAGGACCAAAAAGAAGCGCGCCCTTCGGCAGGGGGCCGGTTTTTCCGTGAATCACTCCGGAGGCAAAAATGACAATTGGGTGGCCTTCAAGTCCCTCAGTGGTACCAACACCTGGGTGCTAAACGGATTAACACGGAAAAACCCCCAATACCCCCGGTCGCCAGATGTGAAGTCCGTTGATTGGGCGAGAGCTGCCATTCTCCCTCTTTCCTTTAGGAGAGAGGGCCCGGGAGAGACGTCAGCGGGGTCGGGGCGCGATGTGGATTCTGAATTTGGTCTTGTTTTTGATCTTGGCTGACTGCTGACCGCTGATAGCTGACTGCTTCTTCCGAGGGCCGGGGAGAGAGGTCTGCGCGGCCGGGAGTAGGGGTTGCTTTTGATCTTGTTCTTCGTTTTTGTTTTTAGCTGATAGCTGATGGCCGTGTCGCTTGGCAGTCCGCTGCCCGTACGCTGGTGGCCGTCGAATTCCCCCTTTCCACCCATCGATGTTCCTGATGAGGCTACGCGGTGATGGCAGGCGTCTGGGCAGTGACCGCCACGCATTTGGATTTTCTGCGTATTGCCGACTGACGCAGTCCCCTCCTTTTTTCCGAAGCCACCGCCCGCGCCTGATGGCTTGCGCCAGGGCATTCAGGACGAGAAACGCCTCTCCGTTTAAACCCCCGGGGAGGCGTTTCTCGTATCACTACTTCTCCACACGCCTCCCCTCGATTACGACGCCTCGTTTCACACGGCAGCCTCTCACTTGGCATTGCCGATCTGTCACCGGGACGAAACAAGCGGCGATGAGCAATTGCATGCGCCCGTGTCATGCGCATCAGGTTGAATACACACTATTCTCAACAGAAAGGAGATGGAACGGAAAGACAAGGTTGTCAATCTAACAAATCGGCCGCCTGACTCTCAATCTTCAGACGCCGGGGGAAAATGGAGGCGCGTGTGAGACGGATTTTAACGATGGTTTTTTGTGTGTCCGCGTTGAGCTTCAGTACGCAGGCCTACGGGCTCGGGTCGGTACGCGGCACGGTGCGCGACGCCACAGACGGTGAAACATTGCCGAATGCCAACGTCGTGATCGACAGTCTGAACATCGGGGTGTCCACGGATAAGTCCGGTTACTTTGTTATTGGGAATCTGTCGCCGGGCGGACACGTCATTTCCGCGAGCTTCATAGGTTACACCAGTCGATCCGTCGATATCGTCATTCAGTCGGTCGAGACCGCGAGGGTGGTGATCGAGCTGGATCCCGTGGAGTTGACGATTGACGAAATAGAAGTCGTAGGAGACCGCGTCGCGACAACGGAGTTGACACCGGTTAGCGCGTTCGGCACCCGCGTCACCGAACTGGCGCGCATTCCAACGGTGGGGCAGCCCGATCTGATGCGTGGCATTCAGCTTCTTCCCGGAGTTCAGGCAGGCAATGAGAATTCCGCCGGGTTGTACGTTCGGGGGGGCACGCCCGGACAGAATCTGATTCTCCTCGACGACGTGGTCGTCTATAACCCGAACCACCTCTTCGGCTTCTTCAGCACGTTTAATCCCGATGCGCTGAAGGACGTGACATTAATCAAGGGGACATTTCCCGCGCGGTACGGCGACCGGCTGTCGAGCGTACTCGATATTACGAACCTCGACGGCAACCGGAAATCTCTGGATGCCCGAGGATCCATGGACCTCATCAGCGCAGGTCTGACGATCGAAGGACCCGTGGGCGATCGCGGATCCTGGATGCTGTCAGGTCGACGTACCTATCAGGAGGTCCTGGAGTCGCCCCTTTTCAGTCACCTGGTCGACGAGATGTTCAGCACCCGGATAGGTACGATTTCGGCGAGCCCGGGCGCTGGCGGCGGGCCGCCCCGATTCGGCGGCGGCGGGTTTGGCGGCGGGCGGTTCGGTGGGACGCGATTCAACTTTCAGCAGCAGACGGGCGACTTCGATCAGGACTACGGATTCTACGATACGAATTTCAAGCTGAACCTGGATGTAACGGACAATAACCGGATCTCCATCAGCGGCTACGCGGGCCGTGACGCGCTGGATCTATCCCTGCCGTCGTTTCGCCAGCAGACGCGAGAGCAGCTCATGGACTGGGGCAACCAGGTCGCGCGGTTCAGATGGCAGCGCATCTACACCGACAACCTGATCGGCAACGTCCAGATTTCGGCAAGCCGATACACCTCGAATTTCGACGTCGCGACGAACCAGAACGCCGATCAGGCGGGGCAAGGTGGAGAGGGCCGCCAGGGGCGTGGATTCGGGCTGAATCGCAACAATGAGCTCAACGACCTGACCGCGAAGGCGACATTCGATCTCTATTCGGGCCCGTATCACACCACGCGTTTCGGCGCCCAACTCACGGCCTACGACGCCTTTTACCGGCAGGGCGTGGGCGATTCGGTCCGTACGGGAATCAATACGGCGTCGCTGTACCAGACGGGTTACCTCGAGCATGCGATGCGCCTGGGTCGTCTGGAACTGACGCCCGGGATTCGCGTGAGTCACTTCAACAGCGGCGATTATACCCGATGGTCGCCACGCGCGACGGGTCTGTACCAATTCGATGAGAACATCGCGATCAAGGGCGGCTGGGGTATTTACCACCAGTTCGTCAACCTGATTTCGATAGAAGCCAACACGTACACGACGGACATGTGGCTGCCGGTGGACGAGACCCTGACGCCGGGCAAAGCCGTCCACAGCGCCTTCGGCCTGATGTTGACGCCGAACGACGGGTGGCAGGTCGATCTGGAGTACTATCACAAGGACCTCGAAGATCTTGTGGAATTCCAGTCTCAGGTACGTCTGGACGACTCCACCCCGCTTTCGGACCTGTTTGTGACCGGGTCTGGCACATCCTACGGCGGAGAGGTTCTGCTTCGGAAGACGGAGGGGCGTCTGAAGGGATGGATTGGATATACGCTGAGCAAGACGGAACACACCTTCCCTGAATTGAACCAGGGCGAGCCATTTCCGCCAAAGTACGATCGGCGTCATGACGTGTCGATTGTGACCGACTATTACGTGGGCAGAGGCTGGAACCTCAACCTGAATTGGGTATATGGCACGGGACAGGCCTACACGATTCCGGAAGCGCGTTATGAGGTGCAGCAGCCTACGGGACAGACCATACCCTATGTCCATGTTTCGGAAAAGAACGCCTACCGGCTGCCGGCCTATCATCGGCTGGATCTGGGCGTTACGCGTGAGATCAACCTTGGCGGCGTCGAAGCTGAGCTGGTATTCAGCGTATTCAATGTCTACAACCGGCGAAACGTGTGGTATCGCTCGTTCGATGCGACCGAGCCGGAAGTTCTGGTACAGGATGTGTTATTACAGCCCATTTTGCCGAGTGTCGGTTTACGTTTCAACATGTAGGTCGGCCGGCGGAGGGAATTTGACATGATCGAATTGCGTTTGATTCTGTGTGCAGTTGTCGTTCTTGGATCCTGTGCGTGCAGTACGTCGCCAACAGAGTCGCTGGGGGAGTTCAAAGAGACGATTCTTATCGAAGGCTATCTTCAAGCGGGAAGCAACGTCTCCGGTCTATTCGTGGGCACGACGATGCCGCTTTCGAGCGAATACGATCGCGACGCCAGCGCGCTTTCCGATGCAGGCGTCACGATTACGGTGGACGGCGTAACGCATTCACTATCAGCCGTTCCGGATGAGCCCGGCGCCTACCATCAGCCGGACCTGATCGTCCATCCGGGAAAAACCTACCATCTGTCGGTCACGACGGGGTTGGGGACGGCGACCGCGCAGACGACCGTGCCGCTCCCGCCCAAAGCTTCGGGGGCGCCCGTGGTCAACGTTGGCGGTGACCCGTATCGGGTGACGTGGAAAGGCGAGACAAACGGCGGCTATGTCACGTCAAGGCAGGCCATCGAGCTTCTGGAGCGAATTCCACCGGAGAGCCAGTTCGGAGGCGGGCGGTTTGGCGGCGGCTTCGGCGGGGCGATTGACACCACAGGATTCGGGGCGCTGAGGGACAGTATCGCCCGGGCGGACCAATGGCGGTTCCTGCAGGGGCAATCCCAGACGTTGAATCCCCTTCAGTTTTCCTATTATGGCACCTATTCATTTTTGGTCTTCGCTCTTGACGAGAATTACGGGGACTTTCTGATCTCGAGCCAGCAGGACAAGGCCACGCTCGACGAACCTCGATTTCATATCGAGGGTGGCATCGGGTTGTTCGCATCCATGGCCGCGGATTCCGTCCTGTTTCGTGTAGAATGACCCGGCGCCCTGGCAGTGGCAGCCTGAGTGTCTAATTTTATAGTCGATGTCGGGACCCCGGCCTCATCTCAGGGCCAATTCCCGGCCTTCGCTTGACAGGAAGAGGCTGCCCGGCTATATTTTCAGCGTCCGGGCGACCAGGCTGCCCGGGACAAGGCAATACCGTGTGGGGGCGACCTGGATTCGACGGGGGTGGAGAGGCGATGGCTGCGTGTCGAGGTCCCATGTCCTCGTTAAACTGTGGGAACACTCTATAATTGCGGACGATACGTACGCAATGGCTGCGTAACTAAAACGCAGTCCGTTCCGACGGGCTTCGCCCGCAGGGCCCGACCGGAGCGCCGACTTATGCGGGCTGGCTCGCGGACCTCCGTTCGAGGGTGCGTGAGCGAGAGCTTATTGAACTGGCGTGGGGGCAACCCCGTTTACCGGGGCGCCCGCGCGTGAGATTCAAAAGGTAAACTACACACGTAGACGCTGTCGTTGATCTGCTTTCGGACGCGGGTTCGATTCCCGCCGCCTCCACCAATCTAACGCATAAGAACCCAGGGCCGGGACATCTGTGCGTCGCGAATGGTTGCGACTCCCAGATCACCCGGCCCGTTTTATTAGTATAGTATCACTGCTGTACAAGAGCCGTGGGATTCTCAGAGATGAGGTTCGAAAAGCGGCTTCAATTGGCGATTTTGTTCGGGTCGGACCCGGTTACGAAAACCAGGTTGCCATCGGTTCGTGTTCGTTGTAACGTACGGCATTCTGAGCGGGGTCGAAACATCTCCCGCCGCGTCCGTCCGGTGCTGTAGGCGGACGTGCTGCCTCTCAGGTATCGACAGGTGAAAATCGCACGAGGACGATCCAATGCTGCAGTAGATCCTTCGTCGGCCTGAAGGCCTCCTCTGGATGACAGCGGGAAGCCACGTGCATGACAATCGTAAAACATGTCATTCTGAGCGCGCTGGCCTCCTCGGGATGACATTTTCTGCGAAAGTGTGGGCTCAGCGTTTCGCCAATAGTTATCGCACGAAATGTCAATCACAGCGCAGCGAAGAATCTCCCGTATTCTCGATTGTACGTGTACATGCCCTTTTTAGATGAACTTGTGCGCGGACACATCGACTGCATGGAGGCGCGTTCGACATTTCGACATGCTCAATGCAGGCAGGCTCAGGGCAAGCCCTCAGGATGACAGTCTTAGTGAAGGTAGGACCGACTCGTTTCGCCAATGGCTGTGGACGATTCTGCCAGCCATATAATTCGCGACTTTCGTAGTGACTCAAACCCGTTCTTGGACAGGTTTGGTATAATATAATTCGTCCAATTCACAATAATTGCGAATATTCTACATTGCATTATATCAAAACCTCTTGCGACTGAAACCTCCCTCTAGTATATTGTATTGATAAAAATTCTCATATTTAGTGAAATATAGATATTAGAATATATCATGATCCATAACAAATCCACACTCCCGGCAGGGCGCCTGCGGCTTGCCGCCGTCTTGAATGAGGCGGGTGACGTCGTTCGTATTGACGACGCCCAATCTGCTCTCGATATCTCCCGGAGCGAGGCAGGGAAGCTGGTGTGGCGATGGATGAAGCAGGGCTGGTTGCGCCGGGTCGGACGCGGCGTCTATCTCCCGGTGCCTATCGAAATGCTCGGCAGCAGCCATGTACTCGATGATCCCTGGATTCTGGTGCCCGGCCTTTTCGATCCAGCCTATATCGGCGGACGCAGCGCCGCGGAGCACTGGGACCTTACCGAACAGATTTTCAACGACATCGTCGTGTTGACAAGCCGGCCGGTACGCGAAAAGTCCCGGCGGCTACAGGGTATACGATTCAGTCTCAAGCACATCGGCGAAGACAGGACTTTCGGCACCAAATCGATCTGGCGCGGCAAGAGCAGGATCCTTGTCTCCGATATACATCGCACGATGATTGACATTCTGGACGATCCGTCGCTGGGCGGAGGAATCCAGCACGTTTCCGACTGCCTGTCGAACTATCTCACCAGCAGAAACCGCGATGATGCCGCGCTTCTCGGATACGCTTCGCGTCTTGGCAACGGCGCGGTGTTAAAGCGGCTCGGTTTTCTTGCCGAACGTCACCCCGATGGCGCCACGTTGGTCGGATCCTGCCGGGAACACCTCACCAAGGGTCATGCCAAACTGGACCCGGCCCTCGATTCGCCGCGGCTGATCACGAGGTGGAGACTCCGGGTCCCTGAAACCTGGGTCAGGGCGGACGACCGTGATTGATCGCCGCGAAATCCACAGGTGGAACATCCTTCCGGTACAATGCGGTGCAATCCCCCCTCCCATCCTTTCAGCATCCGGTTCAGTCATTACTGGCCTAAGATGAAGGAATTGCTCCGTCCAATCCGCTTTTTGGTGTAAGCGGCTCATTGTCGTTTTCCGTCGGGATCGTAAGAGCGCCCTGATTCTCTTGACTATGCGGAGCTGTTATATATTTCTTTACCGCTACTTGACAGTTCGAACCTTCCGGCCTATATTCTGCCGGACTTGAATCCCACGGTACCAACGAGTTGGGCAAACTGAGGCGCTGGCTTTCACTAGCGGACTCGCGGGTGTATATCGAGTTGGCGGGAGGGCAATGCCCCTGAGAGGGGAGCCAGCGGTTGGGGAGTAAAGGGTAAGCAGCATACGTAGACGTTATGTTTGAACAGAATACTGGCACGGGTTCGATTCCCGATGGGTGTAACAAAAGATCGAAGACAAAAGAGTTCCGGGCTGCGGCTCGAAGATCGCACCTGTCGTGGGGTACTTTCGATAATGACGTTCCATCGCGGTCTCCAGGACTGTTGGTGAGAAGAGCCGACCGCTTGCCTGCACTTCGCAAAAGATCCATTTTCCATACGCGCCTCCGGTACCGCCGGGGGCGTATTTCGTGTTGACCATGAGCCATCAAGACCTGGTTTCCGTCATCATTCCAACTTACTGCTGTCCAAGATAGTTTGGGCACCCATATACTTAATTACCCGCCCATAAACCCTTTATTTACAACGGTTTAGGTATTTTTATCCCATAAAAATTGGCTTAACTGTTGTAAATAAAGGGGTTATGGGAGGGTTTCACTTACTACGAAGTACTAATTATTTCGTAGTTGAGGAGAAATGGTATGGCCGCTTCAGATATTAAGCTAGTCGAGATACCAGCCCAGTATTATCCAAAACGGCACAGAATTGAGATTACACTAGACTCAACAACTCCCGTAAAATCTCCCGATCAAGATGACCGTTCTTGTCCCAAAGTTGAGCAGCCAGACGAATAGTTTCTTGATCTGGTAGGTGTAGGCGGACGTCAACGTATGGGTTTGCGTTATCGGTTGTAGGGACCATAACGACATCTACTCGTGCAGTCATTTTACTCCTCCTGTTCGCTTGCGTTTTTAAAAGGAGATGAGATGATACCCCAGGGATCACTTGAAATGAAAAAATCTATTATAGTTCAGAATGATGTAGGTAATCACGTTGGAGAATTTATCAAAACTATTGAGGATCATTGGGCAAGATTAGTTGGAACCTCCTCGAAGAGCCCTACGAATTCTTTTGATAGCGTCATCGACAACTTGTTTTTGTACGGTATTGACAAGTTTATTGTATGTAACCTTACCTCCACAGACAAGGCAGATATACTTACCTTCACTTTCAACTTCGACCTCTTTTATCGGTGATCCACAATGGTGGCAATCGGGGATAATTCTATCGGACATAAAATCTCCTAGTTTTATGATTTTGTATCGCCGAAAAAACTACTTGTCTTTTGGAACTCCCTTATGTATATTATTAGGGCCAGTAATAAGTCGTGCCACGCCCGTTTTAATAATATAGAAAGGAGGTTCCCGTGTCAAAAGAAATTTCGATATTCAAGTTACACGAGATGTTCCCGGATGAGGCTTCCGCGGAGGCTTGGTTTGAAAAGTTACTTTGGCCGGAAGGCGTTTGTTGTCCAGGCTGTGGGAGCAAGGATATTCAGGCGCGACCAACTCGGAAGCCGTTACCGTACAGGTGCCGCAGTTGCCGGATGGACTTCTCAGTAAGGACAGGTAATCTACTACACCGGTCTCATTTGTCTTTTCGTAAGTGGGTTTTTGCCATATATTTAATATCTCGACCCAAGGGGATTTCCTCGACACAGTTGGCAAAAGACCTGGACATAACACAGAAAACGGCTTGGTACTTAGGCCACCGAATACGACATGCGTGTTTGGATCTAAAGCGGAAATTCTTGGGCACAGTTGAGGTAGACGAAACCTTTGTGGGTGGTAAGAAATCGAATAAACATCGGGTTAGTGGCCAGAAATTCAAGAGGGGATGGGCTGAGAAAGTCCCTGTGATTGGCGTCTATGAAAGAGGTACGAAGAAAATCAGGACACAGGTCTTAGACGATATGAGTCATGATACTTTGTGCGAACCAGTTTACGAATGGGTCTACAGGGATATGCAGGTTTACAGCGATGAGCATAACGCATATAAGATGCTAACAGGAGTCTATTATCACGAATTTGTCAAACACAGCGCAAAGCAGTATGTTAAGGGGGATGTCCATACCAATTCGTTAGAAAACTTCTGGAGCCTGTTCAAGCGCGGGTATATGGGAACGTATCACGTAATGAGTCCGAAACACCTTTGGCTATACGTGAGGGAGTTCACAGCCCGACACAATGCGCGACCCCTGGGCGTTTACGGATTCATGAAGACGATAGCCCAGGGGATGCGAGGTCAACGACTCCAATACCAGGAGCTGATAGCATGAAGATGGGAGTTTCGTTCACGTAAAGGACTGTGATTAATGCTATGCGCGAATACTTATCGTTATGGTTGTGCAGCCATTACGAATTTGCCTAATAATACGGGTTTTGCGTTTTCGGCGTTTTTTACGTTCTCTTTTCATAGGGTTACTCTCCCTTGAACGAGACTCCCTATTTCATAAAGGATAATATATGCAAAAAGACGAAGTTTTCAAAACCGATCTCACGCCGGAAGAAGTTGGTCGAGCGATCTTAAAACAGCGCCGACCATTTGCGGCGAATAGTGCTCCAAAGAAGAAAAAGAAAAGAGATAAGGCAACAGATGAGAAGAAACAATCAAAGCACTCCTCACTATAACGATTTGTGCAGGGGGGATGCTTCGACACGGAAAAAACGTCGATGTCTCAAGTGTGGCGAAATGTTTAAATCTGAAGGGCCATGGAATCGTATTTGTAGAACCCACAGCCCACGATCACGTATCAGCACCAAATATGAAGATTGGGCGGAGAATTCCGTATATTGTGGCACAAAAAAGGGGGTTGAGTTATGAAATTTCAACATTTTCAAGACTTGCTTAGTGAATTGGAACCATTGATCCAAGTAGCCTTTCCACTATTGATAGCGATTGCGACCGCCATAATCTTAACCACTGCCGGTTTTTCTCGCTCCAAACCAGAAGGACACGATGGCAGCAGCTACGGGCAAAATCGTTTGGAACAAGTTGACAGCATCCGTGTGTTTGTTGAGATACAGTAGAACAACAATAAACACTGGACCAAGTAGAAACAAAAAGCCTGTTGCCCAATAGGTTATTGTTCTTCGAACTCTACTGCGACGATCTTCGCGTTTTTCCTCTTGTGGGGTTAGTTGACTCATCTTTATTCCTCTCAATGAAAATAAACGCCCGGAACAACTGTTCCGGGCTTTTTGTTATGAGTAGATTTTATGTAAGGTCTTAGGAATACCGTGTTTTCTGCGAGCGTTGAGACACGCCTCCTTTTCGCATCCCATACCTGGCCGGTTGGGTCTGTATTTCTTGTCCTGACAGACATGGAAAATTGTGGCTTTACAATCTCCGTAACTGCAATCAACGCAAACTACCCTGAGCATGTATCGGCAACAATACCACTTGAACAATGAAAACACAAGTTACCTCCACGGTTTAGGGTGTTTGGGGATTGTAGACAAGAAAGCTATAAAAGTCAATAAAAAAGATTCGCCTTCCTGGGGGAGCGGGAAGACGAATCTTTTCGGGAAATACCTTAGTAAAATTTCCGTAATGCCTTTGCAAGTTCTGCCGCTAATGAAACAATAGTGCGTCCTCTCGCGTCCGGATGCACACAAGGAATATAATCAACCTGGGCGTAAGCACAGACCTGTTGTGCTCGATTGCCCAGGGCTATTACGTTTCGGCCGTAAATTTCATATTGAGTAATAAGGTTAAATGACCTACGAATAAGTTCTTGGGGAATATAGGTTCCGTTTAATGGGAGTAGATGAAATGCTTGTGTGATGTAGAGCTCTTTACGAGTGATCCCTACTTGACCTATGGCGAGGTCGATTACTTTGTTGAATTTTAGGCGTGGAGCGTATCCGAATTTTCGCAGTTCTTCGCGGTTACGTAAAACTGATTCTGCATCCCACCAGTAATAAGCGACGATAACCGGGCCGTCTTCACTGTGCGAAAGTTTCTGGATGGGTGTTACCCAATTCCCGTCCATTCCAACATCTGTCAGTGTTGCAAACCCTTCTGCCTTGAATTGTCTCCGCTGTTTAATAATATCTTGCCGTTTCATTTCTCCCTCCTGAGAAATGAAATGGTATAATTGAAAGCGCACGCTTTTTGTGTGCTTTTAATTACATTAATCTCCAAGGTCTTGCAAACCTTGTATTTCAAAAATCATACTTAATTTTGGTTGCGTTGTCAAGTTTGAGTCCACTCCGAAAAGTCGCATTTACTTATGCTGGTGAAAGTACTAAATTCG
>JAPPJY010000015.1 GCA_028874335.1 Gemmatimonadota bacterium | reverse complement strand
TCAATTCCTTTGAGTTTCAGCCTTGCGACCGTACTCCCCAGGCGGGGCACTTAATGCGTTAGCTTCGGCACTGAAGGGGTCAATACCTCCAACACCTAGTGCCCATCGTTTACGGCTAGGACTACCGGGGTATCTAATCCCGTTCGCTCCCCTAGCTTTCGCGTCTCAGCGTCAGTACCAGGCCAGAAAGCCGCCTTCGCCACCGGTGTTCTCGACAATATCTACACATTTCACCGCTACACTGTCGATTCCGCTTTCCTCTCCTGGACTCAAGATCGACAGTTTTGAACGCAATCTGCAGGTTGAGCCCGCAGTTTTCACGTTCAACTTATCGATCCGCCTACACGCCCTTTACGCCCAGTAAATCCGAACAACGCTTGCTCCCTTCGTATTACCGCGGCTGCTGGCACGAAGTCAGCCGGAGCTTCCTCTGAGGGTACCGTCAGATGAAGAGGGTATTGACCTCTTCACGTTCTTCCCCTCTGACAGGAGTTTACACCCCTAAGGGCTTCATCCTCCACATGGCGTCGCTGGGTCAGGGTTTCCCCCATTGCCCAAATTTCTAGACTGCTGGCCCCCGTAAGGGACTGGACCTTGTCTCAGTTCCAGTGTGGCCGATCACCCTCTCAGGCCGGCTATCCATCATCGCCTTGGTGAGCCGTTACCTCACCAACAAGCTAATGGACCGCGGGCCCATCTCCAAGCGGCAGCTTGCAAGCAGAGGCCACCTTTGACGGCAATTCCATGCGAAAAAGCCGTGTTATGCGGTATTAGCCCCTCGTTAAAGGGGTTGTCCCCCACTCGGAGGCAGGTTACCCACGTATTACTCACCCGTTCGCCACTGTACTCGCGCCCCGAAGGACGCTTTCTCGTTCGACTTGCATGACTAAGACACGCCACCAGCGTTAGTTCTGAGCCAGGATCAAACTCTCCGTGAAAAAAATATCAGACCCCGAAAACGGGGTTTTCACACCGTTAGATCCAGGTACAAGACCTGGGAATACCAGTCGGGCAAACTCATGCACGTTATTCGATTGTCAAAGAACGGCGAAACTCCGCTCTAGCGGAAGTCTTCAAATGTAGTTAAACGGCAAATCGATGTCAAGTTTTTTTTGGTTCATACGCAAAATCGCCGTCAGGTAACGGTATCGCATTAAAAAAAACGCCGTTATCCTTGATGTCTCCGGGAAATTCCGGTGTACCGTCCGGTGGTTTTCAGCCTCCCGCGGCGACGGTCTGACATCAGGTCGTCACCAGCATTAGCCTCAATCCGAAAAAAACAGCAACGCGGCGACGCGACAAAACCCTCCGAAACGGGGCGTTATCGACGTATAGAAGGACGTTTTTTCCCTTCACGGCCAGTGACCTGGTGTATCCTGGTAATCAGCCGTCTAATCGCCTTTATTTACAAACATATATTCGAATTAACGTCCCCAAAGACTTGCAAATCAAGGTTAGCCCTCCGCCCGCCAATTTCGACATGACGGGTGAATTGAAGCCGCTTTCAGGCTACTTCTTCTCCATCAGCACGCGTAAACCCACCGAATGGATCCGGAAGCCGGGCGTCGCGTCGAAGCGATGCGGGGCCCTGCAACTCTTCGCGCTGGTCTCCCAGCATCCGCCGCGGATCATCCGGAACTTACCACGGGCTGGGCCCTTCGGATCCGTGGCCTCTCCGCCGGCGTACGGGCCCTTCCAGTCCTGAACCCATTCGTAGACGTTTCCCAGCATGTCGTACAGACCGAAGGCGTTCGGCGCTTTTTTCCCCACCTTGTGCGGGCGCTCGTTACAGTTCTTGTCGTACCACGCGATCGCATCGAGATCCGCTTTGTATCGGTCGCCGTCCGTACCACCCCGCGCGGCGTACTCCCACTCGGCCTCCGTTGGCAGCCGGTACCGCTTCGAGTCCTCCATAGCGTTCATCGTCCGGATAAACGCCTGCGCGTCATTCCAGGAGACCTGCTCGACCGGGCAATCCCCGCAGCCCTTGAAGTCCGACGGGTTGGTCCCCATCACCTTCTCCCATTGCTTCTGTGTGACTTCATGCTTTCCCATGTAGAAGGCACGGCTGATGCTCACGTCCGTCACCGGCTTCTCATTCTCTCCGGCGTCGTCGCTCGCGGAACCCATGCGAAACGTCCCCGCCGGAACCAGGACGAACTCCATTCCCACACTGTTGCGCCGGGTGGAAGCCTTTCTCGCGGCAGCGCTTCCGTCCGTAACCACGATTCCGGCGACCAGCAAAATCGCAACATTCCAGAAAAAGCTGAATCTATGCATCTTGGATCTCCCTTAAAAGCCGCTTAGAAAATAACACGATAAACTGCGAGGAAACGAGACTACGAAGAACAAACGAGAATACGAATAAACGAGTAAACGAAAAGGCGAAAAACAAAAACGAAACTACGAAAAACGCGAATAAACCAGAAAACGAAAAGACGAAAAACGAAGCGACTAACCTTGATTCGCAATTTTCCGGTGATCTGAATGTCGAATAAATGCAGAAGAACAAAGGCGAACTGACGTCAACGGTCCCGGATACTTGAAGTCACTGGACGTGAAGGGAAATCTCAACCTTATGAACGACCTCAATACCCCGTTTTGGCGCCGTCCCCTTCTGTGCCTTTTGTGCTTTTTGTGGAAAATTGACTGTTGTCTTTTTTCAAATTGAGGCCAAAAAACTAACTATTGCAGATTGAAAATTCCGGCGGCGTGATGACGCACCGGGACGCCGTGCTCGGAACGAATCACACTAAGTTATTGTCTAATCCACGTAACCGCAAGGAGAAATGCCCACTCAGTGGATATGTCATCCGTCCCTGGAACGAGACCGTGACCCCCGTGGTCGGTTCTCCGGAGATGCCACGGCGCCATTGAGCGGCTCTCACAACGCGCTTGTCTATGCGCGCATGATGTCGTTAATTTAACCGCAAAGCGAATGGATGAATCCTACTCGTCACAGGGAACATCGCCCATGGCGCCACGTGTATATCTGGCCGTCCTGACAGTCGCGCTGCTCGCGATGCATTGCGGCCGACTGCCTACGGACAGCGAGGTCCCGACTCCAGCGGAATGGGTTACGGGCAAGACGGTTTCGTTCAAGACCCCGGACGGCTTCACAATTTTCGCGGCCTGGTTCACCTCCAACCGCCAGACCGGACGCCGGCCAGCTGTTGTCCTCATACACCCCTACGACCAGAATCTCGGCATCTGGATACCCTTCGTCCCGGAACTGACGGACGCAGGATACCACGTGCTGGCCTACGACGTCAGGGGACACGGCCGGAGCACGTTTCACAATGAGGTTTACTTTCCGCGAAGCAGGTTTCAGATTGAAGACTTGAACAGAATGCCGCTCGACGTCGAAGGCGCCGTCGGTTGGCTGAAGCGCCGGGCCGACGTCGATGCCACGCGCATCGGACTCCTAGGCGCGGCGCTTGGCGCCAACATCGCGTACGTCAGTTCCGGCACGAATGCGAACGTAAAGACGTCTGTCGTTATTTCCCTCGTCACAAGGCTCCGTCAGGACGTTCTGCTGGGCACTGACGTCCCCAACTTCAAGCCCCGGTCAATCCTGTATATGGCCTCACACGGCGACGGATATTCCTTTACGTCGTCAGAATTGCTGGCCAGGGGAACCCAACAACCCGTTCGGGTCATCGGATATCAGGGCACGGCCAACGGTCTGGCGCTCCTGGACAATCCTGTCGCCCGGGACGAAATCCTTCTCTGGCTTCGAACACACCTCTGAACGACCCATGCAGGCCGGTTTTGGCAACGGTGTCGACTTCCATCGCGCCCGCATGGAGGGTCATGAACGTGGCGGAACCGAACGCGATGGTCAACAATCCGAACGTGAGTCAGGCAGCGCGCCGGTTCCAGCGGTTCGTCAGTCGATGACATTCGTACGCGGAGGCGATATATGCCCGTTTCTCAGAAGTCCCCGCAAGGGGTCGCTTCGATCGTGGTAACCCTTCTCGTGCTGTTGCTTGCCTGTGAGGACGCGCTTGCACAGGGGAGGGGAGGCGGGAGGAGACGAGGCGGAGGTGGCGGTGTCGACCTCAGCCCAATTCGAAACGACCGGTACTCCGATCTACCCTCGGGCGCCTACGACCTCGTGAAGGGAAACGAACAGACGTTCAACCGGTTGCCCTTGCCCATAAGGTCCTATGTGTTGAACTCGCTGGCTGCCTGGGATGATTTCTTCCCTCGCGAAAAGGAACGATTCAGGTACTTTTTCGCGAGGGCCGGTGAAGTGTCGGATGGTGACCTGCGGGAGGCTTTCGGCGAGGCGATCGCGGGGATCTTCCCCCGGCGTATGGGCCCCCGGCAACGCCGCGACGGTGGAGACGGCCAGGGTATTGGACGGCGACAGGGTCCGGGCAGGCGAGGGGGAATGGGCCAACGCGGGGATTCCGCGCGGCGGAGACATCAAAGTCCGGACATACAGATCATGCCCGAACAGCGGGCAAGAATCGATACCGCGTTCAATCGGTTCGTGTACAAAGGTGTGGATTTTCCGCCCGCCCTTCTGGCAATCGCGATCATGCCAGGGAAAACCGGGACATCCGATTCAACGTTCAACGACAGCCTGATCGCTCAGGGAACCCTGCTGCAGACGGCGCCCGCTCCCGATCTGACGAAACGATGGCTGGCCACCCTGCTGACGGGACGCGACGACGCCCTGAAGGGCGACAAGCTCGTACACCCGACGCTGTTCGAATATCACAATCGTGCGATCAAGGACAAGACGCGCGCCCGCACACTGGCGCTCTATATGGACGACAGCGCCCCGCCGGAGCGCAGCACGCACAGGAAATACAGGAAATTCGGCCCACTGAGCGTGCGGGCTTCGTCATTAACCGGGGCGGCGGAAACCGTCCGCCAAGCACTTGACGAAGCGCGCTCGGATGGGAGATCGCAGGCGTTCATCGAAAACGTCGTCTATCCGACCCTCGACCCCAAAAAGCTAAAAATCACCAAGACCGTAAAAGACAAAGTCCTTTCGCGGCTTATCGTCAGAACCCTGTTATCGTCCGACAGGAATCTAAAACTGAAAAACAGCTTCCTGTCATCTCTTGCGTTTGCGTGCCTGCCAAGGGCCCAGCCTGATCTAATGCTTCTCCAACTCGCCGACAGTCCCGACAGCCGAAGGACGATCGAACAACTCCGTGAAATCGTCCAGGGACACCACCGGTACCGGAATCGCACGACGCTGGCGGTTCTCGACGCCGCTGCCGGCCGTGCGCTGCTCCTGGGACCCGATATGCCCGCGGGTCTGCGTGTGGCCGAATCCCTGTCTCCTCGAGATCTTTCCGCGACCCTATTCGGCCTTGGCAATGTCGACGCGGAGTTCGCACAGGGCAAACCGGTCGACTTCGCGTTCAGGAACTAGGCGGTCCTTCGACGTATCCACGCATTTCGCAACAGGATACGGGCTACCGTCCATGTAGACGAGCGGGCAGCCTGTCGCAGGCCGCCCGCTCGTATTTTTGCTCCGTACCGGTAATACTCCTTCTATCCGGCGCCCTCCTCCCTACCGTCGTCTGTTCTTCATCTTACCCGCACCGCCCGGCCTAGTCGCACGGACTGAACTTCCTTGAAACAGAGCCGGAGCGCGTCCGCCGCCCGAACTCCGGAAAGCGCCTCGACAGGGATCCCTTTCGCCACTTCATCCACGGCAGCCTGAATTTCCCGCGTAAACGCCACCACCGGGTCCCCGGAACCAAGCCTTGGCTTCCGGACCTTTCTGTCTGCAGTAAGCAGCGTTAGAGGTGTTGACAGGACCGGCTTGCCGCCAAGCGTGGCGAATTCGTAAATCAACGTCGCCCTCTCGAGGTAGATTTCGAAACCGTGTGCGAACGCGCGGCCGGGTTGGGAAATCGCACCCGAAGCGCAGGTTATACTGACGTCCGGCTGATCGAGATACCTGTAGCTCGTACACAAATACTCCGCGTAATGGTCGTTCACCAGCCGACCTGTAGATGATACGCGGTCGGGTACGCCGCAAAGCAGCAGAATGTAATGGGTGTCGTGGATGTGCAGGTCAACGCCGGGCCCGCCGCTTCGTTCGACGTCGCTGAATTCCGAAGACCAGTCAGGCTGAGAGATGATACGCTTGAAATGCCCGCCCAGCAGTGCGCCGTAGTCGCCGCCCGCAACGACCTTCCGTGCATAGGCGAACTCCGGGAAGAAAGGCAGTACCTGCGCCACCATCAGAGAGCGTCCGGCGGTTGCTGCCTCCTGAACCATCCGGTCGGCGTCCTTCGGGTTCAGCGCGATGGGCTTTTCGAGCAATACATGCTTACCTGCCCGCAACGCCGCGATCGTCACGTCCTTGTGCATCGCAGAAGGCAGGCACACGTTTACGAGATCGATACCGGGATCGGCCAGCAGATCGTCGATCTTCCGGTATGTCCGTATACCGGTCAGATCCTCGATCCCGCCGGGCTCACCGAAGTTTCCGTGGATACCTCTCCAATCACCCCGAAGTTTCTTTTCGTCCCTCGTGCATATGGCCGCCACCTTCGCGCCCTTCACCCTTCGTGCTCCGCGAAAGTGTGTCATTCCCATAAATCCGATTCCGATGATGCCGATGTGTACCATGGCGACCCTTCCCTTAGAAGCTGTCCTGGAGTTCCCAGCGGTCTTCGCGCTGCTGAGACCTTCACAACGGACCCGGCGCGGTCCGGGCGACACAATGAAACCGTCGTGCGTGCCACAAAGAGACAATCCCGACTCCAATATAGTACGACCGGTGACGCGCAGCAAACGGAAACGGACTGACGGGAAGGAGGGCCTGATTTTTCCATCCGCTTCTTCAGACACCTGGCCGCTTGCACACGTTTAGGGCATCTCTGAACCAATCCAAGAAAGCCCTTGATGAAGCGGTATTTTTCGGTTATCGTTTATCGATCCGCAATCCATTCGGTGCGAATTTTGCTTGCGACGACCAGTCCGGAACCACGAGAATACGTCAGGCGTCTTTCAATTGAAGAACAGCACCCGCCAATCTGCCAGGTATACGGGAGAAACTGCTAAGGATGAAAACAATCATTCAAACAATAACCATCGCCGCTTCGATCACCCTTGGCGCAGCAACGCTGAAAGCCGCCTCAGCCCCCGATTTCAACCTAAGAAACCTTCAGGGCGCACGCGTCAACCTCAAGAATCTGCTGGCAAGGGGTCCTGTGCTTCTGGATTTCTGGGCGACCTACTGCAAACCCTGTGTAAAGGCAATGCCCAAACTCCAGAAGATTCACGAGAAATACGGCAAGTCCGGGCTCACGGTTCTTGGCGTGAACGTGGACGGTCCGCGCGGGCAGAACCGGATCAAACCGTTTCTCAGGGCGCGAAGGGTCAACTTCCCAATCGCCCTGGACTCTGACAGTGCGGTGATGAGGCGAATGCAGGTGAACGTCCTGCCGACCACACTTCTGATCACGACTGACGGGGAGATCGCGCTCCGGCAGGTCGGATACAACTCGAAAAACGCCGATGCGTTGCTGACTGCCGTAGCGGCGCTTTTTCCCGAATCCGGCCACGACGACGAGGCGAACGCGGATGCGAGCGCTGACCAATAGCCTGACAATGCTCCTTCTGCTGGCGGCGTCGACACCGGCCGGCGCGCAGGTGACTGCATCCAGCCTGACCGAAATCCAGCGGGGACGCGTACCGGGCTCGGACTCGCTGTCGGTTTCGTCACTCTATGAGCAGTTCGACGTCGATTACACGCGGTACGGTCTGCAGGCCGGACTGAGGGCCGAAATCTTCAATGCATGGCGCGACACCGCTCCGGGCTCTCCGCTTTCACAGGTTGAATACCAGGTCGTGCATGTTGCGCAGAAACACGTGCGCTGGACGCAGGGACCCGTCGAGCTGGTTGCGGGCAACTACTACGCCATCCTGGGTCGTGGCATCACGCTCAGGGCCTTCGATCTGCCTGGAGTCATTTTGGAGAGCGGGCAATACCGGCGCCGCTATTCGCCTTCCCGGGACCTGGAGGGCGGCATGGCCACGTGGGCGGGGCCTCGGGCCGAGGCCAGAGCCCTGATCGGCCGCCCCGTATTAAGTGACATTCCCCCCGCGGTGAGGGTGGGCAATCCGCTTCGGGACGTACCGCGGCGCGACAACTGGCTTCTTGGAGGGGAGGTCTCGCTGCGGCCAGCCAACCGGATCAAGACCGGCGTCACGGCCGTCAGCCATCACGCCTCCAGGTTTGACTCCACGCGAACATGGTCGGGATACCTGGAATTTGACGTCACGCCTGCAATTGAAGCATCAGGCCTTCAGGACGGGTATGCGACCGTCTACGCCGAGTACGCCGGCTTGAATGACGTGCACGTGGACGGCAGCGCGCTGTATCTTTCGGCCAATGCCGGCGTTTCCAACCTGGGATTGAGCCTGGAATACAAGGACTATGAGAATTTCGCCTTCAGTTTCAACGATCCCCCGTCCCTGGTTCGCGAACACGCGGCCGTCCTGCTCAACCGGTCCACCCATGCCCTGATTGCCGATGCGGAAACAGGTTATCAGGTGGAAGCCACGTATTCGGTTTTCGGCCTGGGCACGCTGACGGCAAACATCAGCAAGGGGGAGAACGAACTCGCGCCCGGCTTTTCAACGACCTTCAATGAGCGGTATCTGGGCGTGGACGTCGAACTGCCTCCGCTAGGCGGCGGGCACAGCGTGACGTCTACCGTCTTCTTCGATTGGGGAAAAGACGAACTGAAGGGTATCGGAAAGCACCGGATCGGCGGTGTGGGGGCCGAATCCAATACACCCGGAGGGTCTGTCCTGGGTCTCGACCTGCAGGTCCGGCGCGCGGCCAGGCATCCCCGGAACGAACCTGCGTTTTGGGATGTCTTTGCCCAGTTTTCCTATCAGCATCCCTCGGGCGCGGGCGGCGCCCTCATTCTTGATCGCACAAACGACCCGTTTGAAGTGGACGACGTCACAACGCGCGACCGGACCGAGACCGGCACGCGCACCTGGCTGGCAGTCAATCTCAACGTCGCCTTTCTCGAACGATACGAGGCCTTCGTATTCGCCGGCCGCAGGCGAGGCGGCGCCGCGTGTACATCGGGGACATGCTATCTGGTATTGCCGTTCAGTGGCCTTGAAATGCGCCTAAAGACCTATTTCTGACGCGGACCACACACTTTTTCCTAGGAGGATTGCGATGATTCGATTCGTTGCATGCGTCGTGTTCCTGCTGGTCCCGGGATTCTTTCCGCCGGGTCCGGCGGAAGCCCAGAGTGTCGGTGACGCGGTACCGACGTTCTCGCTTACCGGGCTGGACGGAAAAACCTACGCCTCGGCGTCTTACAAGGGAAGTGTTCTGGCTCTCTATTACCTGGGCCATAACTGACCCACCTGCCGGGCGGCGGGTCCGTCCATAGAACAGCAGATCTGGAAGGCGTTCCAGGATGACGGCCTGGCGGTCCTGGGACTTGACATCTACAATGGCACTCAGGCTCAACTCAGGGGTTTTCAGACAGCGTCCACGATTACGTTTCCCCTGCTGCTGCAGGCAGGCAGTATCAGGGGATCTCACGGAACCCACACGTTGCTGGTCGCGGACCGGGAAGGGATCGTCCGTCACATCGGGCGCGGCGCTTCGGGTCTCAGCGCTGCTGCGGCGAGTATCCGGGAGTTGCTGACGCTCCCGCCTCCGACAATCAGACTTCCCAGTACGTCGCTCGACTTCGGCGAGGACGTTCCTGCCGGTGAAGCCAGGACCGTTACCCTCGTCGTAAGGAACACCGGTGGCAAAGACCTCAGCATTACGAATCTTGAGTCCGACCTCGAGGGCGTCACATTCAGCCTGACGGAACTCACGGTCGCGCCTGGCGAACGTGCAACCGTCGATATCACATTTACGCCCGCAAAGAGCGGTCCCTTCTCCGGCACCATTACCATTTCCAGCGACGATCCGGAAAACAGCAGTGTAACCGTCTCGTTCTCCGGAACCGCAGCCATCATAAAGCCGCCGACGATCAGCATCGCAAATACCTCGCTCAACTTCGGCGAGGACGTCCCGGCCGGAGAAAGCAAGACCGTTACGCTCGTCGTGAAGAATACCGGAGAGAAAGACCTCAGCATAACGAACGTGGAGTCCGACCTCGAGGGCGTCACGTTCAGCCTGACGGAGCTCACGGTCGCACCTGGCGACAGTGCAACCGTCGATATCACTTTGACACCTGCGGAGGGCGGACCGTTCTCCGGCACCATCACCATTTCCAGCGACGACCCTGAAAACAGCAGTGTTACGGTCGCTTTGTCCGGAACGGCCATCGTCGTCCCCGTCAATCCCCGGGCCGACTTCGACAATGACGGCGAAATCGGATTCAGCGACTTCCTGGCCTTCGCACGGGCCTTCAGCACCGACAACCCGACCTTCGACCTGGACGGAAGCGGCACGGTCGACTTCCCGGACTTTCTGGAGTTCGCCAGAAACTTCGGCAAAAGCGTGCCTTGAGTAATCCCTGGATTTTGCACATGAAAGAACGCGCTGATATCAGCGCGTTCTTTCATTCATTGACTGATCTCCGCGCATGGGCTCTTTTAAGTTCCGACGGACTATATAATTGATTATCAGGCGTTTGGTGCGGTCAGCGGAAGCCGGTTTTCAGAAACCCGGCCGAGTCGTCAGGCGTCCAATAGTCATCCCCGACTCTTGACATCGCGCGACACGAAAATCGTCACCCGCACAGGGGCATCAATCGCTGCACGCCAACCATTTTGAATCCAGTTTTGGGGACGCCCGAAGACCGGGCATCCTGGACCGATGACCAATGACGGCCGCCGCCAGCGGCGTCTCTGTCAGATTGAAACAGGACAATCCAGATGGTCTCGGCAAAAACGGATAATCCACTCATGAAACCGGGTCACGGCACCAGTGCCGCTACAAACGACCTGTTGCCGACCGTGAAATCGTATATTGACAGGCACGGCATGATCCGGCCGGGCGATGGGGTTGTCGTTGGCGTATCGGGAGGGCCGGACTCGGTATCGCTGCTGGATCTGCTGTCACGGCTTCGCAAGTCTCTAGACCTCCGGCTCTTCGTTGCCCACCTCAACCATCAACTCAGGGGTCTGGCTGCGGAAGAGGACCAGCATTTCGTTTCGGATCTCGCCGCAGAGATGGACCTTCCGTGCTTTTCCGAAAAAGCGGTCCTGCCCGGCGAGGGCTCTCCTGAGGAAGCGGCTCGAGACGCCCGCCTCGCTTTCTTCAGTCGCGTCCTGCGAAACACCGGCGCTTCCCGCATCGCATTGGGTCATACCCGCAGCGATCAGGCCGAAACCGTCCTGATGCGGCTGATTCGCGGCGCCGGTACGACCGGGCTCGGCGGGATCAGACCCATCCGCGACGGGATCTGGATCCGCCCGCTCCTCGGGGTTTCCCGGCAGCAGATACAGGCATATGTCGAACACCGGAACCTGCGCGTGCGTCACGACGATACCAACACTGAAACCCGCTTCCTCCGGAACCGGATCCGGCATCTTCTTCTGCCGGAGATCGCGTCGGATTACAACCCCTCGATCGAGGCGGTCCTTGCAAGGTCCGCGGAGATTATCCAGAGCGAAGATCAACTGCTCGGCCAGCAGGCTGAATCGGCATACCGTGAAGCCCTGCGTTACGAGGGAAAACAAAAAATAATCCTTGATGAAAACGCCGTTTTCGGTTATCATATAGCACTTCAGCGCAGGTTGTTCAGAACGGCGTTTTTCCGACTTCGAGGCTGCTTCCGGGCCCTCGATGAGAAGAGCGCCGGCCGCATGGAAAGCCTGCGTCTGACACCCGCCGGTTCGGTTCAGGTGTCTGCCGATATTTCCGTTCATCTTTCCAGCCCGTGGCTGATCCTGAGTCGGCCGACGCCGGCGTTCGAGGCCGAATTGGCCGTTCCGGGCGTCACCGAAATCCCGGAAATCGATGCATCTGTCGAGACGAAGATCAGTCCGGCCGGCGATGTGCAAAAGGCAGACCTGTCGTCCGATCCGTTTCGCGCCTGGTTCGACCGGGAAGCGGTTGACGGCCGCCTGACGCTCAGAAACCGGCGCCGTGCGGATCGTTTCGCGCCGTTCGGCATGGCCGGAACACAAAAAGTAAGCGACCTGTTGATCAACCTCAAGATCCCCAGACCGCTGCGTGATGAAGTCCCGCTGCTGCTGGGAGGACAGGCCATCCTCTGGGTGGTCGGCTTGCGTACGGCCCGGTCCACGGCCGTTACGCATCGGGCGAGAACGGTGCTGGAAGTCACCCTCAGGGGTGGCTGGGGAGAGATTCTCACCTCCTCGGGAGCATAATCGTCAAGGCGGTTCTTATGGCAGAACATAAAGAACGGGAAGAAACTCCGGACGCCGGGCAAAAGGAGCAGCAACCGCCCGTTCCGGAGTTGAAGCCTGAGTCCGACGGAGACCGCGATGCACCTGAGCCGCCCAGGAACCGGCCGCGGCCGCGGCATAACCGCGAGCCCGGGTCGACTCCCGAAAACGACGGCAGTGAATGGCGGCGGCGATCAAAGACGCTTGCATTCTGGGTCTTCTTTGTACTGGTCGCGCTCTTCGCGACACGATTCTTCGGAAGCAGTACCGGCTCCGGTGACGTCGTGATTAGCTATAAGGAATACCGCACCCTGATGAAACAGGGCAAGATCGAAAGCGCGGTCATCATAGACAGCGATTTTCACGGCACGTTGCTTGAACCCGAGTATACGACCAGCCGCGGCGGGCAGCAGGCGTACAGGACTTTCGTCGTCAACCTGGGCGTCATCGGCGAAGACGCAATCGCCGATTGGGAAAAATACGAAATCGACTTTCGGTTTCAGGAAAAGCCCTTCGACTGGTTGAAGGTCTTCTTTAATTTCCTGCCGTGGCTTCTCTTCGTCGGCCTGTGGCTGTTCATCTTCCGCCAGATGCAGGGAGGCCCGAAGGGTGCGTTCAGCTTCGGCAAGAGCAGGGCGAAGCTGGTCTCGGAAGACCGCCCGAAGGTCACATTCAAGGACGTTGCGGGATCCGACGAGGCCAAGCAGGAACTGCAGGAGATAATCGAGTACCTCAAAGACCCCCGCAAATTCCAGCGGCTCGGCGGACGCATCCCGAAGGGCGTCCTCCTGGTGGGACCGCCGGGCACCGGCAAGACCTACATGGCCAAAGCGGTGGCCGGGGAGGCCGGCGTTCCGTTCTACAGCATGAGCGGATCCGACTTCGTCGAAATGTTCGTGGGTGTCGGCGCATCGCGCGTACGTGACCTGTTCGAGCAGGGCAAGGCCAATGCGCCGTGCATCATCTTCATCGACGAAATCGACGCTGTCGGCCGGCACCGCGGCGCAGGCATCGGCGGAGGCCACGATGAGCGTGAGCAGACGCTCAACCAGCTGCTGGTGGAAATGGACGGATTCGACTCCAAGGAAGGGGTTATCCTGATTGCAGCCACAAACCGCCCCGACGTCCTCGATCCGGCGCTTCTGCGACCCGGCCGCTTCGACCGGCAGGTCGTTGTCGACCGGCCCGACGTCAAGGGACGGGAGGGTGTGCTGAAAGTACATATCCGCAATACGCCACTGGACAAGAACGTGGATCTGACCGTACTTGCGCGGGCCACGCCCGGATTTACCCAGGCCGACCTCGAAAACCTGGTCAACGAGGCCGCGTTGCTCGCCTCCAGGCACGACCGGACCTCCGTGATCATGGAGGACTTTGAGAATGCCAAGGACAAGGTCATCATGGGTGTGGAAAGGCGCAGCCTGGTCATCTCCGACTCCGAGAAAAAACGCACGGCGTATCACGAAATCGGTCACGCACTGGTGGCCAAGCTCGTTCCGGAGTCCGATCCGGTTCACAAGGTAACCATCATTCCCCGCGGCCAGTCGCTGGGGCTGACCACGTATCTGCCCATCGACGAACGTCACAACTATTCCAGGAGCTACAGCGACGCCGTCCTCACGTACGCATTGGGAGGCAGAGTCGCGGAAAAAATCGTCTTCGGGGAAGTCTCGAGCGGCGGCCAGCAGGACTACAAGATGGCCACCGATCTGGCGCGTCGGATGGTGTGCGACTGGGGAATGAGCGACGAACTGGGTCCCATTTCGTACGGCAACAGACAGGACGAGGTCTTCCTCGGCCGCGAGATGGCTCAACGCCGGGACTTCAGCGAGAAAGTCGCACAGGTGATCGACGACGAAATCCGCAACTTCGTCCTCACCGCCGAGGACCGGGCGGAATCCCTGCTCCGGGAGAATATCGCTCAGGTCCACGTTCTGGCCGACGCGCTTCTTGAGTTCGAGGTCCTGGACGACTCCCAGCTCGACCGCATTCTCGCTGGAGAGAAGCTTCAGAAACCGTCTGAACCGCCCGAATCTCAAAACGGACGGACAAATCAGGATGCGGCCGCCGAAGTGGAGGAACCGGACCCGTCATCTTCGGAAGAACGTCCGGCCGAATCACGGGAAACGTCTGAGGACGACGATTAAACTCAGTACTCGGGTTTCATTGAGGGATGGTAAAACGCCGTGTCATTTTGCCATCCCTTTGCATTTCCGGTGTCAGCATGCAGTCCATTAGATCCCCCGCCCGCCGGCTCGACTGCCGGGGAAACATCCTCCAACTGGGCTCACGGACCCTCATCATGGGGATTCTCAACGTGACGCCCGATTCGTTTGCCGACGGTGGACGTTATTTCGAGCCGCGGCAGGCCGTTGAACGCGCACTTCAGATGGCTGAAGAAGGCGCGGACATCATCGACGTGGGCGGCGAATCCACACGTCCGGCGGGAACTTACGGGGCCGGCGCCCAACCCGTCTCTGTGGATGAGGAAATCCGCCGTACCGCACCTGTCATCGAAGAAATCGCAGCCAGAACCAATCTGATCATCTCCATTGACACAACCAAAGCGCCGGTCGCGCAACACGCCTTACGGTTGGGCGCATCTATCGTAAACGACATCAGCGCCATGCGGTTCGACCCTCTCATGGGGGCAACGATCGCGCAATTTGACGCCGCGGTCGTTCTCATGCACATGAAGGGTACACCCCTGACCATGCAGATCGAGCCGGCGTATGACAACCTGATCCGCGAAATCCTCGATTTTCTCGACGAGCGCAAGACCGCGGCCATCGAAGCGGGCATCGATCCCGGCCGGATTCTGATCGACCCGGGCCTGGGATTTGGCAAACAAAATGCCCACAATTTTGAAATCCTCGCGCGGCTCGACGAATTTCATGGCCTGGGATGCCCCCTGATGGTGGGCCCTTCACGCAAGAAATTCATCGGCGCCTCACTGGATCTTCCGCCGGAGGCACGGCTTTTCGGCACGCTGGCAGCCGTGAGTTTTTCCGCGGCGGCAGGGGCTCACGTCGTTCGCGTGCATGACGTTGGTGCGACGGTTCAGGCCCTGCGCGTCGCGGAACAGGTCGTTGCCGCCTCCCGCGCCGAGTGCGGCGCCCGGGAGGAAATCTGATGCCGGGAAATTCAGACGCATACGCGGCCGCCGGCGTGAACATCGAGAGCGCAGGCCGCACCAAACGAGGTATCGCAGCAACGGTACGATCCACGTTCGGCCCGGAAGTACTTGCCGACATCGGCGGTTTCGGCGGCCTCTATGCGCCTCAGTGGGATGCTTACCGTGACCCCGTCCTCGTGGCCGGTACGGATGGCGTCGGCACCAAGCTGAAAATTGCATTTCTGACCGGCATTCACCATACGGTCGGAGCCGACCTCGTCGCCCATTGCGCCAATGACATTCTTGTGCAGGGCGCACGCCCGCTCTTCTTTATGGACTACCTGTCCATGGGAAAACACGATTCCGTCGTGGCCGAGGCCGTCATCGAGGGAATCGCAAACGGATGTAAAGCCTGCGGTTGCGCACTGCTGGGCGGCGAAATGGCGGAAATGCCTGATTTTTACGCCGCGGGCGAATACGACCTGGCGGGTACGATCGTCGGCATTGTGAACCGGGAAGACATTTTGGATGTCTCCCGGGCGCAGCCGGGAGACAAGCTCATCGGACTGCCGTCGTGCGGCCTGCACACCAACGGCTATTCACTGGCGCGCAGACTCCTGTTTGAAACCGCCGGATGGACCGTCGACACATACCTGGACGAACTCGGCGGAACCATCGGCGAGACCCTGCTGGCCCCCCACAGGAGTTACGTTGCTTCGGTGTTCGGCCTTATGGAAGCCGTGTCCGTAAGGGGTATGGCACACATCACGGGAGGAGGCATCCTGGATAACCTGCCCCGCACCCTTCCGGAAGGACTTGGCGCGCGCATCTTCCGGGGAACCTGGCCCGAACCGCCCGTGTTCAACCTGTTACAGAGGGTGGGCGACGACATTCACGCCGACGAGATGTTTCGCGTGTTCAATATGGGCCTGGGCCTGGTGCTTGTCGTCCCGTCCGGTGAGGCTGAACAAGCGGTCGAACAGTTGAATCGAAGCGGTGAGGACGGCTACATCGTCGGAGAGGTCGTCACCGACCCGACGTCAGGTGTACAATTACAATAGAGGGAGTACACCATGTTGCTGCGCATTTTCCTTTTCGGCCTGATGCTGGTTGTTGTAATCCGTCTGCTTCGGGACCTTCTGCGCTCTCCGGTCCGATGGGTCTTTACCACAAGAGACGGTTCGCGCCCAACCGGTAAGAAGCGATCCAGGCACGTCAACAAGGATCGGGTCACGGATGCCGAATTCCGGGACCTTGACAGCTGATAGACCACGACCGTGGCCAAATCCAGAACCAAATCCCGCAACTCGCACGACAGACTGAACGCGCAGATCGAACGGGGCGAATTCGCGCCGCTGTATCTGCTGCACGGGTCTGAGATTGTCACCAGGGAAGAGAGTCTGAACGCCCTTGTCGACGCTGCCGTCGATCCCGCGTCAAGTGCGTTCAACCTGGATATCTTCCACGGCGAGGACATGGACGCGGCTGACGCCGTGAGCCGGGCAACCGCCTTTCCGATGATGGCGGCCCGGCGTGTTGTCGTTTTCAAGCGTGTGGACCGTTTGCGAGACGCCGACGCGCGAACACTCCTGCCCCTTGTCGACAACCCCGTTGAAACCACGGTGCTGGTTTTCACCGCGGACAAACTGGATGGCCGCAAGAAGCTCTCCGCCGCATTGCGAAAGAACGCCGTTTCGGTGGAGTTCAGGATTCCTTATGATAATGAACTCCCGCGGTGGATTCGCGGACGGGCGGCTGCGTTGAATAAACGGATTGAACCCGAAGCCGCGCACATGCTTCACCTCGGCGTGGGGCCGAATCCGGGCGAACTCGTCAGTGAACTCGAAAAGCTGGCCATCTATACAAACGAACGCGATACCATCACGCATGACGACGTCGTCCGGATGGCCGGCGCTTCGCGAAATGCGACGGTATTCGAACTCGCGGATGCCGTGGGCAATCGGAATGCCGGCGATGCGCTGACCGTTCTGCATCGCCTTCTGGACCGCGGCGACAGTCCGGTGGCAGTTGTCGCGATGCTCATCCGGCACATTGGCATCCTACGCAAGGCCCGCTGGCTCAGGAATCATGAATTGTCGCGGTCTGAACTGGCAGGCAGACTGAAGGTTCCCCCGTTCTTTGTTTCCAGCTATCTCGATCAGGCCGCCCGTTTCGACGAACAGAACCTGTGGCACGCTTTCGAAGCGCTCCTGAACGCGGACAACCGGCTGAAGTCGCGTTCCCGTACGCCTGCCGCCACGCTCACGCAACTCATCTGCCGCATATGTTCCGTGCCGGCCGCATGAACCGTTGCCGGGCGACCCCGGTAGGCGGGTTTCCACCTGATTTTCTGATTCTTGACACGACCCCGAAAACTTGGTAGATTTGACAGTTCATGACGGGCCGGGACTCGACGGTTCGTTCATGTGGAACGCCGGTGAGACGGCTTACGATGCAAAGCTGGAACACCAACCGTGAATTGAACACATTAGAAGCTGTCTTAAAATTCCCAGCGGTCTACGCACGGCTGCAAAAGCGCCGGTCGGCGTTGGTCAAATCCACCCAAGAGTGGCGA
>JAPPJY010000018.1 GCA_028874335.1 Gemmatimonadota bacterium | reverse complement strand
CCCCCCCAACGCAGTATTTCGACCGCAAGGGCCGGCCGTAGCCCGGATGGACTTTTTTCAACGGGCTGCTAACTCCTGCCCAGGAAGGACCTGACCCTGGGGTGGTCCAGCACGTCCGGATTGATGATGTGCGCGGGTTCCCGGCCCTCCAGGGCGTCGGCGACCTGGCCGAAGGTCCTGTGGTCCAGGCGTACCGCCGAAGCGTCGGTCATTCCGGCGTTGTGGTTGGTACAAATGATCCGTGGATGCCCCTTGTGGATAGCACGCGGGCCGTCCACCGGGTCGTCTACCACGTAGTACCAGAGTCGTTCTTCGACAATGGCGCGGTTGACGGCGACGTCATCCACCAGAGTGCCCCTCGAGGGGTTGATGAGGGTGGCATGGGGTTGCATGGCGCAAAGGAGATCGTATGTGACGAGGGTGTCGGCTCCGGATACATGCAGCGAGACGGTGTCGCACTCCCTGAACAGGTCGATCGGATCCCCGACTGTCTCCGCCCCGAATCGTGCCGCGAGTTCGGCGATGTCCGGGCGGACGTCATAGACGAGCAGGCGCCCCCTTTCGCCCAGGAGAGGCCTGGCGCGTTCGGCGACGGCCTGGCCGATCCGGCCGAATCCGTAAAGGCCAAGCGTGGTTTCCGCGGCTTCATAGGTTCTGATGAGAGAGAAGTCGCCGCCATGAGAGAGTCGGTTGAGGGTGTAAAGCCTCTTCAGCGTCGCCATCCACTGGGCAATGGTGTATTCGGCCACCGTGACCATGTGTTCCGGGGCAATGGTAACGATCACGCCGTGCCGCGCGGCTGCCACCAGGTTGACTTTCTCGTAGCCGACGCCCCACCGGGAGATGACTCGCAGGTCCGTCGCGGCTTCGTAGAAGCCATCGTGTATATGCGATGAGCTCGCAATGACCCCAACCACTCCGGTTCCTTCGTCTTCCGTCAGTTCGCCTGTATAGTAGTCCACACTGGCAAACTCACGCAGTTTCTCCATCCCATTACGGCGGCTGTCCGAGTCGAATTCGGGATTCCGCATGTTGGCGGACAACAGGATTCTCTTTGGCATGCTTTCCCTCGCTCAATTGTGCTGCGCGTTCTGCCGATTCACGATTTCCTGCAGGATTTTACGCAGGACGTTGCGCTGGACCTTTCCCGTGGAAGTCATCGGCAGGCGGTCCGGGTCGAACGGTATGGTCTTGAAGGGTGCTTCGAAGGGGCTGAGATTCGCAACTGTCCCTGCTCGTCCCGCGTCGAGTATTCGCCTGGCTGCTTCCTCCTGCATTTCGGGCGCCATGCCATTGCGGAAGACGAGCGCGGCGCACACGTCCTGTCCCCATCGTTCGTCCTCGAGGCCGGTAACGTAGACCGCGGCGAGATCGGGAAAGGCTTCCACAAGGGCGTTTTCGACGGCTATCGGCGAGATGTTTACGCCGCCCTTGATAACGATTTCCTTTTTTCGGCTGTGGACAACGTAGTAGTCCCGCCCGCCGATCGTGCGCCGGTAGCCGATGTCGCCGGTGTGAAACCAGCCGTTCCGAAAGACCTCCTCCGTTGCCGCGGGCCGGTTGAGGTACCCTCCGGATACGACGGGTCCGCGAACCAGAATCTCACCGGGTTCGCCAGGCGGCGGATCGCCCTCGAGGCAGATATTGTTGTTTTCCAGTTCCACCCCGGCGGCGTTCTGTTCCAGTGCCTCCCTGTATTCGTCATCGGGCAGGCTGGGCGGAACGCCGGTCACCCGAAGGCTGACTTCGGTGGTGCCGTAGCCCTGGATCAGGCGTACTCCGAAACGATCGTGGAACCGGACCGCGGGGCCAGCGGGAACGGGCGCGCTGCCGATCATGATCTTCTTCAGGGCGGAAATGTCGTGTCCGGCCGCTTCGAACGTACCGGCGTCGGCAAGAAGGTCCCGCATGATCGTTGGAACAATGCTGCAGGAAGTGGCTCTCTCGTCTGCGATCACAGGCCAGAACTTCGAGGCGCTGTAGCGGGAGTTGAGAATCAGCGTTCCACCTGCCATGAACAGCGCGATCGAAAACACGGTGGAATTCACGTGATGCAGCGGCAGAACCAGGCTCAGGCGTTCGTTTTCGTCGAAATGCAGCCACCGGCCGATGCCGTCCGCATTACTCACGATGCTCTGCCGTGTGAGCAGGACGCCTTTGGGCTTGCCGGTTGTTCCGGACGTATAGAGGATGATCCCCGTCGCCTGTTCTTCAAGGGGGTCGCCGCTCCACTCCGGTTCGAGGTCGGCGTGCCGATCGTTGTCGCCACGTAGAAGGCTGTCCGTGGCCGCGATTGGGACTTCCGGCGCGACTTTCCGTTCGGAGTCCAGGTGGTCCGGAAGGACGCACAGCAGTCTGACTCGGGAGTCCTCGAGCTTGTATCGTTTCCGTTCCGGCGCGTCGCGCCTGAGATCCAGCGGGACGGCGGTCGCGCCAAGACGGAAGAGGGCCTGGGTGATCAGGAGGTGCTCGGGACAATTGGGCATGGCCAGGGATACACGGTCGCCGGGGCCGATGCCATAGTCATCGTGAAGCCGGCATGCCAGCGCGGACGTCCGCCGGTTAAGATCTCCGTACGTGACAGTCGACCGTTCTTCCCGGTCCAGGTCGCGGAAGACGATTGCCGCGTGATCCTTGTCGTGCGATGCCCTGTGCCGAAGAAGGTGCGTGAAGTTCTTCCAGGGAAAGCGATAGACGTGAGGGCGGCCGTTCTTGATGCATGTAAAGATCCGGGAATCCATGCTGATTGAACCGTCAGCCATCGTGACCGGTTCCGCATCGCCCCCTGTGGAGAAGATAGTGGTCGGCCAGGACGAGCGCGATCATGGATTCGACCATCGGCACCGCGCGAGGCAGGACGCAGGGATCGTGGCGGCCCCGGCCCGATAACGTGGCGGGGTTGCCGTGAATATCCACGGTTTCCTGAGTCTTGAGGATGGTTGCGGTCGGTTTGAATGCTGCGCGGACCACGATGTTCTCGCCGTTGGAGATGCCGCCCTGAATACCACCGGAACGGTTGGTGCGCGTGCGTATCCTCTCTCCGTCGTTGTAGAACGGATCGTTGTGGCTGGAACCGGTGAGTTTCGTACCTGCAAAACCGGATCCGACTTCGAATCCCTTGCATGCCGGCAGAGAGAGGATGGCTTTGCCCAGGTCGGCTTCCAGTTTGTCGAATACGGGTTCACCCAGACCGGGCGGCACGTTCCGGGCGACGGCCTCCACGACGCCGCCGAGGGAGTCGCCGTCCTTGCGGGCCTGCTCGATCTGTTCGATCATCTGACCGGCGATGTCGGAATCGGGGCAGCGAACGATGTTGGATTCGATCCGGTCCCGCGAAACGACATCGGGGTCGACCTCGGCCGTCAGGTTGCGCACTCGTCTGACAAACGCCAGGATCTCCACGCCAAGCGACTGGTGCAGAATCTTGCGCGCGATCGCGCCGGCCGCCACGCGACCTATGGTCTCCCTCGCGCTGGCCCGCCCGCCGCCCTGCCAGTCCCGAATTCCGTATTTCGCCTGATAGGTGAAGTCGGCATGGGACGGGCGGTATTTGACCCGCATTTCCTCGTAGTCTCTGGATCGGGCGTCTCTGTTCCTGACAATCAGCGAGATGGGCGTGCCAAGGGTCCTGCCTTCGAAGACACCGGAAAGGATTTCGACGCGGTCTTCTTCCCTGCGCTGGGTGGTAATCCTGCTCTGGCCGGGTCTGCGCCGGTCCAGTTCGGTCTGGATCTCCGACGACGTTACTTCGAGATCCGGCGGGCAGCCGTCAATTACAACGCCCACGCCGCCGCCGTGAGACTCGCCCCACGTGGTGATGCGGAAGAGGCGGCCGAATGTGTTGCCCATGCGACGTTCGCTCCTGCCTGAATTTCCCTGGATTTCCGGCTCGCGAAGCCGTTGTCCCGCCCCGCCGGAAACGGCCTCAATTTACCGAATCCGCAAATCGGGGTCAAGCAAAAGTCTGTGTGTGAGAGCGCTTTTTGGCGCCCGGACAGACGCGGCGCAAGCCCTGATCCGCGACACCTTGACAGGGTCGGGGCGCGGGCCTATCTTGTGCTCGCCAATTCCAGTCAGGGGGAGGTTATGGCCGAGAGTTTTTCCGGAATTCTGGAAGAAATGACGATCGACCAGGTCAGCAGGCTGAAGCCGGTCGTTGCCGTAATACCGGTTGGGTCGACGGAACCGCACGGGCCCGCGCTGCCCTATGGTACGGACAGTTATCGCGCCGAGGCGATCGCATACGGCGCCACCCGGGTGGCGAACAGACAGGGCGGCAGCGTGGTTTGCCTGCCCACCGTCCGCGTCAGCCTGAACAACAACTTTCGCGCCTTTCCTTTCGCCTGTCGCATGCGTGTGTCCACGTTCATGGCCCTGCTGAAGGACCTCGTAAAGATGTGTGAGGCGGATGGTATCGACAAGGTCGTATTCGTCAACGCCCATGGAGGCAATCCGGACGTGATCCGGGCGGCAATGCGCGACCTGGCCGCCGAAGACGGGGCATTCGTCTGCATGATACAGGCGTCTTCCTGCGCGTCACGGGAGGCGCGACAGGTCTGCGAGAAGCCGAGCGACCACGCGGGCGAGGAGGAGACCTCCCAGATGCTCTATCTGCGGCCCGACCTCGTCCATGAGGCGAAGATCGGCGACAATCCGCGGATGCAGCCGGCGCTGGAGGTGCTGACGGAGTTCCAGGTGGATTTCGTCAGGCCCTGGCACCTTTACATGCCGGCGTCCGCCGGCGGAGACGCAACCCGTGCATCCCGGGAAAAGGGAAGGATCGTTATCGACTCGAGCATCGAGGGCACGGGCAGGTTTCTGGCCGAACTGTCCAGGGCAGACAGGAATAGCGATTTCCCGTACGCTTAAGCGGCACGGCTTTCTTTCATTTGTACCAGTGGAGAACATGATGAACTACAGCGACCTTGGTGTAAAACCGTTCATTAACGCAAGTGGAACGATTACGACCCTCGGCGGCAGTCTGATGCCGGCCGAAGTTCTGGATGCAATGCGGGAGGCAGCGCGGTCGTTCGTGGATCTTCCGAAATTGAACGAAGAGGCAGGACGATACCTGGCTGGGAAGATCGGCGTCGAGGCGGCATTCGTGTCTTGCGGCGCGGCCAGCGGCATGCAGCTGTCGGCGGCAGCCTGCCTGACCGGTACGGACGCGGAAAGGGTTCGGACGTTGCCGCATACCGGGGGCTGGCGAAACGAGTTCGTGGTCAGCCTCGTGGATTCCCACACCTATATTCATCAGGGGATCGAGATCTGCGGCGGAAAGCTCACGTGGGTGGGCAGCAGGACGGAAGTCACGACCGGGGAGATTCTGGGCGGGATCACGGAGCGGACGGCGGCCGTCGTGCATTTCCTGGGAACGCAGAGCAGGTCGCAGCTCGAAGAGGTGGTTGCCGGGGCCGACCGGATGGGAGTTCCGGTCGTGGTCGACGCAGCCGCTCAACTTCCGCCGAGGACGAATCTGACGGAGATCGTAGACATTGGGGCGAGCCTGGCCGTCTTCAGCGGAGGCAAGGGTCTGCGCGGGCCGCAATGCACGGGTCTGGTTCTGGGAAAAAGCGATTACGTGGACGCGGTCCGGTTGAATGCCAGCCCCTTCAGCGCGGTGGGGCGCGGTATGAAGGTGGGCAAGGAAGAGATCCTCGGGCTGTTGGCCGCTGTCGATAGGTTTTTGGCGGGTAGCGATGAGGCGGACCGGCTGGACTGGCATCGACAGGCGACGCGCGTCGTGGAACTTGCGGCTCAGGCACCGGGCGCCGCGGCGTACGTATTGGGCGAGGGTCAGCAGGCTTCTCCCGATTTCGCCCCCAGGGCATACGTCGATTTCGATGAGGCTGAGACATCAAGGGTAATTCGGGCGATGCGGGAAGGCGAGCCGCCGGTCGTGGTCCGTTCAAGCGGGAGCGGAATCGTCGTGGATCCGATGACGCTGGCGCCCGGCGAAGAGGAGATCGTCGGCCGTAGGTTGAAGGAGGTGCTGAGCCGATGATCGATGCCCATCTGCATATCGGACATCAGGGCAGAAGTATCGAGAATACGATCCGGCACATCGACGGTATCGGGGCCGAGAAAGCCGTATTCCTGCCGATCGAGACGGCCGACAGGGAGTACGAGTGGCTCACCGAAACGGTGGCTCAGGCGCATGAGCGGTACCCGGACAGAGTCATTCCCTTCTGCCACGTGGACGTGACTCGCGGCGACGCGGTTGCGGAGCTCGAACGACGCGCGGCAACGGGAGTGTTCAGAGGATACGGCGAGCAGAAGCAGCACCTGCCGTTGAATCATCCCGGTCTGGAGCGCGTGCTGGCCTTCTGCAACGAGATGCGCTGGCCCGTTACGTGGCATTTCCAGGAGGGAAACCGGGGTTACAACCAGGGAATCGGGCATCTGGAGACGCTGGTTCGCAGGTTCCGTGACATCAGGTTTATCGGTCACGCGCAGTCCTGGTGGGCCAATATCAGCGCTGAAGTGCCTCCGCCGGAGGAGACGCTATACCCGACGGGTCCGGTGGTTCCGGGCGGGCTCGCGGACCGGCTGCTGTCCGACTACGAGAACGTGTATGCGGACCTGTCCGCCGGGTCGGGACTGGGGGCCATCACGCGGGACGAGGCATTCGGAAGGGACTTTCTGACGCGCCACCGGAGGAAGCTGCTGTTCGCCACGGACTGCCCTTGTGTGGATGGACGGGGAACCGACTATCCCCCGGGATGTTTTGCGGCGAAGAGCCTGCCGTTCCTGAGACGGATGGTGGACGATCCCGAGGCGCTGGAGGACATCCTGCATCGCAACGCGGTGCGCGTGATCGGCCTGGAAGGATAGGGACTACCTTTGTAACTGGCCCTGAAAATTGGATATCGCTACGGGTGCGTAGGGGCGACCGGCCGGTCGCCCGTGCAATGAGAATGACGCCATGTCGATCGCGATTAAGGAAATTGACCTCAACGTCCTGAACATGAAAGCGCGGATGCCGTTCCGATACGGGATCGCGTCTCTCGTCGCCGTCCCCCATCTGTTCGTCCGTGTGACCGCGGAGATGGACGGACGCCGGGAAGTGGGACTTGCGGCGGACGGGCTGCCGCCCAAGTGGTTTACCAAGAACCCCGAGGCGTCGTTCGAAGACGACCTCGAGGAAATGCTGGCCGTCATCCGTCGGGCCTGCCGGCTTGCTCTGGCGGCGGACCCGGCGGAATCCGTCTATGGTTTCTGGCGGGAAATCTACAACGGTCAGGATGAATGGGCTGCATCCACGCCGTACCCGCCGCTGCTGTGGGGTTTCGGCGTGAGCCTTGTGGAGCGGGCTCTTATGGACGCGTTCTGCCGGGCGACCGGCGCCGCGTTCGAAATCGCGCTGCGAGAGAATGGTTTCGGCTTTCGGATGGGAGAGATTCAGCCGGACCTGGAGGGAGTCGAACCCCGGGCGTTGCTGCCCGAACGCGCGAGCAGGTCGATTGTGGCGCGCCATACCGTGGGGTTGACCGATCCCCTGACAGATGCGGACATCCAGGCGGACGAACGCGTGGACGACGGCCTTCCGCAATCTCTCGAAGCCAGCATAAAGACGTACGGTCTATCGCATCTGAAAATCAAGCTGTGCGGCGATTCGGATCAGGACGCGGAACGGCTGAAGGACATCGCGGCATTGATGGATCGACATTCCGGTTCCGGCTATGCGTTTACGCTGGACGGGAACGAGCAGTACACCGAAATCGATCCGTTCCGCGCCCTATGGGAATCCATTACGGCGGATCCGTCGCTCGACGGGTTCATGGGAAGGCTGTTGTTTGTGGAGCAGCCGCTGAGGCGGGACGTCGCCCTGGGCGCGGCCGTGGGCCGCGCGCTGCGCGACTGGCCGGACAGTCCGCCGATGATTATCGACGAGTCCGACGGGACGCTGGCCAGTGCGGCGGAGGCCCTGGAACTGGGTTACGCTGGAACCAGTCACAAGAATTGCAAGGGGATCTTCAAAGGCGTTGCCAATGCCTGTCTCATCGCGGACAGACGAGAGAAGGAACCCGGCCGGAAATACGTGCTGAGCAGCGAAGATCTTGGGAACGTCGGCCCGGTCGCGCTGCTGCAGGACCTGGCGGTGGCCGCGAGCCTCGGCGTGGGGCATACGGAGCGCAACGGTCACCACTATTTCACAGGGTTGAGCATGTTTCCCCAGGACGTGCAGGCGCAGGTTCTCCGGCATCACGGAACGCTCTACCGGCGTCACGAAGCCAAATTTCCCACGCTGGACGTGCATGGCGGCCGGCTGGATATCGGCAGCGTCGTCGCTGCGCCATTCGGTTACGGGTTCGATCTGGACACCACCCGGTTTAACCCCCTGGAAGACTGGTCGGCAGCATCTCTGGATCTTTGAGCACCATCTTCCGAAACGCGTCGCTTGCATTTCCGGGGCTGCCCCGGATGGAGGTCGTTCAGCAACCCTGGCGGCAATGCAGACGGCTTCTAAGAAGCTGTTTTAAAATTACCGGTGAGTTCGCGAGCGCGAGCGAAAGAGTGGCGGTCAAGGCGGGAAAACCCGCCCATATTTGTCTATACGGGTGGGTTTGACCAACGCCGCCCGGCGCTCTTGCAGCCGCGCGAAGACCGCTGGGAATTTTAAAACAGCTTCTAAGGGAGGCAGGATTGGAAGAGATTGACTGGAACGCGGTTCGCGAGGAGGTGAAGGGATATCTTCAGGACCTGATCCGCCTTGACACAACCAATCCTCCGGGGAACGAGATACTCGCCGCAAAGTACCTCGCCGGCGTGTTGCAAAGCGAGGGAGTCGATCCGCTGGTGACCGAGTCAGAGACGGGGCGGGGAAACGTGACAGCGCGGCTGTCCGGAGGCGGCGAACCGCTGTTATTGCTGGGACATACCGACGTGGTCGCGGTCGAACCCGGCCGGTGGCGGCATCCGCCGTTCGGCGGGCAGGTGCACGACGGGTACGTCTGGGGCCGCGGCGCGCTGGATATGAAGAACATGGTCGCGGCGGAGTTGATGGTGTTTCTGTTGTTGAAGCGGCAACGGATCCGTCTGAAGCGTGACGTGATGTTCGCGGCCACGGCGGATGAAGAGGCGGGCAAGGGAGACCACGGCGTCGGCTGGCTGCTGGACAACCATCCGGAGCAGGTGGAGGCGCCGTTTGTGCTGACGGAGGGCGGCGGCGCGGAATTCCGGGTGGGAGATGCCAGGTTGTATACCTGCCAGACGGGGCAGAAGGGGATCTGCAGATTCAGGATGACGGCCGGCGGGCGGCCCGGACACGGTTCCAGGCCGCACCGTGAAAACGCCGTGGTGAGGCTGTCGGAAGCAGTCGCCGCGCTGGGACGGGCCGAGTTGCCGATGCATCCTTCAGGAACGGTCCGGGCGTTTCTCGAAAACATCGCCGGAACGCAGGATGCCGGCACCGCGAACCGGCTGCGTCGTGTCCTGGAGCCCAAACACAGCGAGGCGGCGCTCGAATCGCTTCCGCTGGCGTCCGAGATTGTGTCGAATCTGCGCGCGTCGCTGCGAAATACGGCTTCCGTGACCATGCTGGAAGCCGGACAGAAGATCAACGTGATTCCGGCGGAGGCCGCCGCGTGGGTGGACGGCAGGCTGGCGCCCGGACAGACGGATGCGAGTTTCTTTCAGGAGATCCGTCCGCTCATCGGAGACGACATCCGGATCGACGTGGACCAGTACAGCCCCCCTCTGGAGGCCGGGATCGACTCGCCGCTGTACCGGACGATCGTGGACGTGATGGCGGATCACGATCCGGGCGCACGCGTCGTGCCGTCGCAATCCACCGGGGGCACGGACGCCAAACACATCTGCCCGCGGCGGCCGTCGACGCAGGTGTACGGGTTCATGCCCTACCGGGGAGCCCCTGGAGAAGAGGAATGGCAATTGATTCACGGGCATGACGAACGCACCTCCGTGGAGAACCTGGTTTTCGCCACCCGCGTGCTCTTCGATATCGTATGTCGCTTTTGCGGGCAGAACCCGTCGAAGAATGACGCGTAGGAGATCGACCGGAGGAATTCTGATGCGGGTCATGGTTACGGACTATGCGTGGGCCGACCTCAGCGTGGAACAGGGCGTCCTGGAGGACATCGGGGTCGAACTCGTGGCCGCGCCGGATGGCAGCGAAGCAACGCTGGCGCGGCTGGCCGTCGGCGCCAGCGGCATCATGACCTGCTGGGCCCAGACCACGAGGCGGGTCATCGAAGCCGCGCTGCCGGATCTGAAGGTTGTGACACGATACGGCGTGGGGTTGGACAATATCGACGTGGCCTTCGCAACCGCTCAGAAGATTCCCGTGGCGTACGTGCCTGACTATTGTATGGCGGACGTGGCGGAACACGCAATGGCGCTGCTGTTGGCGCTGTCTCGGAAGGTGGCCGGATTCGACCGTTCGGTTCGCGGGGACGTCTGGGATATACAGGCCCGCCTGCCCCTGAATCGCCTGACCGGGCGGACGCTGGGGCTTGTCGGTTTCGGCCGCATCGCCCGTGAAGTCGCGGCCCGAGCGGCGCCGTTCGGGCTTCGCGTAGTTGCGACGGCGCCGTCGCTGGCGCCAGGGACCGTCGCGGCCGGCGGCGTCGAGGCCGTGACGCTGGATGTGTTGCTGGACACGTCGGATTACGTTTCGCTCCATTGTCCTTCCACGGATGCGACGCGGGCGCTCATCGATGCGGACGCGTTGAGCAAGATGAAACCCACGGCCTGCCTGATCAATACGTCGCGAGGCGATATCGTGGACGAGTCCGCGCTGGCCGACGCGCTGGATGCCGGCGAGATCGCGGGGGCCGCCTTGGACGTCCGCGTCGTCGAGCCGCCGGGCGAGGGCGACCGGCTCATCGGGATGCCCCAGGTGATCCATACGCCCCACGCCGCGTTTTATTCGGCGGAATCCCTGATCGAACTGCGGGAACGCGCCGCCATGGAGACCCGCAGGGTGCTTCGGGGAGAAGAACCGGAAAACCTGGTGAATCCGGAATACCGGCGGGAGGGCGGGTGACGTGATATCGGAAAGACCCAATATCCTGGTTCTGATGTGCGACCAGCTGCGGCGCGACGCGCTGTCGATCCACGGCGACGTGAACTTGGAGACGCCGCACATCGACGGGCTTGCGACGCGGGGCGTCAGATTCTCGAACGCGTGTTCGACCTATCCGATCTGCGTGCCGTTCCGTTTTACGTTCATGACGGGAGAGTACGCCCACAGCCGGAAGGTTCCCGGTATCGAGTACCGGATGTCACCCACGGAATTCACGTTGGCCGACGCGTTCAACGAGGCGGGGTACGAAACGGTCTACGTGGGGAAGTGGCACCTGGACGGCGGTCACGGAAGAATGGGCTCCGCGCTCGAGTGCGGGCGTACGCCCGTGCCCCGGGCGTACCAGGGCCGTTGGGAGAAGTGGTTCGGATTCGAACTCAGAAACGCGCCTTTCGATACGTACTATTTCGTGGACGACGATCCGACGCCCAGGCCCATCGAAGGGTATCAGACCGATGGCTTGTACGATATCGGAATGAACTACCTGGCGGAGGAACGGGATCGCTCCAGGCCGTTTTGTATGGTCATTTCGGTTGAACCCCCGCACGACCCGTTCGAAGCGCCGCCCGACATTCAGGCGGCGTGGGAAGCCAGGGAAATTGAACTGCCGCCCAATTTCGAGGCGTCCGACGCCGCGCGCTCCGAGGCATTCGTGCTCGATCGCAAGCGGTATTACGCGATGGTGGAGAATCTGGATGACAACGTCAGGCGGATGACGGAATTTCTGGAGGCGCAGGGCCTGGCGGACAATACCGTTGTGATGTTTGTCTCGGACCACGGTGAACTGGGCGGTAGCCACGGACTGAGAGGGAAGCAGTGGCCGTACGAGGAATCCGTGGGCATTCCCGCGATTGTCTACGACCCCCGTTTCCCCGGCAATGCGGGCGCCGCCGTCGAGGATCCGATCTGCACGGAGGACTTGTTTCCCACGTTACTGGGTCTGGCGGGGCTGACCCCCGGCGAACACCTGCCGGGCACGGACCTGTCCCCGCTGATGCGCGGTGAGATCGAATCGCTGGATCGGGAGGGCGTACTGCTGGAATTCGTGGCGGAACTCCGCAAGGGAATGGCGTTCAACAGGTGGGTGTGGCGGGGGTTTCGCAGCAGGCGGTATAAATATACCGTCCGGGGAGACAAAATGGGCGCGGGCGCATGGCAGTTCTTCGATCTGGAAGCCGATCCGTACGAACGGCGGAACCTGATCGATCACCCCGACTACCGGGACGAAATCGCGCGGCACCACAGGCTTCTCAGGGATCGGCTGATCGAGACCGGCGACCATTTCGTGTTGCTGCCGGCATACGGCTGCGACGGCGTGAATATGTGGCAATAGCGCCTGGAATCGGATTCCCGGTGTGTATTCGTCGACGTGCTATTCGTCGTGGAACCAGACGCGGAAGGCGGGCACGTAAGGAGGGTGGGCTACGCCCTTCTCGGTGACGATCGCCGTGACCAGACGCGCAGGCGTGACGTCGAAGGCCGGGTTGTAGACGTTGACGCCACCCGGCGCGGTCTGTCTGCCCATCCCGCGGGTGACTTCTTCCGGTTTCCGCTCTTCGATGGGAATCTCCTCGCCGCGGGGCAGGGACATGTCGATGGTGGAGAGCGGGGCGGCGACGTAGAAGGGCACGTCGTGTTCCCGTGCCAGAATGGCCAGCCCGTAGGTGCCGATCTTGTTGGCCACGTCGCCGTTGGCGGCAATGCGGTCGGCGCCTACGATCACGCTGTCGATGTTCTTCTGCCGCAGGACCGACGCCGCCATGCTGTCGCAGATCACCGTGACGTCGACGCCGCTTTGTCGGAGTTCCCACGCCGTGAGCCGCGACCCCTGCAGCAGGGGGCGGGTTTCATCGGCGAACACAGCGACCTGTTTCCCGGCTTCAATGGCTGCATAGATCACCGCAAGTGCCGTACCGTAATCCGCGGTGGCCAGAGCGCCCGCATTGCAGTGGGTGAGTACGGTGGCGTTTGGGTTGAGCAGTTCGGCGCCGTTCTTTCCAATCTGCCTGCAGACCCTCCTGTCTTCCTCGAAGATCTCCTGCGCTTCCTCCAGTAACCGGTCCAGGACTTGAGCGGGATGCCGATCGGCGACTTCATTGAGCCGTCTGCCCATCCGATCCAGCGCCCAGAAGAGGTTCACGGCGGTGGGCCGGGTGCGAGCCAGTCTCTCGATTGCCTTCCTTGTCTCTGAAACGATATCTGACCCCGATGCCAGGGCTTCCCGCGCGCCGATAACGACGCCGTATGCCGCGGCCACGCCAATCGCGGGAGCGCCTCGGACCCTGAGGCTCTCGATGGCTTCGGCAACGGTTTCGACGTCTCCGCAGTCGATCCGGATGTATCGTTCGGGCAGAGAGGTCTGATCGATCAGCCTGAGGGTGTCATCTTCCCAGGCAATGGTTGGAACAGGCATCGGTCGGATCCGTTTGTTTGATCCGGTGGCTTGGAAGGTTCAGTTACTAAAGAGAGGGTGTCTCGGCGAGTGAGGGATCTTCTTCTATTCGCTCGGACGGGGCGTCACCCCAGAGGCGCTCGAGGCGGTAGAACGCCCGAGCCTTCGGCTGGAAGATGTGTACGACCACGTCGATGTAGTCGAACAAAACCCAGGTGCGCGATTCCTGTCCCTCGATATGCCACGGCCGGTAGCCCGCCGCTTTCGTGCCTTCCTGCAACGCGTCCGCGAGGGCCCTGACGTGTACGTCCGAATTGCCGGTACAGATGAGAAAGTAGTCCGCGACGTCGGAGACCGTGCGCAGATCGATCAGGAGGATGTCCTCGCCCTTTCGGGACTGAAGGCACTCGATACAGAGGTCCAGTATTTCACGTATCTGATTGGACAATGCGGTTACGTTTCCTTGAATGAACGACTCAATATCGCCGGGGGTGGCGCGTTGGGGGCTACTGTCGCGGCCGGTCGCGTGTAATCATATCCAGGCGATCGTAATCCCGGCCTATGATGACCGCGACCTGTTCGATGCGATATGGGTCGTGTACGATCTGTTGTATGTGCGTCCGAAGTCCCATGGCGCCGGCCACGATGCGGGCGTTTTCGAGATTGCCGGTCCGATCGATGACGATGGTTTCGGGATAGTTGAAGCTATCGGCGTTTTTCCACGTCATGACGTCGAAACCCGCTTCCCGCAGGTAACGTCCCACCTTTTCCGCGACCCCGGCAACGCCGCATCCGTTGAGTACTTCGATGCGGATCCCCTGTATCGTTTCCGGATCCGGTTTCGCGAGAGATTCCGGTTTCGAAACGGCGAATGACTCCGGCTCCGGAACAGCGAAAGACTTCGGCTTCGGCGCGGATAAGGGTTCATGCTCCGAGGCGGCAGAAGGAGATTCGTGCCGCATCCGTCGCTGAATGTCGAAGACGAATATTCCTGCAAGGGTTACCGCCGCCGCAGCAAACAAGACGATTTTCCGTGACACGCGCTATGCCCGAAAAACGGAACGGGACACTGCCCGAAACCATCGGACGCATGTCCCGTATGAATGAGTGACCTAGTGTTCTGTCCCAGAAGTAAGTTGCCGAATGGCGAGGAATTTTTGGGACAGGACACTGTAGACGATTCTCAATACCGATATCGGCCGTGGGATCGATAGTAGGGCGAGTTACTCAATTGAATCTCGATCTGGATGTCTTCCCTCGGCTGATAAAACATCCCTACATAGGGAATGACAAGCTTTGTACTGTTGCCCATGGAGGATCCGAAGGCGGAGTTGCCCTGAAGCATGTGTTCGAGGCCGACCTGTGCCTCGATCAGCAGGGGCTTTTCCGTATTTGCGCGGTAGCTGATGGTATTGAGATAGTACTGGCTTGCGCCGCCGAAGGCTCCGGAACGGAAGTTGAACCCAACCGTGTTCCTGAACGAGAGCCTGCCTGAGTCGAACAGCCCCTTGAACTTTTCACCCAGTCCGAGAGGTTTGGGCGAAAAATCGATGGTTTTCAGGGCGGGAAGTTTCACGGGCTCAGGTTGGCGTATCGGTTCAGCCGAAACCGAAGCAACCGCAAGAAACGAAATGGCCAGCAGACACGATAGCATTTTCATCTGGTCTTCCTCCTGCATTCCCGGACTGATAACGCCGCATTCAGTAACCGTGGAAAAGAATACGACAATAAAGTTGGCTTGTCAAGGGCTATCGACGTAAATCGCGATACCACCTGTTGGACGTTTGATGGGCGAAAAGCGTTCCAAAATCCATTGGTGGTGGTTCGCTCGCCGTTCGCACTATTGATCACGTGCCGCTTTTTTTCCTGAAACGCCAGGCGTTTTCAGACAGTCGCTCGTCTATACGTCCGTTGCCGGAAGTCTACGCCACTTCCATCATTTCCACAAACCGGTCGAAGAGGTATTCGGCGTCGTGCGGGCCTGCGGACGCTTCCGGGTGGTATTGTACGCAGAAGATGGGCAGGTGCTTGTGCCGCAACCCTTCCAGTGTGTTGTCATTCAGGTTGGTGTGGGTGACTTCAACCTCGTCGAGGTCCAGCGAGTCCGCGTCGACGGCAAACCCGTGATTCTGTGAGGTGATTTCCACTTTGCCCGTTTCCAGTTCCTTGACGGGCTGGTTGGCGCCCCGATGCCCGAATTTCAGTTTGTACGTCCGCCCGCCCAGGGCCAGACCCAGCAGCTGATGGCCGAGGCAGATGCCAAAGGTCGGTCTGACGCGCATGAGCTGCCGGATGTTCTCCACCGCACCGGTAAGGGGCTCTGGGTCGCCGGGACCGTTTGACAGAAAGATCCCGTGGGGGTCGATTTCCAGCAGTTGGTCCGACGGCGAGTCGGCCGGAAACACGGTGACGTCGCAGCCGCGGCTCACGAGGTACCGAAGGATGTTCCGCTTGACGCCGAAGTCGTAGACGGCAACGCGGAAACGAGGGTTCTCCGGGAGCGTTTCCGTCCGTCCGGACTCGTAGTTGAACAGGCCTTCGGTCCAGCGGTACGGTTCGCTGCAACCGGCCGCGCGCGCAAGGTCCCGCCCCGCCATACCCGGCGACTTCCTGGCCTTGTCGACCAGGCTGCATGGGTCCGGATCCAGCGTGGACAGGGCGCTCTTCATGGCGCCTTCGTTGCGAATCCGCCGCGTCAGCGCCCGCGTGTCGATCCCCTGAATGCCCAGGATGCCATGACGTTTCAGGTAGTCGCCGAGAGATTCACACGAACGCCAGTTGCTTGGCAGTTCGCAGTATTCCCGGACCACGAAACCTTCCACCTGGGGCCGCGCAGACTCGACGTCGTTCGGATTGACGCCGTAGTTCCCGATGAGGGGATAGGTCATCGTCACGATCTGACCCTTGTATGAGGGATCCGTGAGGATTTCCTGGTATCCGGTAATACTGGTGTTGAAGACGACCTCGCCCACGCATTCACCGGGCGCGCCGAATGACTCTCCTTCGTAGCAGGTGCCGTCTTCCAGGGCAAGGATGGCTTTCATGGATGCGAGTCGCTCCTCAGAGGTGCCGGAATACAGGCTTGCCAGATGGCTTCCGGCTCGGTGTAACGCATTGATCCCGCGTCACGCGGTTGGGGCTGCCAGGACTCCGTCGACACCCGCGTCGTGGGTCACGCGTCCGCCGAGGATCGTCAGAATGGCCCTTCCGGTCAGCGTGTGCCCGTGAAACGGCGTGTTTCTGGACCTGGAGCGGAATGTATTCGCGTCGACGACCCAGACAAGCGAGGAATCGATGACCGACACGTCCCCCGGCGCTCCGGGAGTCAGTGTGCCGCCGGGTATCCCAAGGATCCGCGCGGGCGCCGAAGTAAGCATCCGGATAACATCGGATGCGGAAAGGATGCCGGGTTCAACAAGATGGGTGAAGAAAGTCCCCACAGCGGTTTCCAGCCCCAGGATTCCGTTTGGCGCTTCGGGAAAGTGCTGGAGTTTTTCCGTAACCGTGTGGGGCGCGTGGTCCGTGGCAAGTGCGTCAATTGTGCCGTCGGCGAGTCCCTCGATCAGGGCATCCCGATCGTCGGCCGAACGCAGGGGAGGGCTCATCTTGCCCTGCGTACCGTAAACGCGCACGTCTTCGTGCGTGAGTGCGACGTGGTGCGGCGTGGCTTCGCAGGTAACCTGCAGGCCCTCGGATTTTGCGCGTCGCACCAGGTCCACGGCGCGCCGAACGCTGATGTGGAGGATATGCAGCCGACCGCCAACCGAGCGCAGCAGGTTGATGTCCCGCTCGACCATGGCCGCCTCGCCTTCGGCCGGCATGCCTTTGATGGCCAGTTCGCGAGAGACGGCGCCTTCGTGCATGTGCCCGCCCCCTGTGAGCGCGAACACCTCCGAGTGCGGGTAGACGGGAAACCCGTGCCGTTCCGACCGGCGCATGAGGTCGCGCATGACGGCGTCGGATTCAATCGGCAGACCGTCGTCGGAAAACCCCACGGCGCCGGCATCCAGAAGGGCGTCGATATTGGTGAGTTGCTCCCCGTCCATCCCTTTTGTCGCACATGCAATCGGATAGACGCGCGCATCCGCATGCCGGGCCTTGTCCAGGATGTATTCGACGGTTTCGGTCGAATCGATCGGAGGGTCGGTGTTGGGCAGGCAGGCGACCGTGGTGAATCCGCCTGAAGCCGCGGCACGGCACCCGGATTCCACGGTTTCCTTTTCGGGAAATCCGGGATCCCGAAGGTGGACGTGCATGTCGATGAGTCCGGGGACGACGAGTTTCCCGGTGACGTCGATGGAATGAGTGCCGTCGGGGGGTTCGATTCCGGGGGCGATACGGTCGATAAGCCCGTCGCGGATCAGAAGGTCCGCGGACACGTCTACCCCGTTGGCGGGATCGACGATTCGTCCGTTGTTGAGGAGAATTGGCGTGGCCGGGCTCATTAGAAGATGGTGGTGCGGCGAGGGATTTTGAATGGAAAGTTACCGGCGGGGGCTGTTTCTGTCAAGCGGATTCCATGTAAGAAGCTGCCTTAAAATTCCCAGCGGTCTTCGCGCGGCTGCAAAAGCGCCGGTCGGCGTTGGTC
>JAPPJY010000007.1 GCA_028874335.1 Gemmatimonadota bacterium | reverse complement strand
TCAAGGACAGCGACCTCTTCCTGGGATACCAGAACCTCAAGCACCAGACCAACTACTATCTCAGCGCACTGCATACCCGAAACTTCTTCATTTCAAACGGTCAGGTCGTGGCTGATCGAATCCTTGGCGGCGGGGCTGTCTTCCAGCGGCCTTTCAATCGATTTACACGGCTCGAAACGAGCATGCAGGCGATAAGCATCTCGCGCGAAAACCTCGGCTCATATCAGAGCCAATACCTCCGCGGAGGCTATACCGGCAGGGTCATCCGCGGGAGCGGTACGCCGGTTTCCAGCAACAAAGCCGTAATCAACAGCCTGGAACTCGTCGACGACAACGCGTTGTATTCCCTTTACGGACCCACGAAGGGAAGACGGGCGAGGTTGTCCGTAAGGGGCAGTTGGGCGGGAATGCGGTACGGGACGGTGCAGGCCGACTACAGAAAGTATATTCCAATGCTGGACGAGTACACTTTCGCCGTTCGTATGTCCGGCGGCACCAGTTTCGGCAGGAACAGCCAGGTCTTTTTCCTGGGTGGGGTGAACAATTCAATCAATCCGAATTTCGCCACGTTCGCGTCAGTCGACCGGCAGCGAATCTTTTTCTCCAGCTTTGTATGGCCCCTGCGCGGGGCCGACGTGTTCGAGATGGCCGGGGACTCGTACGTGCTGGCCAACGTCGCATTTCGTTTCCCGCTGCTCAGACAGCTGGCGTTGGGCTGGCCGCTTCCCCTGTTCTTCCAGAATGTACAGGGTGAACTCTTCCTGGACGCGGGAAGCGCGTTCAATCGAGACAGTTTTGAACCGTGGGAAGCCCGGGACGGCGGGTTCGAGCTCCGGGACCTGAAAGCGGGCTATGGGCTGGGTGTCCGTGTAAACATGGGGCTGGCGCTTTTTCGCTACGACCTGGCGTGGCCCACCGACTTTGCGGAAACGGGCCATCCCAAGCAATATTTCTCGATCGATTTCACCGGGCTGTTCTAAGAGGTTGTCCGGAAAGTCCCGTTCCATGGAACGGATTGAGGAAACGCGCATCGCGGCGTGACGGGAAGTACGTTGCGGAACGAGAGACGCAGAATGTCCGCTCGTCGAATCACGGTGTTACTGCTCGCGATATCTGTGATTGCGGGATGTGGAAAGGGCGCAAACGATTCCCAGCCGGAGGATCCCGTCACTGAAAATGGCGGCGGGCCGGCAGCCGACAACCGGGTGGATGGGTTCACGGTTCAGACGCTGGCGACCGGCCTGGACACGCCCTGGGATCTGGCCTGGGGACCGGACGGCCACATCTGGGTGAGCGAGCGTGAGGGGACGATATCCCGTGTGGATCCGGCGACGGGCGCGATCGTCCGTGTCGGGAGCATCGGTGCGTTCGAGTTGAGCGAAAGCGGCTTGATGGGGATCGCGTTTCACCCGGATTTCGAAAGTCAGCCGTTTCTATATGCGGTCTATTCCTATAATACGGGCGACGGCATTCGAAACCGCCTGGTTCGGATGGGATACGACGGAACGGAGCTTGCCCGCCCTGAAATCCTGTTGAACGGCATACCGGGAGCGCCCAATCACGACGGCTCGCGCCTCGCGGTCGGTCCCGACAACCTGCTGTATCTCACGACCGGCGACGCGCAATCACCCGCTCTCGCGCAGGATCTTAATTCTCTCGCGGGGAAAGTCCTGCGACTGGACCCGGATGGAAAACCCGCCGAGGATAATCCGTTTGGCACGGCGGTGTATTCATTCGGACACAGAAATCCGCAGGGGCTTGTGTTCCATCCCTCGACCGGAAGGCTCTACAGTACGGAACATGGACCCCTTGACAACGACGAAGTCAACCTCATCGTGCGGGGCGGAAACTATGGATGGCCGGGCGTGCGCGGGCTCTGTGATAATGACGTTTTGACGGGGGAGACCGCATTCTGCTCGTCAAATAATGTCGTGGAACCGCTCGCGGTATGGACGCCCACAATCGCGCCCGCCGGCGCGGACATATACACGAAGGACCTGATTCCAGCCTGGAAGGGAGACCTGTTGTTTACGACGTTGAAAGGGCAGGCGCTCTGGCGTATCGGCCTGTCCTCTGACGGTCTGCGTGCGACGAGCCGCGAGAATCTGTTCAACGGCCGTTTCGGACGTCTTCGAGATGTCCTGGTGGGACCCGATGGCGAGGTATACCTTGCCACGAGCAACAGGGACGGCCGGGGTCAGCCGCGGACGAACGACGATCGCATTCTGGTCGTCACGCCGTAGACGCTTTCGGCAAGAGATACGATTCGACGGCCCGAAACGACCCGGCCGGTCATTCCGGCGGTAGACGACTTATATTGAAACTTTGTTCACGCGCGGACGTATTATAAAGCAGAAACGCCCTTTCTCCCGTCGTTGTCCTTTTGGACCTTCCCTCCCGCCAAAAGGCTACTCAACGGAGAGAGGGCGTTTTTTCGTTCGCGGTCTGACGGACATCGGCGGTCGAATGGTGGAGAATTATCGGGACAGAACACTAAATCAGGCTCTCCAGGAGATTTCTTCCCTGAACCAGATCCCTCACCTTCTGGTCCCAATCCGGAATTTCGCGTTCCATGGTGATCGGGCCGCGGTATCTGATCTGCTTGAGTTTGGCAATGAAGCGGTCCATGCCCACGTCGCCGCTGCCCAGGGGGTATTCCGTACCCAATTGCCCCTTCCCCGGTGGCCACTTTCCGTCTTTCGCATGAACGCTGACGACGTAGTCGGCAACGATTCCAAGGGCCTCGATGGGTTCTCCGCTTCCGTACAGGATCATATTTGCCGGGTCGAAGTTGACGCCTACGTTATTGCGATTCAGCGTTTCGAGAAAGTGGCGCAGCGCAGAAGCCGTCTCCTGGCCCGTTTCCAGGCAGAAGTCCTGCCCGTTCCGACCGCAATAGTCGGCCAATCTTCTGACACATTCAACCATGGCATGGTGGTCCGGATGATCCGGGTCTTCCGGGACGAATCCGATGTGCGCGGCCACCTTGTCAACGCCGAGCGCGCGTGCGAAGTCTGAGATACGCTCGGTTATTCTTATGCGTTCTTCCCTCATGGAAGGATTGAGATATCCCACCGTATCTTTGACCGTGGGAATGTCGGCGTAACTCTCTCCTGAAAACCCCGCGAAAACAGTTGTAATCTGAATGCCCACAGATTGTATGTCCCGTATCAGCGCGGCATTTCCGTGGGGATCTTCCAGCACGTCCTCGGACGCGGCGTGAATCTGTACGTTATTGAAACCCAGGTCCCGCACCTGCCTGAGCTGGTCCAGGGTCCATCCAGCGCTCATCATGACGCCGATCGGCAGTTCGCTCATCGTCTTTCTCCTCCTGTGGTTGGTTTACCTCACTCGTAAACCTCAAACATACCGTTTCTTACAATAAGAATGATCGGGTCGTAGACCGCGTCTCCGTTGCGGTCGAATGAGAATTGACCCAGAATGGTGTCCAGGTCCGTGATGCCGGCCATCGCCTCGCGAATGGCTGTGGGATCCGTGGACCCGGCCGATGCAATCGCCTCTGAAAGAATATAGAGCGCCGCGTACGACTGCGCGGCCCACCGATTCGGTTCCGTGCCGAATTTCGACCTGAATTTCTCAACGAAGGATTGATTCCCCGGTGTGGTTGCCGTAGCCGTCCAGCCGGTAATGGCGATCGCACCCTCGGCGGCATCGCCGGCATCCCGCACTTCGTCCTGCGTCAAGCCCGGTACGATAAACGGAATGTTGGCAGGAATGCCGTGGTGTCGGCCCCGGATCAGCATTTGAACGCGTTGCCGCGACAGAGCGGAAACGAAAACCGCATGCGGATTCAGACCGCGTATCCTTGCGAATTGATCGACAAAGGATGTATCGTCTGTCGCAAAGGTCTCTCTCGTCAGGATCTCGACACCCTCCGCCGCGAGGGCGCTTTGCAGCGCGACGTCGCTGCTTCGGGAAAAGACGTCCGTCGAGTCGACCATCAGGGCGACCCGCCCGTATCGCAGCTTCTCGCGAGTGAGTGAAACGCCTCCGGGGATGAGCACGTCGACACTCAGACTTGCGCGGAAGATAAAGTCACCAATTGCGCTGAGGCCCGACGCCGCAGAGGTCGTGCTGAAGGCGACAACGTGGTTCTGCTGTGCGACCGGAAATGCCTCTTTGGCTTCCGTGGAGAGAGCGGGGCCCAGGATGACGGGGACGTAATCGTGAAAAATCAGTTTGTTGAACGCGTCAACGGCGCCCAGCGCCATGCCGCGGGAGTCTTCTCTCCTGAAAACGATACTCGCGCCCCCGAGCGTCGATGTGCCGTTGATCTCTTCGAGCGCGAGGGCCAGTCCGCTTTCAATTCCCGCACCGTATTGGGTCTGGCTGACCGTCAGGGGCGCAACGACGCCAATCGGGATTTCCTCGGGAAGACCGCCCGATGTCAGTCGGACGGAGCCGGTGACACGTGCTTTTTCTCCTACGGTCAGTTCAACGGTGACCTGGACGCCGGGGTTGATCGGGATGCTGGACCACGACCCGATGAGGGCTCCGTCCTTGTGTGCCTGTGCGCGGAAGTATCCGCCAGTCTGCATCCCTTCGAGCGCCACCAGTGTCTGCCCGCGTCCGTCGGTCGAACCGGCCCACTCGTAGTCGGCGCCCTTTCCCGAGACCGACCGCGAGAAGGAAACCTCAGCGCCGGCTGCCGGAGACCGGTCTTGACGGAGACGGGCAACCGCGACGGCCGATGTCACGTTTCCATCGAATGCCAGTTTTCCCAGTGGCTCTCCAGCAAGGTCCTCTGACAGTGAATCGGACGACGTGGTCGGGCGTTCGCCGCCGCAGCCAAGTACCACGCCCATCGCGATCGGGAATATGAACCAGCTGCGAATCAAGCTGAACATCATGCGCCTCCCTTGGGGAATTTCATTTTCGAACGTCACAAGTTCTTCAGTACGTCCGCCTCCTTCGACGCCTCTCGGCTGACAACCAATATATGGGAGAGCGTCAGCCGGTGTAAAGTCAATTCACATGAGCATGCAGAATCGCTCCCGTTGGCCGGCCGGCGCACGACCATTGGGAACTGAAATCTGCCGCTCACGAACCGCGAACAGGCGTCTTGCCCTCCCTTGACAACTGCACATTTGTTTAGTATACATCGGTTATACAAAAGTGCGGACACGAGGTGATATTTCAGGATCCATACCAGGAGGTCCCAAATGTCAAATCGCGTTGGGCGGAACGAAGGGTTCACCGGAGGGGCGGCGTTCACGCGCTTGAGCGACGACTTTCGACGGGTTGTGGAACGCATACAGACCGAAATCAACGGCCTCGCCTCGCCTGCACTGGATGCGGAGCGACTGGCCAGCATAGACGCGGCCGAGCGGACTGTCGACAGTCTGGCATTGGATTTCCGGCGTGGCGCCGGAAATCAAGACGCCTGGGATGGGGCGCTTGCAGACTATGAATCGACTTGGCTGAAGATCATCCGCAGCGCGCGTGACAGTGCAGTTTGATTCCCGCCCGTCACCCACGTCCTGCCACCTGTGTTGATCACGCACGCAGTTAAGACAGTCCGTTGATAAAGTCGCTCTGTAGGCGAGGTCGAGCCATTGTGGTCGAAGACAAGGCGCGCAACCGAGTCCCATCCTGCGATTCGGCGAGGGCGCGCAACGCAGTATTTCGACCGCAAGGGCCGGCCGCAGCCCGGATGGACTTTTTCAACGGGCTGTTAAGTTCCGGAGCGCTATGGAGCGGATCTTCCATCGGAAACCCGCCCCCTGTTTTGAGTACAATCGTTGCGTAATCAGGACAGGTCTACGATATCACCGAAGTACTTGCCCGTTTCAGCGATCGTTACCGGTACGCCCGTGCGCGCTTCAACGTCATGAATCAACTTCAGCACGGGATCCGTGAGGGCGGCCCTGGCGCGGACGCCCCGCACCTCCGGGTCGAGGTGGTCGCAGAACGTAAGGGCGATCTGCGTGGGTCCATTGAGCATAACCGCCTCTTCAAGGTGCCCCCACGATATCCGGCGGGCCTTTCTGCGACGCCGCCCCGTGGTAACGCCGTATTCACGGATTCCACGCCGGTCCTGTTCTGCTGATGACATTTCAAAGGGCAGCGGACCCGCGCCAACGCGACTCGGTACGGCTTTAACCACGAGGATGACGTCCTTAATGTGCCGCCAGCTCAGGCCCGCGTCGTCCGCCGCTGCCACGGCGGTGCAATTGTCGGAAGTGCAGCAGGGATAGTCCCGGCTTAATGCGAGGGACAGGTGGGTTCCCTGGCTGGATTCGATGACAATGGGCCGCCCCTGCGCGCACGCGGTGTTGATCTCACGTGGGACGTCGGCGAGGAAATCCGTCAGTTCGGGGATGTCCCGGGCCTGCCGGGCTCGGCGCATGACAAAGTCGGCTCTGGCGGCGCCGCTGCCGCTGCATACGCTGCCCACATTCCCGGCAAGGTGTAGGTCCCGGGCCTCAAGCGCACGATGTTCCGGCGTAATTATCGGACTCCGCATATCAACGCGGGCGCGGTCGGCGAGTTTGTATCTGTGGATTTCACGGAGGAAGATTTCAGGGTCCAACGCAACGCCACTACCTATCCGAAGCTGCGTGCAAGGATGCAACCAGCCGCAGCACAGTTGATGAGTACGAATTTCAGAGCCGTCTTCGAAGTATATGCTGTGGCCGGCGTTGGTGCCGGTTCCTGCGCGTACACAGAAGACGGCTTCCTGTTTGAGGGCGGTAAACGCGGCGATTTTTCCTTTGCCGGAATCGCCCCAGAACGCGTCTACAACGAGGGTTGCGCACACAATACACCTCCATTTCGGGCATTGTCCATGAAACGTGCGGATGCATATATGCCGCCAGGACAGGCGGGATGGGGAGATGATAATAAACCCTGATAAATAAAAAAAATTTATTAATATTATTTTTATTATATTATATTTTTATGGGATTTTGCAGGATCTTGCGGAGTGAATGCACAGCCTCCGGCTTTCAACGATTTGGACCTGCAGCACCGTGGGGTATTGACAAATGGATCTGGATCGCCTTAAGGGTTTTGTCGAAACGGCGCGAGAGAAGAGCTTTACGCGTGCAGCGGAGAAACTGTACCTGACGCAGCCGGCCGTGAGTCTTCAGGTGAAGGCTCTTGAAGACGAACTCGGCGAAGCCCTGTTCGAACGGCGCGGCAAGCAGATTCTGTTGACCGAGGCAGGTCGTTTGCTGTTCGTGCGAGCCGAGGCCATTCTGGAGATGGCCGAACAGATTCGGCAGGACATTGCGGCCCTCGGTCAGTTGCGCACGGGGCGACTGAGTATCGGAACCAGCGATACGAATTGCGCCTATGTTCTGCCTCCCGCGGTCAAGGCCTTCCGACAGGCGTACCCCGGAATCGAAATCCGCCTCACCGACCGCATGTCCCCTGAGGTGGTGCGGCTGGTTCTGGAAGGGGCGGTGGATTTCGGACTGGCCACGCTTCCGGTAACGGAACCCAGGGTGCGGACACGGCCGCTGTTCATCCGGGAAGACGTGGCCATTTCCAGCGCGACGCATCGTCTGGCATCTGCGAAAACGGTCGATCTGCATTCGCTCGCTGACTGTGCGATGTTGATGCTGGAGCGAGGCAGTACCAGCCGAGGTCTGATGGACCGGATGTTCGCGGCGGAGGGACTCCAGCCGCACGTCATCATGGAACTGGGCAGCATTGAAGTGATCAAGCGCTTCGTTGAAATCGGCCTCGGAACAGCGGTCGTACCCGAAGTATCGGTTCGCGACGAGGTGAGATCCGGCAGGTTGACCGCAATTCGAGTGACGGGGCTTCCGGTGCGCCAGGTGGGTATGGTGCATCGCGACGGTGGCCGCCTCTCACGGGCGGCCGCGGCGTTTATAGGGTTTCTGGAGATGCATCTGGAGACGATCGGGCTTCGCATACATGAAGGAAAAGGCCGCGGCGTACCGGAGTAGCCTGCGGCCGGCGGTTTCGAAGGGGGTGACGCTCAGGATGCGAATCGCGCTCGTCGACAGGTCAATCCTCCGCGCATCGCAATGGATCACGGGTTATCGGCGCCTGTACGAACGCATTGAACAGGGCGACCCAATGTGATCTGGCGGTGGGCCGAACTTGTGTTTTTCAGGGGTTTTTTGTATCATTAGCCCGCGGCGGCGGCATTGTGTCGCGCCTGCTGCAAGGCACGTAAGACATTCCGTACGAGGACCCGCATTGTCGGCCGGCAAACCCGGCGTTGGGTATCCTTGCGTATGAGCACGGAACTTCCAGGCATGGAATACATGCAGATCTCCGGCGCCCGTGTCATCCCGCTCTGGAGGCGGGTAATGAGACGACATCGAAGGCCGCTTGCGGTATGCGCATTGATTGCGCTTGCCGGTGCTGTGCAGGTGCAGGCCAAAGACAACGAAGCGCTTGTCCGTGCCGAGGCGCTTTACAACCAGGCGGTTGCGCAGGTGGCGGCCGGGGCACTTGGTCAGGCGGTTGGGCTGTTTCAGTCCGCCATCGACGCTTACGACAAACACGCGCCTTCCTACGTGGCCCTCGGGCACATCCATCTTGAACGGGGCGAGCTGGATGCCGCGGAAGAAATGTTCCGGCAGGCGCTTCGCAAGAAAAAACGGTTTGCGCCCGCCTTCAACGGGCTGGGCCTCGTCTACGGGCGCCGCCCAAAAGCGCTTCGCCAGGCGATCGACGCGTTCCGGAACGCGCTGCGGGCGGACAAAGCCTATGTTGAAGCGCAGTACAATCTGGCGGAGACGTACCGGCGGTTCGGCAGCAGCGAAACGCTCAGAGCCTACCGCAAGGTGGTCAAAATGGATTCCGACCACCCGGACGCACTGTTCCAGATCGGCGTAATTGAAGAAGCGAAGGGCGAGTACGGGAAGGCCGAAAAGGCATACGTGAGTCAGATTTCGGTAAATCCACACCACTACGAGGCCCGGTTACAGTATGGAATTGTCCTGAAACTGCAGGACCGCACCGACCGGGCGATAGCTGAACTGAAACCGGTTGTCCAGAACCCGAACCGGCACCAGCGGCGGGCCGTGCTGGAACTGGCGGATATCCACCAGAGGCGTCGGGACTTCGATCGGTCGCAGGCGCTATTCGAAGCCTATATCAATCGTCTGGAACCCGAGGAACAGCGGCTCTTCTACGACTTGAGCCTTGTATCCAATACTACGGACGACTCCGGCGGCAGATCGCTGGAGGAGCTGAAGGCCGCGGCTGTGGAATTCTGGGTCTGGCAGGACCCGGCGCCGGCATCCGCGGCAAATGAGCGGCTGGTCGAGCACTACCGCCGCGTAGCCTTGGCACGGGAGAATCATGGAAAGCACAAGTTCCCGTGGGACGATCGCGGGGAAGTTTACGTGCGTTTCGGTGAACCGGATCACGTCAGCCGGTCCGGAGACGTCCGGTTCGAGACGGACCCCCGGGTGCTGGACGTGAAGGATCGGCTGATTGTGTCGGCAGGGGCGGCGGCCGCAAAGCTGATGAAAGACGAAGTCCGATCTCTTGGGGATGTGGCCAAGTCGTCCATTCTGGGTCGGCCGGTGTATCCCGTTGGCGGAATATGGGAGTACTGGATTTACGTGAACGTAGGATCGGGAATCGAAATGACCTTCGTGCAGCCGAATTTTCCCGGACCGTACGAGTTCGCGAGAATGCCTCTGGGCACCGGTCGGATTACGAGAATCTGGCAGAGAATGAACCCCAAGACCGTGCTGCTCAATCAGGTAGCCCGGCAGCCGGCCGCCTATCGGCCCACGTTTGCTACCGGACCGCTGGATTTCTACTTCTATACGGCTTCGTTTCGGGGTGAGGATGACAAGACGGCGCTGGAGGTCTATTACGGGATTCCAACCCGGGATCTGGCGTATCGCGACGGCGACCTCGGGCGGCTCGCGAACCTGGTCAGGGGCGTTGCGGTCTACGACGGCGAAAACAGGCTCGTTCATCGATCCGACCACGAGATGGTCCTGCGGGCTTCCGGCGCGGTAGATACCTCTGCAGGGGCATTTATCCCCGAGATAGATCGCATGCTGTTGCCACCGGGCGCCTACCGTGTTGACGTACAGGTGATGGACCGCAATTCCGGCAGGACTCAGATATACAGGGAAGACCGCATTCTGAAGGCGTATCCGGCAGCGCCGCTTTCACTGAGCGACGTGGAAATGGGCGCGCGAATCGACGTGGCCGATCGGGGACGCTTCGTAAAGGGCGATATCGAAGTGATCCCGATGGCGTCCAGGGCGTACCTGCCTGGCGAACCGGTGTTCATCTATTACGAGATTTACAACCTCGCTCGAGACGAATTCGGGGCGACGCGGTATCGCATATCATACCAGATTCGGTCCTTGCGCAGGACAAACGTGGGCGCGCGGATACTGGGCGGCCTGGGGCGGTTCATCGGAAAGCGCGAGGACGGCAACGTCATCAGCATCGAATACGATCATGTCGGCACCCGTCCGGATGAAAGGGCGCACCTCGAACTGGACATGGGAGCCACCGTACCGGGACGGCAACTGTTGACAATTCTGGTGACCGACGAAAACGGCGGCCAGACGGGCCGCGCGGCCATCAGTTTCGATATACGACAATAGCTTCCGGCCCCGGTGTGAATGCCGCGGCCCCGGAACAGACCGGCTCGCGGACTTGAGGAGCATTGGACATGAAGGAGTTCACGGTTGCCAGGATGCGCGCTGACGCGGCGTCGATCTTCGAATCGGCAGTGGCTGCCGTGGACGCGCAGGCGTGCCTGAAGCGTTTCGTGAAACTGGATGGACGGACGCTTCGGATCGGGCGCGTGGACTACAACCTGGATTCATTCGAGCGGGTGCTCGTCGTTGGCACCGGAAAGGCTTCGCCGCGGATGGGTGTCGCGCTGGAGGCGGAGCTGGGCGACCGGATTTCAGACGGGGTCATCAATACCAAGTACGGGCACGCGGAACCCCTGGACCGGGTACGCATCGTTGAGTGCGGCCATCCGGTTCCCGATGAGGCGGGTGTCGAGGGTACGGGAGAAATCCTCGCCACCCTCGACGGGGCTGACGACCGAACGCTCGTGATCTGCCTGATTTCGGGCGGGGGGTCGGCGCTGATGCCGGCGCCGGCCGAGGGTATATCGCTGCAGGAGAAACAGGACACGACCCGGCTGCTTCTCGAGTGCGGCGCCAATATCGTGGAGTTGAATGCGGTCCGGAAACATCTTTCCCGCGTCAAGGGAGGGGGTCTCGCCCGGGCGGCCTTTCCGGCCACGGTCGTGTCTCTCATGTTGTCGGACGTCATCGGCGATCCGATGGACGTGATCGCGTCGGGTCCAACGGTGCCCGACACGTCCACGTTCAAAACCTGCGCGGAGATATTTCAAAAATACGAGGTATCGAATCGCCTCCCGGAAGCGGTTCGGGCGCGATTCGAAGCAGGTTCGGCCGGTGAGATTCCGGAAACGCCGAAACCTGGAGACGCCGTGCTGGACAGATGTCACAACGTCATCGTCGGCAGCAACGGCCTGGCGGTGGCCGCTGCGGCGGACCGGGCCCGGGGACTGGGTTACAATACGCTGGTGTTGTCGACGCGCCTGGAGGGCGAGGCCCGAGAGGTGGCACACGTCTATTCGGCAATCGGCAAGGAGATTCTCACGTCGAATGCGCCAGTGGCGGCTCCTGCCTGTGTGATTGCGGGCGGCGAGACGACCGTCACCGTACGGGGCAGCGGCAAGGGAGGGCGCAACCAGGAACTGGTGCTCGCGGGCTCGATGCATCTGTCCGGATGGGAAGGGACGGTGCTGTTCAGCGGCGGTACGGATGGAACCGACGGCCCGACGGACGCGGCCGGGGCGATTGCGGATGCCGAAACGGTCACGCGCGCGGAATCAGCGGGGCTTTCCGCGATCGAATCGTTAAAGAACAACGACGCGTACCACTTCTTCAAGCCGCTGGGCGACCTGGTGATGACCGGTCCCACGGGAACCAACGTCGCCGACGTGGCGTTCGTCATGGTAGGCGCGACGTAGGCGGTTGAAGCGCCACCAGGCCGGGACCGAAATGCGAAACGCGTATGCTCAGCCTCTTTTCGGTGCCCGACGGGCTTCAGGTCTCGGTATTGACAATGGCGACGCCGATCCCGACCAGCAGGACGCTGATGAGAAGTGTCGCCGAGACGACCTCGCCCAGCAGCAGGTCGCTGAACACGACGCCCACGACGGGCGTAACGAAACCGAACACCCCGAGGCGACTGGCTCTGTAGCGTCGCAGGAGCGTTACGGATACCAGAAAACAAAACCCGGCAACCACGAGACCCTGGTAGAACACCGCACCGACGATGCCCGGTCCGATGACGGTGGCATTCAGGTCTTCCAGCAGGGCACTCAGCAGAATGAACATTGGCAGGCTGAGCGCAGCCTGCCACAGCAAAAGACGGGCGGGATGGATGTATTGGGTGAGCTTCTTGGTATAGACCTGCCGGGCGCCAAGCAGCAGACCGCTCATCAGAACCATCACGTCTCCCGGCAGATAGCCCAGGCGTCCACCGGTCAGACTGTCGACAAACACGAGTACGACACCTGCAAAAGACAGGGTCATTCCAGCAATCTTGAGGCCGCTCAGCCGGTCTCCGGGCATGAACAGGTGGGCGAAGACGGCTGTAAAGAACGGATACGTGGAAATAAAGACGGTCGACCGGCCGGCCGTCGTGATATTCGTGCCGGCGTTGAGCAGGTAGATTTGCGCGACAAAAAGCAGGACCAGCTGAAACAGACCTCGTCTTTCGCCGGGTCCGGGCCGGAGCGGGACGCCGGAGAAGAACGCCCACGGGATTACAGCCAGCCCGCCCAGCAGAAAACGGGCGGCCGCCAGCGCCAGCGGAGGCAGGCCGTCCAGAGCGACTTTGATGGCGATGGAGTTGCCGCCCCACAGGATGGCGGTAAGCAGGGCGAGGCTGCCGGCCTGAAGGGTCAGGCGTTCGTTGAGCACGTTCACGGCGCCGGCGTCCGGTCGGCGGGGAAGCACCGGCGCACGAAAACGTAACCGACGCCCAGCGGCACAAGAAGCCACGCCGGTTGCAGCGTGCCCGTTACTATGCCTGCCTGTCCGATCACCCCACACAGGATCAGGACGTTGCAGGCGTAAGCCGGCGCGGGTGGAGCGCAGGAGACGCCTATCTTATCGAGGAGACGATCGAACCGCGGGGGACGGACGCTCTTGAGGTGGTTTCCCGCGAGGATGGCGGCGAGTGAGAGCAGGCCGGGAAAGAGGTTCGCGCCGCGGTCAATCCAACCGAGGCCGATGCCCAGCAACAGGAGATGGCTGTATCCGAACAGGAGGACCGCGCCGTTTCGGAATGGATCGTAGAGGCCGATATCCTTCAATTGGCGCACGCGGTTCCTGTCAACGTACGGGATCAGACGAAAGAAGATATAGACGAGGGTCATTGCGCCGGGATGCAGAAAAACGCCGATGCGTTTGTTCAGCTCGGCGTCGATCCGTCCGAACGCGTTCCAGTGTACCGGTATCCGTTCCGGAAGATGGTCGTAGGCCAGATAGCTCGCCAGAAAGGCGAGCAGGATGCCGGCAATGGGATCCCGCTGAAGGACGCTCATGCAGGGAGAACCGTGGGATCTGGGGCGTGGTCGTCGCGGGCCTGGAATTCCGGTCGGAAGTCGCATTGGCGGCCCGGACCGTATCGTCGATGCGAGATTGAAGCGCCGGCGCGCAGCGCGGCTTGTGTACCTGAAATACGCTGCCCGCCGCAACGTGCCGGGCGGATCGAAGACCTCGGCATAATAAAGGGATTCCAGCAACATGTCAAGGTATTCAAGGGCGAACGGAACGGGAGCGATTCGTCGTGGTCGGGAAGAAGCTTCGAATGAACTCTTCAAATGGAGGCGGTCGGTTGAAACGGACGATTGCTGTAGCGTGTTGCCTGGCTCTCTGGTGTGAGGACGCAACTTCCAGAGACTTCCTGGCGGAGATCGGCGCGCATGGTGCTCACGGACGAGCCGATTCCGCGCTGGTAACGGCTCAACTCTTCGCAAAGACATTTCCTGACAGTGCGAACGCCCACGGCGTCCTCGGCATGGTGTACGCGCAATTGGGACAGCCGGAGGGCGCAATCGATGCCTTTGAGACGGCGATCGAGCGGGGGCCGAGTCTTGAAGCACCGTACGACGCGCTGTTCAGGATTCATGCGCAACTCAACAGGGGTCGCGAGGCGCTGGACGTATTGAACCGGGGAATCGCGCAGATTCCGAATTCCGTACTCCTGCTGATGGACAGGGCGATACTCTATCAGGAGGCCGGTAATCCCGGGCTGGCGATTCAGGACCTCAGGGCCGCGATTTCGCTGGATCCCGGAAATATAGAAGCCTACCAGTCCCTGGCAGGATTGCACGTCGCGCTGAAGGACCCCGATAAAGCGCTTTCGGTCTTCGATGAGGGACTGAAGAACAACCCTGAAAGCGTGGTTCTGATGATCAATCAGGGCCAGATCTACGGGGCGTTGGGGAAACTTCAGGATGCGAATCAGCTGTACGAACGGGCGATATTGGTACTTGAACGGGAACTTGAGAAGAATCCGAACGATGTTTCCCTGCTGGTGAACAAGGGCGCCATCTACCATTCGATGCGCCGGACCGGGGAAGCCTTCGCCGCATACCGGCAGGCCGCATTGTTGGCGCCGGACGATCCCGAGGTGCACCGATCCATGGGTCAGATGGCGGCTGAGGTGGACTCGCTGGAGGTTGCTCGGAAGGCGTGGGAGAAGGTGTCCCGGTTGGAGCCGAGGGATCTGGATACCCGTTCGGCGCTTGCACGCCTTTATACGGTTCAGCAGAAATGGGACCTCGCGCTGGACGAGTATAGATTGCTCATGGAGATTGCGCCTGAGTCGCAACGCGCGCGCCTCGAGTACGGTGTCGCGCAGGTCTATCTGCAGAAGGGAGACGTCGCGCAGGCAAAGTCGGCGCTGGAAGCGGCGATCGGTTCGAACCCGAACGTCCTGGAGCCCTACGGCGATCTTGCCCTGATCTACGCGGGACAGCAAGACCTGGACTCGGCCCTCGTGGTCTACAACAGAGCTCTGGCGGTGGATTCCACGAACGCCGGCGTACTCTTCAATATCGGCCTTGCCCGAACCTCGAGGCGGGAGTTCGATCTGGCCAGGCGTGCCTTCGAAAGAGCCGTCGCATACAGCCCCAACGAAGAAATCGCGGGAGCAGCACAGATGAAAATCGATGAAATCGACGGGATACAGTCCGGAAAGCTCTGGGTGTACCATATTCTCGTGGCAACCGAAGTGGAGGCGCAGGAAATCCTGAACAAACTCAGGGCGGGCGAGGATTTCCGGGTACTTGCGCGCCAGCATTCCAGCGATTCCTCTGCGGAGACCGGTGGCGATCTGGGATTTTTTTCACCGGGCGATCTGAATCCGGCGTTCGAGGAAGCCGTGCTGAAGTTGCGGGTGGGTGAGACCAGCGGGGTCGTTCAGACACCCCTGGGATATCACATTATCAGGCGGCTGAACTGATGACCGGACGTTTTGCCGGAATGGGCGACGAGGCCTGTGTATCGTCGCCCGTTCTGTACCCGGGGAAACAAGCCAGAAAGATCAAGGTGCTCTTTCTGACGGGTTGTACGGGGCGCGGAGGTGCCGGGAACAGTCTGTTTTACCTGTTGAAACATCTCGATCTTGCCGTACTCGAGCCACTCGTCGTCATGCCCAACGAAGGCGTGTTGAAAAGCAGGCTCGAGGAGATACGCGTCCCATACCGTATCGAACCCAGGTTGAAGGAGCGTCTGGCGGAGATGCGGTTCCGGGGCGGCAACCGCCTCTGCGCCATGGCGTCGGTGGTTCTGAACGCGATCGACGGCATTCGGTTTACGATCCATCTGGTTCGCGTGGTCGCCCGGGAGAATGTAGGACTGATTTATTGCAACCAGATGATGGTGAAGTTGATGGGTACGGTGGCCGGTATGGTGTGCGGCACTCCGGTCATCTGGCACTGCCGCACCCTTTACGGAAAGTCCTTCAGGGGATGGTTTTTCGACAGGCTCGCGCGGTCTGCGAGTGTGGCGAGAATTGTCGCCGTATCCGAGGCGTGCGCAGGGAATTTCCCGTCGGCAAAGGAAAAGGTCCGCGTTGTGTACAACGGCGCGGACCTGGACAGTTTCAATCCGGATTCCGTTCAGGGGTGTGTGCGCAGGATGTACCGAATCGGACCGGACGAAATGGTTCTGGGATTCGTCGGGCGAATCGTGGAGTGGAAGGGTATCGACACGCTGCTGTCGGCGATGAAACGTGTGCTGGCGAAACGCAAGGACGTGGTTCTGGTGGTTGTTGGCGGGAGCCCGAATCGGTCGTTGAATCTCCTGGACCGCTATCGCCGAGAGGCGGCCAACGGACATTACTCGGGACGGGTCCTGTTTACGGGATTCAGGACCGATGTCCGACCGTATTTGAAAGATATGGACCTCACGCTCGTACCATCCGTGGCGCCCGACCCCTGTCCCAGAAGCGTTATCGAATCACTGGCACTTGGAACCCCGGTGGTCGGGTCTGCAACTGGCGGTGTCCCGGAGCTGATCAGGGATGGTTACAACGGATACCTCGTGAAGCCCAACGACGCGTCCGGTCTTGCGGATACCATCCTCAGGGTGATCGAGAACAGGGAGTTGCGAAGGCGAATGGGGTCGGCCGCGCGCGCTTCGGCGGTTCAACGGCACGATGCTGTCGAAGTCGCACGCCGTGTGCAGACGATAATATTCGAAGCATTGCAGGGCTAAAGACGTTTTGTATGTTCACTGTGTCATGGCACGACTTTCGCTGTTATTATACTGATTCGACAAAGAAAGAATATGATCCGAAACACGATCGCATTGATATTTCCAAATGGTGCTCTGCTTTATCCTTATAGATCCAGGCGCCGTATGTCCGGGAGGCTGACGGGGGAGGCGTTGCGATTTTCCCACACATGTGGTAAAACTTCACACTTTGCAAGATTTCCCGTTTCCATTGTCCTGGTCTGCGTTGTCGGGATCGGTATCCGTCCGTGTCATTCCGAATCCGGAAAGCGCCCGTACGATCTTGCCGCGTGCATACGGATGGCGTTCGCGTCGAGCCCATCCATTCAGGCCGCCGAGGCGGACCTGCAGATCGCTGAGAACAGGCTCCAGCAGGTATATGCCGCACGCTTTCTTCCCGGTCTGGATTTCACCTGGACGGTCGGGCCCTCGCCGGAAGCTCGAGGCGACGCGCTTACGGGTGTGAGCAACTGGCGGCGGATGAGTGTGTTTACGAGAACCGAAGTGGCGCTGGTTCAGCCACTCTTCACCTTCGGAAAACTCAAAGCGGCGGTAGAAGCGGCATCCGGTGGAATCGGCGCACGGCGCGCCGGACTGACAGGATCCCGATTCGACCTGGAACAGCAGGTCGCCAGGGCCTACTACCTGCTGCTTCTGGCGAATCAGCTTCGGGAGCTGGCGCATGAGTCCCGGGGTGAAATCGACAGGGCGAGGCGAACGATCGTCGAAAAGCTGGAAGCCGATACGGGGGATTTTACGTATACGGATCTTCATCGAATCGACAGGTTCGTTTACGACGTGGAGGAAAACGCAAACAAGGTTGTCAAGAGTCAGGGGCTCGCACGTTCGGCGCTCCGAATGCTCACCGGGCTTTCCGAGTCCGATTCCCTTGTTCTCGCAGAAGCAAGTCTGAAGCCGGTTGACGTTCGGATCCGTCCACCGGAGTATTACCTGTCGCTTGTCGAGGGGCGGCCGGACCTGGGTCAGCTTCGTGAAGGGCTTCGGTTGCGGTCGGCACAGGTGCGCGCCGTCCGAACAGACCTGTTTCCCCAGGTGTTCCTGGCCGGCCGGTTCAGATACGGCTTTGCGCCGAACCGGGACCGCCAGCGGAACCCGTTTCTGAAAGACGAGTTCAACGTGACCGAGTTGGGCGCCGTGCTTGGCTTCCGGCAGTCATTGTCGTTCGCGAGTACGAAAGCAAAGGTTAAAGAAGCCCGTCTGTCGTACGAAAAACTCGGCTATCAGGCTCAGTTGGCGGTGCAGGGCGCCCGGCTGGAGATCGAGAGCGCCTATCTTTCGCTCATCGAAGCGCAAGCCAATATCGGGGCGGCACGAAAAGCCCGCCGCGCAACCAGGCGGTGGTTTGTTTCGGCGAGAGATGGATTCAATGCGGGGCTGGAGGAGGCGGGAGACATGGTCGATGCAGTCAAGGAGTACGGCATTATTCGCGCCAAGTACTATCAGGCTGTATTGGAGTTTAATCTGGCCTGGATAGCATTGCAGCGCGCGACGGGAAATTCGATTCTGGAGTAAGAAGCTGTTTTAAAATTACCGGTGAGTTCCCGAGCGCGAGCGAAAAAG
>JAPPJY010000066.1:14084-18855 GCA_028874335.1 Gemmatimonadota bacterium | reverse complement strand
CAGCGGCGACTTTTGGTTCCTTTTGGTCGCTTCAAAAGGAACACGCCGTAGGCAGAGAATTTGGAAAAAGGGGGTTTTGCTTTCGTTTTTGATCTTGGTTTTAAGCTGACGGCTGATGGCTGATAGCTGCTTTTTCTGACGGCTGACCGCTGATAGCTACGTGTGAGGTGTGCGGGGGGTGCCGACGCCTAACGATAACACCCGCGCACCTGTTCCGCAATATGTTTTGGCTTGACATACCCGGTGGAATATGGTATACTCATTGACTGTTCGATCCAGTCCTGATATCGGTCCTGTTAGTCCCGTAAAAACATAAATTTAATCACTTTATGCCGAAGGGGTCACGAATGGGTGACGATCAGGTTTTCGAAAATAGAATCAACAACTTCAGTAGAACCGATAATGTAGACGAACACACGTCGCTCGCCCTGGCGATCGTGGCCGAGACCCTGGATATCCTGCACGATCTGCAGGGCGATGCCAGCGGATCCATGGTTATCCGCACCCGCGAGGGCGACTACAAGGATTGGGACGCGGAGATTTTCGGGGTGGACGAAGCCGCGGAAGGCGCGTATATCGGGAGACTCAAAGAGAGTACGCATCCGGTCGTGCTGCTTTCCGAGGAAGCCGGAATGGTGGATCTCACCGGCGGCAAGGAAGGCGAAAAGATCTATGGCGTTTCCGATCCGTTCGACGGGAGCTGGTTGTACAAACGCGGGCTGCCCTTCATGCAATACAGTTCACTGGCGCTTTTCGATGCCAGCTTCAATCACCTGACGTCCGTCACCGGCGACGTCTTCAACAGAGACCTTGCCTTCGCCAACGGAAACGGCGCCTTCATGGCGAGGCTGGACGGAAACGCATTGACCGGCGTGGAGCGGCTCGACGAGAGCTATCGCAGGGAACGGCACGGAGCACCCGCGTCCGGTCTGGATGACGCCTGTGTCGAATCGTACCTGCTGAAACCGGCCAAGTTCCTCATGCCGCTCATCGATGAGTACAGGCCGGTCATCGATGCCTTCAAAATGCTCCATCCCAACGGCGGCCCGTACGCATTTGCAGAGGCGGCGGCCGGGCAGATCGACGTCTATTTTGCCAGGCAGCAGCCCTATGTCGATGTCTTTTCCGGGATCGCCATCGCTGAACAGGCCGGTCTGATCGTCTCTGATTTCGACGGAAACGAAGTCGAGACGCCCACGGAAGACTACGAGACGGTTTTCGACGTCCTGGTGAGCCGGACGCAGGCCCTGCACGATCAAACCCTCGAGAAAATCGCGGAATGCAGAAAGGAATGAGCAATGGCCATTAACGGAACCGGCACGAAGGACAATCCGGTCATCGTTACCGAACTGGCGGCTGACGAGGTCCCGGCTGAGTTGAGACCTTCGAACTTTTTCGACCTGGACAAGTACCCGTTCGAGCACCGCTCGCTGGTCGACGGCGCCCGGTCGGTTGTGGATCTCATCGGCAAAGACGGCATCGAAAAATACGCCAGGGAGTGGCTGGCGGAAAAAATCGGTTCGGCTGAGGGCGCGGAAGAACGCACCGGTCTGACGGGCGTCGGGAACTACACGGTGCTGGTCGAGCCCGGGGGCGTCTGCGAACCGCTCTTCGTACACGGCGCGCTCGATGGCGAGGGCCATACGCTCTACGTCGCAAAGGACGCAAAGGTGGTCGGGGCCGTGATCTACCTGGACGGCGGGGATATCTACGTCGGCTCCGGCGCCGTAATCGAGCCGACGGCCGGCGTCAAGGGTCCCACGATTATCGGCCCGAATAACGATATCCGGCAAGGCGCCTATCTTAGAGGCAACATCGTTCTGGGCGGCCACAAGAAACACGGTGACAACGCCATCCGCGGTGAACTCAAGAACGTCCTCATGTTGGACGAGGCCAACTTCCCCCACCCCTCGTATCTCGGCGACAGCCTCTGCGGGTACGCCACCCACTTCGGCAACCAGGCCACGGCCGCGAACCTGGGCATTATCCAGGGCGTTCGGGAACGCGACAAGCGCGTCAATCTGAAGGTCGAAATTAACGACAAGTGGTACGACCTGGGCGGATCAAAAATGGGCGTCGTGCTCGGCGACAGGACGCAACTTGCCTGCGAGTCCCTCACGGACCCGGGAACATTACTGGGGCCGATGTGTATCTCCTACGGCCTCGCCTACGTCAAGGCCGGCTATTATCCGGCGGGCACGATGTTCAAGACCCGGTCCGAGCGGGTCGTGGATACGCAGAAAGGCATCTTCGATCCGGACAAGTTGTAACTCGCCTTCCCGGTACGAAAGAGAACGACAACGCTTCTCGAATTCATTGGAGGCGTTGTCTTTTTCTTTTTAAGTTCCCCTGGCGTGGTTTCGGTATGTTCACCTGCAGCCCGACGGACGCAAGTGAACGCCATTACACGATTGATTAGCCGAATGAGGCCGCGTCCCGATGCGCGACAGCGGAAGGATAACAGGATGATTGGCCAGCAGAGCACGAATGATTGGGACAGGGCGATTCGGAGTCGCAAGAGCGATCTGATCTCACGGTTGGAGTCCATCTACGGCGACAATGAAGACCTGATTGAAGAACGCCTCGGCGCCCTCCTGGAGACCGTGACTCAATTCGGAGAGACCTTCGGCGAGAGGGACGTCAGCTTTGTCAGGGCGCCGGGCAGGCTCAACACAGTGGGTATGCACGCCGACCACCGGGGCGCCTTCATCAACCCGATTTCCCTCGACAAAGAGATACTCATCTGTTTCTCCCGAAGAGAAGACGACCGCGTGGAAGTCCGCAATCTGGACCCGGCCTACGGAACCCGCAGCTTCCACTTTTCCGATATTCGCCCGGACGCGCCAATCCGTTCGGACGCCGAGTGGCTGGAATGGACGCAGGAAAAGACCGACGAACGCAAGGCCGCCGGCGTGAACGAAGACTGGATCACCAAGCTGCAGGCGCCGCCGGCCTTCCTCCACACCCGCTATCCAGAAAGAAAGCTCTTGGGCTTCGACGGCGTGATGGGCAGCAGCCTTCCCGACATGGGCGGGCTGAGCTCTTCGTCCGCGGTTGTGGTAGCGACCACCGAAATCATGACCTGCATCAACGACATCGACCTGGACGACGGGCGGTTCGTGAGGTACGCGGGCACCGCTGAATGGTACGTGGGCACGCGCGGCGGCTTCGGCGACCATGCTGCGATCAAGTGCGGACAACTTGGTAAAATCACCCATATGAAAACCCTGCCGGAATTGATGATCGACGCCCATCTTCCGTTCCCGGAAGGCTATCAGATCATCATCTTCGACTCGGGCATTCAGGCGAACAAAACTGGTGGCGCGGGGCAGAAATTCAACGAAAAGACGGCGACGTACGAAATCGGAGAGGTCTACCTCCGCAGCTACCTGGAAACGCACCACCGAGAAGCGATCCGAGACGTCGTGGCGGCCAGGATGGATCTGGATATCGAGAAAAAGTTCCACCTCGCCGACGCGATCGAATCCATCGACCAACCCGAAATCTACGCGCTGATACAATCCCTGCCGGAACGGATCGACCGACGTGAGCTTTTGCGCCAGCTACCGGACCAGGAAGCACTTCTCGAACAGCAGTTCGCCACCCACGATGAACCGGCCGGCGGATACCAGGTCCGCATGGTCATTACGTACGGTATCGCCGAATCCGCGCGAAGCAGGAATCTCAAGGACGTACTCAACAGGAACCGCGTGGACCTGTACGGGCAGCTGATGAACGTCTCGCACGACGGGGACCGCATCCACCTGGACGCGCCCCGATTCGACCCGGCAAAAGACCTGCACCTCCAGCCGGGCGACTACAACTGCAGCATCCCCGAAATCGACGAGATGGTCGACCTCGCCATGGATGCGGGAGCGGTGGGCGCGCAGATTTCTGGCGCAGGCCTGGGCGGAAGCATGATGGTCCTGGTTGCGACAGACGGCGTGGAAGGTATTATCGAAGCCATGCGCACAAGGTACTATCAACCGAGAGGTATCCCGGAACGACTCACGGTAGCGTCTCCGGTTCAGGGGGCAGGGGTGTTGTAGGGCGGTATCGCGAACTGACGATAATAATAGAGGGGCCGGAAATTCCGGCCCCTCTATTCGTTGAATGTGTGTTGAACCTCTATCCGACGCCGCCGTGTTCGTCGTAAGTCAGCTCAAGCTCCTCCGCCACTGCTATAGAAGTCAAGGACGGAGCTTGCTCCCACGGCCCGACAGGTTCAGACCCTTAACCGTGCGGTAAATCTAATCCACCTCCACGTCTTCAGCTTCCAATTGATACCAGAAGACGTCGCCTGTTTCGATGATGCCCTGGATGCGCTGGTCTTTGGACATACCGGCCACGACAGCGTCAGCGCGCTTACCCGTAAATCGGGTTAATAACGCCGCGTTGCGACGGGCCCGACGCGTGTCTCGCTCATCGACCGTGAACGAAATCTCCGCGGCGACGTAGCAGACCTGACCGTCCTGATCCACGGCTTCCATGATCAGGTCGGCGTTGAGAAAGCTCCTGCGTTCATTCCTCGGAATATCCGCGACGGTACGGGACTGAACCAGGGAAATAAGCTCATCTTGAGGCAGGATCCTCGTTTTGGAGAACCCGAGGTCGTGGGCAATCAGGGCTGCGTTACCCAGCGCGGCATTTCTCGCGTGAGCCCCTTTGAGCACGCCGATGCTGTCATCCATTCTATCCAGCCGCTTGTCGATGCCGTCGAACCGTTTATCCATGGCGTCCAGCCGCTTGTCCATGGCATCGAACCGTTTAT
>JAPPJY010000066.1:0-13984 GCA_028874335.1 Gemmatimonadota bacterium | reverse complement strand
TCGAACCGTTTATCCATGGCGTCCAGCCGCTTGTCCATGGCATCGAACCGTTTATTCGTGGCTTCAGCGAACTCGGCGACAATGCGAGGTAATTCAAGCAGTTCGCGAGTCAGAAGCCGGGCGCGCAGCGCTTCCACCCACTCGGGATTCTCGTCCAGAACCCGGACCAGGTCTTCTATGGTATGGATGACAGCCATCACTATTCCTGTGCCGGACGAAGTAAGATATAACGCCGAAATTCCGCCTTCAGGCGTCGATCGTATCCTGCCCGTTGCGGGCAGAAGAAACCGGACGTCGCACTGATCCGTAAAGATACCCAAAATCCACGTGCGGACAAGGTAACTTTTGCGCGATGACGCATCGTGGCGCATAACAAGCCTCGCGCGAAGCAAATAAAAAAAGCGCGGGAGTTCGCGAGTACCCGCGCCTTCTGGCGTATGGCTTTTTTGGGTTATGGCGCCGTTGAGGAAGCGGGTGTGAAGGTGGGACCTGCCTGAAGTGCCTGTCTGCTCGCATCGCACAGGCAGGCAGCACATCGGTATCGCTCTCCTGGGAGCGCGGGCATCTTGCCCGCACCATCCCGCCGTCTGTGTGCCAACAGGCAGGCCGGAAGCCTATTCCCGAGTTGAGCGCCGGGGAACACGTCCACGCCTCGCAAAAACGTCCAGGGTCCGGTCCTCTGGATGCGCCGCGCCCCCGCGTGTCCTGGGCGCCGGGGTTTACTCTGTCTGGGATGTCGAGTCGGGAGGTGACGCAAGGGCATTCTCTATGCTATCCAAGCGGCTTATGATTGTATCAAGCCTGGAAAGGAGCACTTCCCTGGCGGCGGCGGTCTGCTCTGCGACGTGCTTGACAAACGAGTTCCTTGCACTGCCGGTTTGCTCTGCGACGTGGCTTGCAAGCGAGTCCCTGGCGTGTGCGGTATACTTGGTGATTTGGGCCGAAAGGCTCTCCCGTGTTGTTCCCACCTGTTCAGATAATTCAGACATGTTCAATTTCCCTTGCGTTTAATGGTCCTTACGACCCGTCCGTGCTGGTCCACCACTGCCACAGTGGTCTCCGGGATACAATCCCCGTAGGCCTTGCCAGCCACGAGGGCGGGTTTGGCACCTGGTGCCGGCAGCCGGTATGGATCTGCCTGGGCCAGGTCCACGCTATAGCCGACGTCGGCTTACGCTTAAATTGTTACAACACTCAATGGTTGTTTGTCATCCTCTTCCCGTTCAGACCCCATTAGCTCATCACCAAATGCAGCTTCATTCCATTGAGCAGGCTCTCCCTGTTGCCCTCCGTTTGTGCGCCCACATGCGCGTTTGGTAGCGTTTGCCCCGCACCCCGGCCCAGAACCCGGACCGGGAAGAGATCGCATAGGCTGCCCTATCCTCCCTCAGCCTTAGCGTGCAAATCCAGCCAGGCCCCAGGTCACGGTGCGCCGCAGGACGTCGGCCTCCATCAGCCGTCGCCGCTTCACGCCCACGATGCCCGGCGTAAGGTCCACCTCAAGCCGGGGCGGATGTGACCAGGTGCCAAGCCAGACGGTGGCCCGGACCTGGGCTTGGGCCTGTATATCAATATCAATGTCGGTGGATAAACGGTACTTCAGGCGGGTGTCATTCAGACACGCGGACAGATACCAGCTCGTGGCCAGGACCTGGCAGGTCGTTTCGGTCCGCAGGGCTTCAGCCAAGGCTGGCCAGACCCTGTCCAGGACCTCGGCCGCGACCTCGCTTCACGGAGATCTTAGAACCTGGGCGGTTTGCGGCGTCACGTGCTGCAGGTGGGCCGCCTCGGTCGTTGCAGAATTCCATTTCCTCACGATTTGCCCCTTATATTTGGCGCCCTCTGGGACAGTCTTGGTTGCCTTCGGCACCTGACCCGCACCGGGCCGCGTTTGTGCGGAATCCTGGGCCAAGGAACCGACTATTTCTTTCAGTATCAGATGAATTTTTGCAAGTGCCTCCGCGTTGTCGGCGATCTGCTCTGCAAGCGAATCGGCAAAGACTGAGTCCTGTCTCGCAAGCTCTGTCGTGCTGACGGCGATCCGTTCTGCCAGTGCCTTCGTGTTGCCGGCGATCTGTCTTGCAAGCGAATCGGCAAAGACTGAGTCCTGTCTCGCAAGTGCCTCCGTGCCGCTAACGATCTGTACTGTGGCGTCGTGTGCCTGTTTATACCCTATCCAAAAGAGAATACTGGCGAAAGCGAGGCCTAAAAATACGTCTCTGCATGAGTGACAAGCCGCTTCCACATCCACGAATCCTTTATCCGCCCCATGTCTTGCTCCTCCTTTCGTTCCGGTTATTCTCCGGTTATTCTCTCGCGCCCGCAGCCTTAAGAAGCGGAAGAAAAGCGCCGCCAGTACCCAACCAGAAACTTGCCATACAAAAAGCAAAATTCCAAAGGCGGATCGACATTCAGGGATTCGATTCTTGCGAATGCAAACCACGCTTTTTGTACACCTTTATACCAGGGTCTTATGGTGGTGTCTTCCAAGGCCGTCTTCGCTTCCATCAAGTACATATCCGTCAATACCTCCGGCGGGACCTGGGCCGAAACCACCGCGGAAAAGCAGACCACAACCAGCGTGCTACCAATCAACACACGCATGGTTTCACTCCTATGGAAGCCGGTTTTTCAGGCTCCGGAAATGCTGATCGATACAACCGTCAACTCTGGCGATTTGGGCGGAAATGCTGTCGCGTTCTGTCTCCGCACGCTCCAGTCGATTAAACAGGCTATCCTGTTTCGCCTCGATTTTTTCAAAGCGTGTCAGGGTATGGGGGAGGATCGCTTTTCTGATTTCGTCCACTTTAACGGCAGCCAAGGAAAGACCAACGCCTGCCAGGGTCAAAATCAGCGACCATGTGGCTTTCTTTTTCGGTGCCATTTCGTGGATTTTCCATATCGTTATCGCCATCCACGCTAACACCCCTGTCGCAACCAGTACCCCAATTACCGTTGATATCGACATGTTCAATTCCGCCTGTGGAATGCCTTACGCCTGTCCGCCCGGATACAATCCCCCCTGGGGTTACCGCTCGCCGGGAATCCGCTTCGATGGGTTCCGCAGTCCGGATCCAGTCGATTCTCGACCGAAGCTACCGGCAAAAATCACAAAATCGCTGAACCCCACGGCGCCATCGCCGTCCAGATCGAACCGTGCGTCATACCCGGCGTCCCCGTGACTCTGTCCGAACTGACCTGCAAAAAGCAAAAAATCAGAGAAATCAATCCGTCCATCGCCATTAAAATCGGGCGTGGCCAAAGCCGACCTGTCATATCGTGACACATCCCACAACAGAATTGAGCCACGTTCATCTGCACTGGCAAGGGTGCGATCCGTGGGAGAAAATGCCACGGACTGGACTGGATCTTGATGTTTGAAAAAGGTGGCAATATTGCGTCCTGTCTCAACGTCCCACAACGTGACTTTTCCATCACCTCCACCCGAAGCGAGTATGGTCCCATCAGGTGAAAACGCCACAGAACGGACCCAACCCGTCAGCCCTTCAAGGGTGGCGAGCTTTCTATGCGTTGCAACGTCCCACAACGTAACTTTTCCATAGACTACAGACTCGGAGCAGATGAAAAGCGCGAGGGCAGCAATCGCGAACGTGGTGATGCGTTTATACCTGCAGTACTCCCGGAATCCTTTTATGATGCTGAACCTTTTCATGCTGAACCCCCTGGTTGACGGCGCCGATCCGTCTGGTCTTCCCCGTCCACGACGAGGCCCTTCGACCCGTAACTTAAAGACAGCATCCGGGTACGGTCCTCGTACCTGGAGCCATCCAGATTCATCCGGCCGAAGATCAGTGAAGGCCGCATCCCGCCAGCCTGCACGGAATTCACGGGCGGGCCAGCCGAAAAAGCACGGGCAGGCAGGGAACCGGCGGTTTCTTTTGTTTACGACCGTTCACGTCAGATAAAAAAAATCCACCCGCAGTGCGAGTGGATCGTTTTATCTCAATCGATTTTGTCTGTAACCGGTTTTACCTGGCAGACGTTTCTGTTTGCATCAGCCCACCTGTTTCTCCCCATAATTCGGGAGGGGGGGTAAGTTATTGTTTTTATTGAGCTTATGTAGAAAAACAGGACATCTTCAAACCCCGGCGCTCTGATGCATTTTGCAACGGTTTGAAATGTAACCCGATCCCGGCGTAAAAACAAGACTTATTTTGCGCATCAGAGTACGTTTTTAGTGTCGCATTTTGCGACACCAGAGCGTGCCCGAATCGCCCGATACGGTTGGACCGGCGGCGCCCTCATGCGTTGCGTTCCCGCTCGTCGTAAGTCCGTTCAAGCTCCTCTACCACGGAATTCAGGACCGTCCGCGGGTCGCCGGGGCGCTCCCGACGCTCACTCCACTGCCAGTGGGCCAGGTATGCGTCCGTTCCGTCCAGTCCCTCCACCATCGCTCGCCGGTCGATCGCCTCCTGGAATTCCGGAGGCATCTTCCGCGCGACGCGACGCTTCCCGTCGAAGACCCGCACCTGCGCGGGGATGTCCTTCCAGTACAACACCTGGTATTCGGCCACCGGTCACCCTTTCCGTTGTCTCCCGTTCATCATCCCGTGGAAGGCCCGGATATGCGACGGCCCGGTCCCGCAACAGCCTCCGATGATGGCGGTCCCCGCGTCGATCAACTCGGGCACGGACTGCGCCATGTCCTCGGCGGTCTGAGAATACGTCGTCCGTCCAGTCTTTCGCTCCAGTTGCGGAAGTCCCGCGTTGGGATAGGCCATCAGCCCGATTCCCTCGACTCCCCGCGACACCATTGCGTCTCTGAACTGCCGGATTCCGTTGATCGCGTAAGCCATTCCCGTATGTTCCACCCGCCGGGTCTCCGCTCCGCAATTCATTCCGACGATCCCTACGTGCTCCAGCAGATTGTCACCGTCCGAAAACTCGCCGGAACCCAGGAAATCCAGGAGATCGCCCGGCGAATGCCCCCAGTCCGTCCGGTAGATCACCTCGCCGGTTTTCCGGTCCTTCGTGTACTTGCACGTGAGATTGATCGCGACGGGCAATCCGGTCTTCCAGGCCACGTCAGCCGCAATGGCGGCCTCCTTTGCGGAAAACATGGTCTCGATGCAGATCAGGTCCACCCCGGCCTGCGCGAGCGCATGGATGACCTGCTCGTGCGCATCCCTTACCTTCACGTCCGCGATGCCGAAGTCGGTATCCCCCGCGTCCGACTCGATAGCACCCGGCGAGGGGCCGACGGATCCGGCGATATAGACCTCTCTGCCGCTCGTCTCGACCGCGATTTTCGCGTGTTCCACGGCCAGCCTGGCGATCCTGCCCGCGTCGTTCGCCGCTTTGCCCGCCATTTCCAGGTGCAGCGGCGAAGCCACGAAGGTGTTGGTGCCGATGACGTCGGTACCTGCTTCAATATAGGCGGCATGGATATCGACCACCGCAGCCGGGTGCAATTCGTTCGCGAGCGCACTGTTCGTCAGCTCGATGCGCCCCTTGAACAATTCCGAACCGAATCCCCCGTCGTAAACCAAAGGCCCGGGGTCTTCCATCCGCTCGAGAAATGTCTTCATCTCCTTCCCAACTCCTCCTCAATGAATTAACGGTAAGTGTCCAATGCACCCTTCCGAAACGCACGCAGAAAGGCCTTGCACATGCGATCCCGGCCCAGAAGCATGTCCTTTGCGAGGCGGTACGGTTCCGTTTCCCGGTCCATGGTGAAGACGCGTTGCGGGCTGCTGGTGACCGGGTCGACAATCCCGCTGTCCGCTCCCGCCTCAATCGCCAGAATCGTGAACACGTCGTTAATCAGGCGCCGGCACGGCAGTCCGAACGAAACGTTGCTGAATCCGCCCGTGACGTGAATCCCGGGCCCGAATCTCGCGCGAAGCCTGCGAATGGCTTCGAAGCAGTGTTTGCCGAAGCCGCCATCCACGGAAATCGGAAAGACCAGGGCATCCACGAATATATCGTCGATCGCGATCCCCCTCGACAGCGCAGCGTCCACCATCCGGGATGCGTTCGCAACGCGCTCCTCCGCGTCCTGCGGCATCCCGCTCTCGCCGGCGGCCGTCACGACAACCCTGGCGTTGAACCTCGAGGCCAGGTCCAGCGCTTCCAGCCGCTCCAGCGATGCCGAGTTCAGCAGCGGCCGCCCGGCCCTTCCGTCGCAGGCTGCGAGTCCCTCCCCGATTGTCTCCACGTTGGAAGAGTCCACGGATATCGGGACCGGACTTGCCTCCTGCACGACCCCCACGAGCCACCGCATGGCCTTCTTCTGCTCGTCCAGACGCAGCGAAACCTCGTCCACGTTCAGGTCAAGGTAGTCGGCGCCCGCGTCCACCTGGCGCTGAACCATCCGGTGCAGGTACGCCAGCCCGTGGTCCGAATGCGGCGCATGGCCGGACATCGCCGCCTGCACGGCGATCTTCACGTGCTTGACCCGCCCCTCCTCGTAGTCCTGCGTCCGCTTGAAATCTTCGGGAATCGCCAGGTAGCGCCGCCTCTTGCGGGTATCGTAAAAGCGGACGGCCTCCACCCCATCGGAATTCTCCACGACGAGTCGTCCCTTTCTGAGGACAACCCGCGTTGTGTGGATGTTTTCCCCGATGACAACAAATTCGCCGTCCCGGCCTTCGAGTTTCATCGAGTTTCCCTCAATCAATGCGCGCGTGGTGATCCCGTTCCAGAAACGCGTTCGCCCAGGCGCTCGTGCCTTTGAGAGCGCCGTCCCTGAAGACCGCCGGCCCGTCCAGCATCGTCTCCTCCTCGCCGTACGCCTTGAGCCGCTCGTAGGCCAGCGACCAGATGCATTCTTTCTCCCCCACTTCGCACCGGCCCCCCCGTGTTCCGCCGCAGGGACCGTTTCGCTGATTTTTGACGCACTGAGACTCGGGACACAGGAACGCGATATCCGGCAGCGAGCAATCGCCGCAGTCACGGCAGTCGAAGCCAGGAATCTTCACCGCCTGCTCGGCGCCGTGAACGGCCCTGCGGACCCCGCTTCCGGCGCGGTCGACGGCCTCGAAGAACTTTCTGCCGATGCGAAAGGCAGGTCGATCCTTCTCGAAGACCTTGTCGTGGATGAAGCGGTTGATCTTGTAGCCCGCGGGTACACGGCTCCTCGCGGCCCTCAACACCTCGGGTTGCTTCGAATGACGATACGCGCGGTTGACCTCGTCCGAACTCAGCCCCGTGTCCCTGTCGGGCTCGAAGAAGAAGAACTCTTCCGGCTGCTGGAAGCAAATCCCGGAAGCGAATTCTTTCCAGTCCGCGTCTCCGTACCCGCCCAAAATCTCGAGGACCCGCGCATAGTCCTCGAACCTGAGGTGTCCGCCAAGGTACACCCCGCGGTACCCCAACCCCCGGGCGATTGCGCACTGCTTCGCGGCGAACTCCAGAAAGAAAGCCTTGCCCTTGTCGCGGGAACGAGCGTGCTTCCGTGTGAGTTCAAGCAACTCGTCGGTTACGATCACGCCGGGGATATTTCCTCCATGGAAGAACCTGGCCGAGGCGGGGCTCAGCACGTACACGTTTGCAATCGCCGGCGTGCGGAGGCCGTAACGGGCCATGTACTTCAACAGTTCGTCCTGCTTGCGCGAGTCGTACCCAATCTGGTTGATGATGAATCCGGCGCCGCTCCGGATCTTTTTCGCCAGCTTGAAATATTGCGGCATCACCTCGCGTTCATGCCGCTTGTGATTGTTCGCAACGGCGCCGAGGAAGAATTGAGTGGGCTTCAGGACCTGATCGCCTCTGACGCCTTCGAGCCGCATGCCTGAATTCATCTCCGAGAACATTTTCAGGAGGCCGACCGAATCCGTATCGAACACGGCGCCCGCCTGCCCGTGATATCCGGTTGCGGGGTAGTCGCCGGAAAGCGCAAGCACGTTTTCGAACCCTTCGCTTGCCAGCTCCCAGCCCCGGCTGAGCAGCGCATTCCGGTTCCAGTCCTTGCACGACAGGTGAATGATGACTTCCTTGCCCCGGCCCAGCAGGTCCATTCCCATCGCGTCCGGGCTGTTCGTGGCGTTCCCGCCCGGATTGTCGGTTATGCTCAGCGCGTGCACGCCAGGGTGGTCGGCAAGCGAACGCGCGAGATCCAGAACCTGGCGTCCGCGGCGCTCGGTGATCACTCCCCGGGAATTGACCAGTTCCACGCAGACGACGAACGCGTCCGTTTCCTCGAGCAGATGGCGCAGGGAGCGTTTCTTCCCGTTGTCGGGGGCTGGATCTGATTTTATTAAAGTTGCCGCCATGAGAATTTACTCGTGCTTTTGCGGGGGACCTTTCGTAACGGCCCCCTCGGAGGAAGCTATCAGCTATCAGCCGTCAGCTAAAATCAAAAACGAGAGGCAAAATCAAATTCCACATCTCCCCAGATTCCCTGCCTACGGCGTGTTCCTTTTGAAGCGACCAAAAGGAACCAAAAGTCGCCGCTGGGCGCGGGGCCTGCCGTATGCATGGCGCGAATATCCTCACAGGACTCACCTGATTCGCTCGCCTGCCAAACCCAGGAGGACAATCATCCTCGGTGACGAACGGAACCACGCGCCCTGCTCTGGAAGTACTCGCTAGAGACTTCGCGTCCGTTCATGGTGTAGTTTCCAGGGTTGGAGGAGCTTTCAGCCTTCAGCCAAATGCGGTTCCTGTTAAGGAATAGCGTAGGGCATCACCGATGGCCCCACCGCTACACGGGCAACCACAAGGGTTGCCCCTACAAAAATAACGACTGCGCGTAACCCCGCGAGATCAATTCGTAGATATTCGGCTTTCGTAGGGTTGGTTCTTTTTCAGACGGGGAGACGTCAGCCGGTGGACCTAAGACGCCCACGCCAAGGCCCATCGGTCTCGCGATCCGTTCCCCAAACCTCTTCTCGTCTTGCGCGGCGAGAGTCCGTTTGCGGACGTTACATAACGTAAGGTTATTTACCCTTCTTCCTTCTTCCTTCTTCCTTCTTCCCGGCTGTTGAATTGGGCATCGGCTTGAACTGACATCCTTCCACGAACACCTCGAAGAAATCCGGTGTCGTTTCGAGTTCGACGTGCTCGATATCTTTCACCAGCGCCTCGACGGTCGCCCTTTTCTCACGCGAAAGCAGGACCTCACGCGCCCCCTGGACCGCCGCATTTCCCGTCTTCACCACGCGTTCCTCGTCGACCGGCGCCAGGAACCCGATCTCGATCGCGTTCCGGACGTTCACGAAGTTCGCGAATCCCCCGGCCAGATAGAGCGTGTCGATATCTTCCGGGCCCACCCCGAGGCGCCGCATCAGGATGAACTGCCCGCAGAAATTCGCGGCCTTGGCCTGCGCCAGATTGCTGGCGTCTTCGCGGGACAGCGTGATCCCGTAATCCGGGACAACCGGAACCTCGAAGGACCTGTCGGAAAACATCCCCTTGGGCGCCATGAGATCGTGCCGCCGTAACTCCGCGAGCAGATCGATCAACCCGGACCCGCAGATCCCCTCCGGTTCGACGTTTCCAATGGTGCTGTACTGGAACCCGCCGTCTTGCAGACGGATCGACTCGATGGCGCCCTCGTGGCCGGGCATCCCGTACCGGACCAGCCCGCCCTCGAACGCGGGCCCGGCCGGACATGAGGCCGTGAGCAGTCCGTCCGGGCTCCGCACCACCACCTCGGTGTTGGTCCCCACGTCCACCAGCATCACCACGCCATCCTGAGACATCAGGTCCGTCGCCAGGAGGTCTGCCGCGGTATCCGCCCCCACGTGGCTGGCGATCAGGGGCATCCCGTAGACCTTCGCCCTCGGATTGGCGCGCAGCCCCAGTCGCCTGGAACCCTCGAGCAGGGAGGTCGTCTCCCGCACGCCCTTGAGAAATGCGTGCTCCACGCGGGACTTGTACGGTCTCTGGCCGATGCTCTGCACGTCCAGCTTGAAGAAGATGTCCCGCATCGTGGCGTTTCCCGCCACGACGATCTCGTAGATTTCCCGGCGGACAAACCCGAATCTTCTTCCCAGATCGTGGATTTCGTGGTTGATCGCGTTGACGACCGCCTTCTGCAGTTCGCCCTGAAACTCCCCGTCGTATGAGATGCGGTGCATCACGTCGCTGCCGCCGAAGCGCTGCGGGTTCTCGAACGAACTCACGTGGACGCTCTTGCCCGTGGTCAGATCCACCAGGTCCATTACGACCGTTGTCGTGCCCAGGTCAATCGCGATTCCGTACAGGTGGCCGCGATACCGGTCGACGGCGACGCCGTCATAATAAACAACGTCCCCCCGGCGCGTGACCAGGGGGTCCGGATCCAGCGGTCTTTCCAGGGAATGTGAAAGAATCCTGGGTTTGCGCCTCAAAGGCGAGAACTCGATATCGGCGCCGTCGTTTTCAACCACCGCCTGGCACGCGAGTCGGTAATTCTCCCGCAGGAACGACTCCACGTCGTTCCGCGGCCGCAGTGCGTCCATCCCCCGCATGATTTCAACCACACACTCGTGACAGTGTCCGGTGCGGCCGCACGAAGTGGGCACCTGCACCGCCAGTTCGTCCGCATAGTCGAATATCGTCTTCCCGGCTGCCAGCGCCCTCCGTTTACCGTCGTGAGATATGGTACCCATGCGTACTATTCGTCGCCCCCGACGAACGCGCCCAGTTTCTCCTCCGTTTCCCAGGCGCCGCGGTAGTCCAGCTTGTCGTCCCCGCCGCACATCAGCAGCGATTTGCCCGGGCGGGGCCTGCGCTGATTTCTGCAGCCGAACCGGGCCGTACATTCGTCGAAACGGTTCTTGTACGGGCACCGTACGGTTGAGAGTTCGTCGGCATGGGCGATCATGCCGGCAAACAGTTCCGTAATCCTGTCCAGCCGCTTCTGATATTCCGCTTTGTCGATCTTGTGCATGGTTAGGCTCAATCCGAAAGAAGCAGCAACGCGGCGACGCGATAAAACCCTCCGAAACAGGGCGTTATCGACGTATGGAAAGACGTTTTTTCCCTTCACGGCCAGTGACCTGGTGTATCCTGGTAATCAGCCTTCTAATCGCCTTTATTTACAAGCACATATTCGAATTAACGTCCCCGAAGACTTAGGAATCAAGGTTAGGCTCAGGGGTTCAGGTTGGACTCTACCTTCATCTCCTCGAGCAGGTCTTTGGCCAGGGCAACGCACGCCATCGCGTCCTTGCCGTACCCGTCGGCGCCCATATCGTCGGCGAATTCCTGCGTGACGGGCGCGCCACCCACCATGATCTTGACGTCTTCACGCAAATCCGCATCGATGAATGCCTCTATCGTCTTGCCCATATTGGGCATGGTTGTCGTCAGCAGCGCCGACATCCCCAGCAGCGGAGCGCCGTGTTCCTCCACGGCATCCATGAATTCGTCCTCCGAAGTGTCCACCCCCAGATCGTGAACGACAAACCCCGCGCCGCGAAGCATCATGATGCAGAGGTTCTTTCCGATGTCGTGCAGGTCGCCCTTTACAGTTCCCATGATGACCGTTCCGATCGGCTCGATGCCCGACGCGGAGAGAATGGGTTCGATATAGGCCATGCCGGCCTTCATCGCACGCGCGCACGCCAGCACTTCCGGAACGAAGATGAAGTTTTCACGGAACTTGATTCCCACGATGCCCATTCCCGCGATCAACCCGTCGTCCATCACCTCCAGCGCCCCGGTTCCTGCATCCAGAGCGGCTTTGGTCAACGCGTCCACTTCGTGATGGTCGCCGTCGATCAGGGCCGCGGCAATGGCCTGCATATCGGGAGTGACTCCGGCAAACGTGGCGATCGCCCGCTCCCGTTCTTCTTCCCGCTCGAGGAACTCCTCGATTTCGTCGCGGATGAATTCGTTTCCAATATCGGTAATTTCCGCCATTATTCACCTGCCCCTATTCCCGCCTTGACCGCCACTTTTTCGCTCGCGCTCGGGAACTCACCGGTAATTTTAAAACAGCTTCTTACCCCGCCTGCATCTCCCGGTGCCAGTCCCGGACCGCGCCTGGAATCTCTTTCAGGTTTTCGATGGACGTCTGCAACGGGATCGCGCACTCCGGACCCACGAGATGCACGCCTGCGTCCAGATTCCTGAAAACCTCCTGCCTTACGGCCGCCGGCCCTTTTGAAAACAGCGTTTCCGGATTGTTGATGTTGCCCACGAGCGAGATCCGCTCCTTCACCGCCGCCATGGACTCTCCCGGCTCGTTCTTCGAGTCATAATGGAATGCGGACATTCCCGTCTGCGCGATGTACTCCATTCGATCGACCGTCCGCCCGCAGATGTGCAGAATCAGCGGAATCGGGATCCGCTCCACAAACTCGATATGCAGGTCACGCAGATACCGCTTGTAGTATTCCCCGCTCACCAGGTCGCCCGTCGCGTGATCGGGCAGCGTAAGCGCGTCGGCGCCCGCCTCGATCTGCGCCACCCCGAAGTCCACCGTCACTTCCTTCATTCTGTCCAGGCATGCCCTGGTCTTGTCAGGGTCGTCCAGAGACATGAGCAGAAAGGGCTCCACGCCGAAGCAGTGGTATCCCAGCGACCATGGGCCCATTGTCTTGCCGATGACGGCCACGTCATCTCCATACTCCTTTTTCAGAATCCGGATCGCGTCCAGAACGCACTTCGTATCCTGGTGCGTGAGCAGGTCCGGTGGAATCTGAACGTCGTCCACGTCTTCCCAGATGGGCTCGCGCATCCTCACGGTGGGCCAGTTGTCTTTCTGCTCCCACTGGATCTTGCAGCCCAATGCGGACGACTCCTGGATAATCGTGAACACCGGCATGATCGAATCGAACCCCAATTCCGTATACCCCGTGGCGGCAAGGCGGGCCATCAGTTCCGGGTCGCGGTTCGCCTGCGGAAAGGGCGCGTCCACCAGATCCATCAACTCTACCGTCGCCACCGACGTAGGGTTGCACACGGGCGTCCGGTCCACCGGCTCCCGGTTCAGCGCCGCCAGAACACGCTCGCGGCCGGTCATCGGATCCACTGTTTGAGTTTCCATATGCCGATACTCCTGTCTGACAGTCCGTTTTCGCGGCGCGCCGGCGCTACCGCTGCTGGCTGGGCGCGGACAGGACGCCACGTGCGCCCGACGTCTCCTGTTCGCGAACCGCCGCCCGGACATTCGGGGCCCGAACCAGAAGCAGACCCACAACAGCGTCGTGGTCGTGTCCGCACGAAAATGCGACCGTATCCGGGCTTCGGGACTGCATTTCACCGAGCTTGACCAGCCCGCCCGCGATTACCGAGATTCTCCGCGCGGCGTCCCTTCCCTCCCCCTCCGCATTGACGCGGTACTCGCCGCTGCCCGCACGGGCAAGCGTGATGTTCAATCCGGACTTCCTGTCGACGATCGTCAGTGGACGGACCTTCAACTCGCCGCCGGAAGCCAGCTTGCACGACTCGATAAAGACCCGCCGGCAGGCCAGTTCGTGGGCTTCTCCGCACGGAAACCGCAGCAGCCCGTCGGGTGTCTGCACCATTCCGCCCAGCACCACCATCCCATTGGTGACGAATGCGATCCGCTGGTCGGCCCCTGCTCTTCCGCTGTAGGTATGTACGCGATACACGGGAGCCCCTTCGTGCTCCTGCCGGTAGAGGCCGATCGTGATATCATGAAAATGCGGATCCATGGACACCAGTTCGATGCGCGTTCCGATATCGGCGATTTGGCCCATCGTGCCGTCCTCCGGCAAGTTTACCCTTGACAGCGGGGAACCCCGTTCGTTCTTTTACTGTTATGATGATGGTCAGACCAATTTCAAATATAAGATTAACCCAAAAGGGATTCATTGTAAAGCGAAATCTTTCGGGCATGACGACAGGCGGGGGAGAGGTCTCGCTATCAAAAAGGTAATCGGCAATCGAGTGCGAAGTCTCTCGCGAGAACTTCCAACGCAGGGCGCGTCGTTCCGTCCCGCAACGATTCACGGCATTCCCTGGAGTTGACAGGCCGTCTTGTCAGGTGCGTCCTGTGAGGGTATTCGCGCCATGCATATGGCAGGCCCCGCGCCCAGCGGCGACTTTTGGTTCCTTTTGGTCGCTT
>JAPPJY010000062.1 GCA_028874335.1 Gemmatimonadota bacterium | reverse complement strand
CCACTTTTTCGCTCGCGCTCGGGAACTCACCGGTAATTTTAAAACAACTTCTAAGGAGGCGATCACTTGCCGCCGGAACAGAGAAGAGGCCGAAGAAGGAACAAGCGGGTCGACGGACAGGGCGTTGCCCACATTAAGGCCACGTTCAACAATACCATCGTGACCCTGACCGACAAAGACGGACACGTGATTTCGTGGTCCACCACCGGCAAGGTGGGGTTCAAGGGTTCACGCAAGAGTACGCCATTTGCCGCGCAGTTGGCCGCGGAAGCCGCGGCAAAGGATGCGATGTCCATGGGTCTGCGACGTGTCGAGGTTTGGGTCAAGGGTCCAGGTGTCGGCCGCGAAGCCGCCGTCCGCGCCCTGCAGGGCGCAGGGTTGGAAATCGCGGCGATTCGCGACGTTACACCGATTCCTCACAACGGTTGCCGGCCGCCAAAGCGGCGGCGCGTATAACGGCATCCGGCCTGGGAGGTCTATTGCATGGCAAGGTATACGGATTCCAGTTGTAAATTGTGTCGCCGTGAAGGCGTAAAACTGTTCCTCAAAGGCGAACGCTGCTATCTGGACAAATGTTCGTTTGAAAAGCGCAGCTATGCGCCCGGCATGCACGGACAGCGGCAGGGACGCAAGCCGTCTGAATATGCCCTGCAGCTCAGGGAGAAGCAAAAGGCCAAACGCCAGTACGGCGTGTTGGAGAATCAGTTCCGAGGCTATTATCACAAGGCCGCCCGCCGGAAGGGTGTCACCGGGGAACTCCTCCTGCAGACGCTCGAAAGCCGCCTGGACAACGTCACCCACCGGCTGGGCTTCGCGCCTTCTCACAAGGCGGCCCGTCAACTCGTGCGGCACCGGCACATCATGGTGAACGGGCGCATCGTCGACGTCCCTTCCTTTCAGGTCTCGCCCGGGGATACCATTCAGGTCCGGGAAAAGAGCCGGCAGCTGGCGTTGATCCACGACTCCATCAAGCGGGTCGGCGAGGGGCGGCAGGCGGCGTGGCTGTCCCTGGACAAAGTCAATCTCACCGGAACCGTTCTCGAGTATCCCGACAGGGAGGGTATTCCGACGCCCGTCGAGGAGCAACTCATCGTGGAGTTGTATTCGAAATAGCCGCCTCGGCTCGATGGCGAACGACCCCGTTTACACGGCAGGGAACGGATTGCCATATTGTCTTACCGTGGATCCAAGGAGAATTCCTGTATGAAGCCTAAGAACTTCCAGATGCCCAGGTCCGTGCAGATCGATGAGGGTAGCCTCACCGACTCTTACGGGATGTTCACAGTTCAACCTCTTGAACGCGGGTTCGGTACCACCATTGGCAATGCATTGCGCCGCATATTGCTTTCATCGATTGAAGGCGCAGCCGTCAAGGCCATTCGTGTGGAAGGTGTGCAGCACGAGTTCTCCGTTGTACAGGGCGTCGTCGAAGACATGACTGAAATCGTACTGAATCTCAAGGAAGTAAACCTGAGGGTGCATTCGGACGAAGACAAGCTGCTTCGTATCGACAAAGAGGGGCCGGACAGTTTGACGGCGAAGGAACTGGAGGTGGACGCCGATGTCGAGGTGATGAATCCCGACCAGCACATCGCATCTCTGGATCAGGACGGCCATCTCGAAATGGAGATCACCGTAGGCAAGGGGAGGGGTTACGTGCTGGCTGAAGAGAATAAAGTCACCGACCCCGCCACGGATACGATTATGCTCGATTCGGCATTTTCTCCCATCAGAAAGGTGCATTACGAGGTGGACAACGCCCGCGTCGGGCAACAGACGGACTACGATAAATTGACACTGACCGTCTGGACGAGCGGTGCCGTACGGCCTGACGACGCCGTGTCTCACGCGGCAAAGATATTGAAGGACCATCTGGAGCTCTTCATACACTTCGAAGAAGAGCCGGAGGAGGAGTACGAGGAAATCATCGACGAAGACACGCAGCGCGTGGCATCGCTTCTGCAGATGCCGGTGGAAGAACTGGAACTGTCCGTGCGTTCCGCCAACTGTTTGAAGGCGGCCAATATTCTCACACTTGAAGACCTTGTCCAAAAAACCGAGACTGAAATGCTGAAGTTCCGGAATTTCGGCCGCAAGTCGCTGAACGAGTTGACTGCAATCCTGGAAGGGCTGGGCCTTCAGTTTGGAATGGACATATCGAAATACAGCGGGATTGCCCCGAAGAGCGAGGAAGTCGCGGTACTGGAAGATGAGTTTTAATACAGCTACTTAACCTGAAAGACGGGCTATGAGACACGGAAAACGGGGGCGTAAGCTCGGGCGTACGGCCAGCCACAAGAGGGCAATGTTGAACAACATGGCCGCGTCTCTGTTCACGTACGGTTCCATACGCACAACCCACGCAAAGGCCAAGGAGTTGCGCGGCGTGGCCGAACGCCTTATAACGTTCGCGAAGAGGGGCGACTTACACGCGAGACGGCAGGTCCTGCGACGGATTCGAAACCAGCGTGTGGTTGCCAGGCTCTTCGATGAGATTGCAGTTTCGTTTTCTGAACGCAATGGCGGCTATCTCCGGTTGCTCAAACTTGGCCCCCGCCGCGGTGACCGCGTCGAGATGTGCCTGGTGGAAATGGTCGGGGAGGAAACCAGAGCCGATTCTGCCGGACGACCGGAGTCGGACGATGGTGGCGGTGTCCGCAGCGAAAGCGGGGAACCGGCGGAAACTTCCGCTGACAAGGTAACGGGCGCCGCGAGTAAACCGGCTTCGGATTCATCCGGCGAGGCCGAGACCGGGCAAGCCGACGAATCGAGTGAGGCCCAAGAGCGTACGAAAAAATGAATCCGTTACGCCGTGACAATTTCGTGACGAGAGGGCAAATCGACAGACCGGTCGATTTGCCCTTTGTGTTCCCGGCCTTTCTCCGGACGATACTCGTCTGTCTTTGCCTTGCGTTCTGCTTCGGGTCGGGTTCCGCGGATGCATCCGGCCGGTCACAGGAGGAATTCAGGGGATTGTGGGTGGTTCGCCACTGGCTGAAGAATCGTGAGCAGGCCATGCGCGCGGTGCGCATTGCCGTAGACGCCCGGTTGAACGCGCTCCTGGTTCAGGTTCGCGGCAGAGGCGATGCCTTTTACCGAAGCCGCCTGGTACCCAGATCGGAATCCCTGTCCGATCCTGATTTCGATCCACTTGCGCTTCTCGTGGAAGAGGGGCACCGGGCCGGCCTGGAAGTACACGCGTGGGTGAATATATACCTAACCTGGAAACCGACGGAGCAGCGGCCGGCGTCGCAGCGGCATGTTTATCTTCAACATCCCGAATGGTTCATGCGATCCGCAGACGGGATAGATATGGGGCGCGTCGCGCTCGACGGCGTCGATCTTGTCGAACGCGGAGTGACCGGGAGATTCCTTTCGCCCGGCGTTCCCGAAGTCAGGGCCCATCTGGTCGGGGTCATCGAAGAGATCGTGGACGAATACGATATCGACGGTATTCACATGGACTATGTTCGGTACCCGAATATCCATTACGACTACAGTCCCGCCGTGAACGAAGCCTTCAAGGCGCGCTACGGCCTGGACCCAGCCGGCCGGAATGACAACGAGGCCGGTGCAGGCGCCGGTGCGGACGTGACCGATGTCAGGAAGTTGTGGCATCGATGGCGCAGCGAACAGGTCAGTCTGCTCGTAGGCCAGGTGCGTGATGCGATCGCACGCCTCAAACCCGCTGTCAGGCTGTCTGCCGCTGTAAAACCGGACATCGAATCCGCAAACACGCAGTACGGACAGGACTGGATCGCATGGAGCAACAGGGGGCTCGTGGACTTTGTGGTGCCTATGTTCTATGAGGGATCGACTCCAGAGATCGATCGCCAGATGGCCGAAGCAAGGAAGCGAGTGGAGAAGGCCGGTCTGTACGCGGGAATCGGCGTCTGGAACCAGAATGCCGACGAAACGGTGGCTCAGATCGAGATCGCGCGCGACAGGGGTTTTCAGGGCGTCGTGTTGTTTTCCGCGGATGGATTCGTTCAACAGGAGGGGCTGACCGGCGAGTTGCACAGAGGTCCTTTTCGAGCGCCGTCCGCCCTTCTGAAGGAGGAGGACCCGCGTGCTGAAACCCAGGCGGGGCGATCAGGTAGAGATTGACATCGAACGGCTGGATCGACGGGGAAACGGTCTGGGCCGGATGGGCGCCTATACCATGCTTGTCCGCGGCGCAGTGCCCGGAGACCGGGTCCGGGCGCGTGTACGCAAGATCAGGAACCGGTTGCGCCGGGCCGAAGCCAGTCTGGAGGAGCTGCTCTCCACCCGAGTCGAGCGGTCGCCTGCACGCTGTTCTCACTTTGGGCTCTGCGGCGGTTGCCTATGGCAGGACATTCCCTACGACTCCCAGGTGAGATTGAAGCAGGACCTGGTGCGGAACTGTCTGGCAGAGGCCGGAATAGATACGAAACTGGACGCGCCATTGCCTTCCGCAGACCCGTTCTTCTACCGGAACAAGATGGAGTTCTCCTTCGGTTCGTCGCCGGAGGGGCGTACCGAGGTGGGCCTGCACGTCTGGGGGCGTTTCGACCGGGTATTCGACCTGGACGCGTGTTATCTCCAGTCGGAAACGTCAAACCGCATCGTCGATCGCGTGCGCAACCTTGTCAGCTCGCACTCCGTTTATCATCTGAAGCGCCATGAAGGTCTGCTCAGATTCCTGACCATTCGCGAGGGCAAGCTGACGGGTGAAACCATGGTTGTGCTGACAACGTCGGGGGACGCGTTTCCCGAGGCGGAGTCGGTGGGAAAGATGCTGGAGGAGACGTTTCCGGAGGTCAGGAGTGTTATCCGTAGCGTCAATCTGCGGCGTGCCCAGGTGGCCATCGGCGACCGCGAAGAGGTACTCGCGGGGACGGGTACCGTTAGAGAGAAACTGGGTGATTTCACATTTGAGATTTCACCGGGTTCGTTTTTCCAGACCAACACCCGCCAGGCCAGGCATCTTTACAGGCGGGTGGTCGAGTTGGCCGACCCCCGTCCGGACGACCGTATTCTGGACGTGTATTGCGGAACGGGCGCGATTTCGCTGCACCTGTCGCGGAAGGCCGGCTATGTACTTGGTATCGAGGCCGGTGAGGGGGCGGTTCGGGATGCGGTCCGCAACAGCGCGTTAAACGGTGTGTCCAACTGCCGGTTTATCGCGGGCGCGGCGGAAGAGATCCTCTGGCAGATTCGTGAGCGGGGAGAACGTTTTGAAACGGTGGTCGCCGATCCACCGCGGCCGGGTATGCATATGAAGGCCATAGCGGCGATCTGTGATCTGCGCCCGGAGCGCATCGTATATGTTTCGTGCAACCCGGAGGCGCTGGGTGCGGACCTGATCCGGCTGGAGTCTTCAGGCTACAGGACCGACTACGTGCAGCTTGTGGACATGTTTCCCCATACGCCGCACTGCGAGGTCGTGGCGCGGTTGATCAACAGTGCCTGAAGATTGGGTTTGACTCAGGGTCTTAACAAATGAAGCAGAGGACGGGAATTCCCTCTGCTTTTTGATTTCGACGCGCTCGCGGGTTAATCCCTGCTGATATCCAGAATCTCATAGGCGAGCGTGCCCACCGGAACCTTCGCTTCCACCTGCTCACCAACGCTTTTTCCCAGAAGCGCGCGGCCAACCGGAGACTGCGTAGAGATCTTGTTCTGTTCGAAATCCGCTTCGTCTGTGGAGACCAGGGTATAGCGGATCTGTTCGCCGGTCCTCCGATCCTTTAAGGTGACCGTGGCTCCGAGATAGGCCTTGTCCTTGGCCATTAGACTCTCGTCGATAATTTCAGACCGAACCAGCTTGTCCTGGAGTTCGGCGATTTTCTTCTCAATGAACATCTGACGTTCCTTGGCGCTGTGGTATTCCGCGTTCTCGCTCAGGTCGCCATGTTCCCGGGCTCTGGCGATCGCGTCGATGACCGCCGGCCGTTCCCGGGTTCTGAGGCGCTCCAGTTCTGTCCGGATCTTGTTGTATCCGTCTTTTGTGAGATAAAGCCGATCCATCGTCCTGTCTCTCTTCCTTTTTGGGGGATTACCCGGATCTGCGAGTCCTGTATTTGAAAGAAAAAATACCGGGGGTCCGGAATTGCGGACGGCCCCGCTGTGTACACCAGGAACAACGGTGATGAGCCCGATATTTGACTCTAAGATGCTTAAAAATAAGATCTTTATTGAATAAAGTCAAGATCAAATGGTTCCTGGCAGGTTCGGTTTGACATCTTCAACCCCGGTTTGTATACTATAGGTTTGGTGCAACTTTCCCGGGGAAAATCTTCGGGAATCCTTGTGAGGGTGTGAATGGACAGCACGTTTGTGCGCGGGCTGATTCCGGCGCTTGTCACTCCGATGACCGGCGACGAAGCACTGGATGAGGCGGGGCTTGAACGCCTGTTGAACTACGTCATCGCAGCGGGTGCCCATGGGGTATTCGCGGGGGGGACCGCCGGGGAGCCCTGGGCGCTGAGCACGGAAGAAAAGAAAAGGCTTTCTGAGTGGACCGTGGGCTATACGGCGGGGCGAGTTCCGGTCTATGTGGGAACGGCGGCGAATTCGACGGCCGAGGCCGTGCGGCTGGCGGAAGCGGCACAGGAGGCGGGGGCGGATTGCCTTTCTGTGCTGACGCCCTACTTCATTACGCCGGACCCGGAGGAGATGTTCTGCCACTTTGCGGCGATCGCCCGCGCCGTGGACCTTCCGGTACTCCTGTACGATCTCCCGGCGAGAACGGGAAACAGCCTTTCGGTCAATCTTGTAATGAGGCTGGCGGAAACATTCGGCAATATCGTTGGAATCAAGGAGAGTTCGGGCGATTTTACACAAACGCTCGAATACCTGCGGCTGGCGCCTGAGGAATTTCGCGTCATCATGGGTCGCGACACGCTGATCTACGCCGCCCTCGTCCACGGCGCCGCCGGCGCAATTGCGGCAAGCGCCAACGTAGCGCCTGAACTGGGAGTGGGCATTTACGAGCGGTACATAGCCGGAGACGCCTGCGGCGCGCTGGAATATCAGAAGCGGCTTGCCCCGCTTCGATCCGCCTTTGCGTTGGGAACCCATCCGGCAATGCTGAAAGCCGGCGCAGAGCTCGTTTGCGATGCGGGCGGACCGCCACGTCGACCCGTGCGTCGATTGTCCGGAGGCGATCTGCACCAGTTGAAAGAAGTGCTTGCGAAGATGGGAAAGCTGCAATCCTCCCGCGCGGGCTGAATGATCTCATAGCGCACGGACCTGAACGCAATCAGGGAGCGGCATACGATGGATCGACGGGAAAGACATCGGACTATTCTGGTCGTTGGCGCGCCCGGATCCGGCAAGGGCACGCAGGGGAGAATCCTGGGGAACATCCCGGGATTCCACCATTTGGCCTGCGGGGACGTTTTCAGGTCACTGGATCCTGGCAGTGAACTTGGCAAGATCTTCCTTGCTTACTCCGGCAAGGGCCGGCTGGTCCCGGACCAGTTCACCGTTCAACTGTGGCTGGACCACATCCGCGGCGCTATCCAGAACGGCGGTTTTCGACCGGACGAGGAAGTGCTCGTTCTTGACGGCATTCCCCGCAATTTGCGCCAGGCCGAAATGATGGCGGACTATATCGACCTCAATCTCCTCATCTATCTGGATATCGCCAACGACAACGTACTGGTCGCACGTGCGCTGCGCCGGGCGCTCCGGGAGAACCGGCTCGACGACGCCAGCGAGGCCGTTATCAGGAGGCGTTTGCGGGAATTCGAAAGAGAAACCGCACCTCTGCTGGAATTCTATCCGGCTGACGTGATTCGCAAGGTCGACGGAGAACAGAAGCCTGTAGACGTTCTGCGCGATGTGATAGGAATCATACAGGAAGCCGATACCGTAGCGGATTTCTGAGAACTGCAACCGATCCGGATGGAGAACGGTCGCCTGTATTCGGGCGGCCTTCGGTTTTTTCGGGGCAAAAGAAGGTGGAATCGCAGCGTTGAGGTCCAAGGGGTCGGTGCGCTCCGGACAATCGGTGGAAGTGGGGCGCCACGCCGTTCGTTCGAGGGTCGATCCGATCCGTAAGCAGGAGCATTTGCAGGCATGTTCAGAATTCAAATCGGCCTGGTTCTGCTGCTGGTCTTTCCGCCGAGCGTGGAAACGGCACCGGTAATGGATTGGACGGTGTACCAGTACAAAGACGGGCTTGCCCACAACGTCGTAACGTCCGTCGTGCAGGCCAGAGACGGCGCAATGTGGTTCGCCACGCGCGGAGGCATTTCCCGGTACGACGGCCAGTCATGGCAGACCTACAGTGAAGAAAACGGATTGCCCGGTAACGGCTTCACCGGGCTTTTCGAGGCTGAGAACGGCACGCTGTGGGCTACCGGGGGGTTCGTGCTTCGCGGGCGGGGGGGAGGCCGCATCGCCCGACTGTCCGGCGACCGGTGGGAGCCGGTTATGCTGCTAGGAAACCTCGCGGGCGTCGACGTGGGTCCAATTGTGGGCGTCGCCGGAGGCGGCCTCTGTTTCGCCACGGCAGGGATGGGTATACTCCACTATGCCGGAGATGAATGGAAGATCATAGACGAAGCGGACGGACTTGCGTCCAACTATGTCCAATGTCTGTTGCGGTCGAAAGACGGCGCGGTCTGGGCAGCGTATGCGGGGCGTCGTCCGGGCGCGCCGTTTGTGCTGGGTTCCGGGCGTCGGCGGGGCGGGGGCATGAGCCGGTTCGATCCGGCGAAAAATGCATGGGCGGAGGTCTCCGGGCCCGCCGAACTGGCACGTGGTGCGGTGACCGCGATGGCGCAGGCGGTCGACGGGGCCGTCTGGCTGGGTACCGAAAACCACGGCATTTTGCGTTACGACGGTCAAAGTTGGCACGTGTTCGCCACGGAGGACGGAATGCCCGCGGACCGGGTGCTGTCCGTCGCGTCGGCCCCTGACGGGTCGATATGGGTTGGAACCGTGGGCGGCGCCGTTCGATTCGCGGCATCCGAAGAAGCTTCAACGCCAGAGGGTCGCTGGCGGGTTCGCCAGGTCTTTACGGAAGAGAACGGCCTCCCGAACAATCTCGTAATGTCCGTCTGTGTGAGCAATGACGGCGCGGTGTGGTTGGGAACGGCGTGGGGTGTGGCGCGATACGGCGCGACAAACTGGGACCACCACCGCCTTTGGGCGGGCGCGTCCGACCGGGGCGGAGTTGCCCTCGAGCGGACGGAGGATGGTCGTTTGTGGGCGGCTACGGGAGAACGAGTCTACGAATTCGACGGCGCCAGCTGGATCGAAGCGTACCCGATCCGCGCGGGCGGTCGTCGCAGGGCCGGACGAATCGTGGCGTTGCGAAAAGGAAGGGGCGGTACGCTTTGGGCCGCCGTACACCGAAGCGTATTGCGATTCGACGGGGTCTTCTGGAAGGAGTTTGAGTTGCCCACGTCGGGTCCGGGCTCCCGGATACTCTCGGTTTTTCCCTCGCGAGCCGGGGGCGTGTGGGCGGGTACGGGAACCGGGCTGTTCCGATTGGACGGCGAGGAATGGACTTTGCATTCGTCGGAGGATTTCCGTGGCGTAAGCGCTGTATTCGAGTCAGAATACGGCGACCTGTGGTATGGCGCCAATGGCGGTATCGTCCTGGAAAAGGACGGCGTACGTGAGTTTTTCGACACGGCCGACGGGTTGCCGGGCGAGCCCGTCATCGCGCTGGAGGAGGCGCAGGGGGATGTCTGGGCCGCGACGCGCTTCGCCGGGATGTTCCGGTACAATCGGGGTGAGTGGAAGCCCGTTCCAACGGGCGACCAAACGGTCTTCGGCGGAGCGCATCGGCTATTCGTGGATGACGACGGCATACTCTGGCTGGCCACGCTCGTTATCGGTGCGGTTCACACCGATGGCGAGACGTGGACGCGTTACACGACGCGCAACGGCCTTCCTGGCGCCAGGGTATGGGACGTGGCGCAGGACCGGCAGGGGAGGATCTGGTTTGCCACGGACAAGGGCCTGGGATGTTATACGCCGGACACAGATACGCCTGAAACCAGACTTTCCCTGCCGTCCGGCGAGGTGGCTCCCTACCAGAGTGTTCTGTTCAAGTTCTCCGGTCAGGATGCGTGGAAACAGACGCCGCCACGGGATCTGAAGTACGCCTGGAGGGTGGACGGCGGCGACTGGTCGAAGTTTTCGGCCGAAGACCAGGCGCTCATGGGCAGGATGGCACCGGGACCCCACACCTTCGAAGTGCGCGCGATGGACCGGGGATTCAATGTAGACGCGACACCGGCGCGCCACACGTTCGTGGTTCTGGCGCCGGTCTGGCAGCGGCCGTGGTTCGTCGCGCTCAGCGTATTCTCGATGGTGGCCCTTTGCGTATCGTCCGGTTACGCGCTGCACCGGCATCGGCGGTGGCGGGAGGCGCAGACTCGACAGATTCACGAACTGGAATCCGAGTTGGAGCAGGCGCACAGGATGCAGATGGGACTGCTGCCCACGGTCCCGATCCGTGACGATTCCTTTGAAATCGCGGGTGCCTGTGCGCCGGCAAACCACGTCGGCGGCGACTATTTCAACTATTTCTGGCTGGACGAAGCGCATCGGACGCTGGGCTTCGGCGCCGCGGACGTATCGGGAAAGGCGATGGAGGCTGCCGTTCGCGCGATGCAGCTGAGCGGCATCTTCCGGTACGAATTCCGTGGTATGAAGCCGCTGAACGAGGTCGCGATGCGGCTGGATGAAGATTTGAGAGAGCAGATGGACGAAGCCAGCTTTGTCACCTGTTGCCTTGGCACGCTCGATCTCGAGACACAACGCGTGCAACTCGTCAATGCCGCTCATCCTTTCCCGTACCACTATTGCGCCAGGGACCGGGAATTGCGTGAGATTCAATTGCCGTCCATACCGCTGGGCATGGTGTTGCCACCCGGAAGTCCGGGAGGGCGCGCCGAAGCCACCATTCAGGTCGCGCCGGACGACTTGCTTGTATTCTACAGCGATGGCGTGACCGACATGAGGAACGTCGCCGGCGAGTTCTATGAGTCCGACCGGCTGGAACAGACCGTCAGGGCGCACAACCACGCGAGCGCGGCGGATCTGGTCTCGGTGATCCTCGAAGACGTGTACCGGTTCAAGGGAGATGCGCCTCAACCGGACGACATCACGCTTCTGGTCATTCGAATGCTCAGGCAGGGGGATATGGGCGGGTGAGATTGACGCACCCGGATGGAAATGCGCTTCCCCTCGACGACTGGACCGGGCTTCATCAGCGTTCGTTCGCGGGCGCGGGGCCGGATCCGGCGGCATCCCTCTCCGCGGATTCCACGGTCTGGGCGATCAGCGTCACGATCGTCATTGGCCCCACGCCGCCAGGCACAGGGGTGTAAGCCGCACATCGGTGAACGACCGCGGAGAGTTCCACGTCTCCGACCGGGCCAGGATGGTAACCGGCGTCGATGACCACGGCGTTGTCCGCGATCCAGTCGGCCCTGATGAATTCCCGCCTTCCAACGGCGCCAACCACAATGTCGGCCGCGCGCACAATACCGGGCAGGTCGCGGGTTCTGGAATGACAGATCGTCACGGTGGCGTTCGCATTCAACAGCATCATGGCCATCGGTTTGCCCAGTATCGGGCTTCTGCCGACGACTGCGGCGGTTCTGCCCTCCAGCGGAACACGGTAATGCTTCAGGAGCTTCATGATGCCGGCCGGTGTCGCCGCCCCGTAGGCAGGCGCGCCCATTGCCATCAGTCCGAAGCCGTGCGCCGTAACGCCATCCACGTCCTTCCTGGTGGAGATCCGGTCGAAGCACGCCCGCTCGTGGATCTGGGCGGGAACCGGATGCTGCAGGAGGATTCCGTGTACGCGAGGATCGGCATTGAGCCTGTCGATCTCGGCGAGGAGTTCGTCCGTGGTGGTTTCTTCGGGCAGCAGCACCCTCAATGAACCCATGCCCACCCGTTCGCAGGCGTTTCGCTTCATGCGCACATAGGTGGCCGACGCTGGATCGTCTCCAACCAGGATCGTCGCCAGAACGGGGATCCGGCCGCCTGTGCTTGCCCTGATGCGCGCCACCCGTTGCTTCAGTTCTCTTTCGATTTGCCCGGAAAGCTTTCTGCCGTCCAGAACCGTTGCAGTCATCGCGCCTCCCGATCTAAAAACAGCTTCCGAGGTGTGTCCGGGCGCGGATACCGCGTCCCCAATACTGACCCGGGTGACTGCAGGCGAATGCCCGTTCGCCTCGGGTGTCCCCGGTGTTTCCCTAGTTCTCCTCGCACCATTCCCGGGCGTTCTGGAACAGCCGCAGCCAGGGCGACGCGTCCAGGGAACGCTTCCAGGATTCCGGCATCCAGCCCCATTGCCATTTCAGGAACGTCCGCTCGGGGTGCGGCATCATCGCCAGGTGGCGCCCATCGGGAGAACACAGGGCGGCGATGCCGTGGGGAGAGCCGTTGGGGTTGAACGGATAAGCTTCGCTGACGTGATTCCCGTCGTCGACGTATCGGATGGGCGCCAGGTTGCTCTGAATGACCCCTTCAAGAATGCGGGGGCCGGGAAAGTGGACCCGGCCTTCACCGTGGGCAACCCATATGCCCAGGGAGGCGCCTGCCATGTTTCTGAGCATCACGGCCGGACTCTCCTGGACCTGCACCGTAACGAAACGTGATTCGAATCGCCCCGATGCATTCTGGATGAAACGCGGTTGATTCCTGATCTCGTCTGCCGGCCAGGGCGTCCACCCGAGCAGGGTCATCAGCTGGCAGCCGTTGCAAACGCCCAGACTGAATGTGTCCGGGCGTTCGAAAAACGACTGAAACTGATCCCGAAGCCCCGGATTGAACCGGATGACCCCCGCCCATCCCTTGGCGGAATCCAGGACGTCCGCATAGCTGAACCCACCCACAAAGGCGATGCCGCGAAAAGCGTCCAGTCGGACCCGCTCGGCCTGAAGATCGGACATGGTCACGTCCCAGGGCTCCATTCCCGCCGCATGGAATGCCGAGGCCATCTCGCGGTCGCCGTTGCTGCCTTCCTCCCGGACGATGGCAACCGGAATCTTTGTCCGGGACGCCATAATCTCCGGCGCCGTCGGCGAAGGCATGTACGGCAGTGTATACCCGGGTGTCTTTCGCGCCTTCAGCGAGAGACGTTCCTGTTCCACGCACCGCGGGTTTGCCTGGAGCCGTTCAAGACGGTAACTCGTTTCCTCCCAAAGGTCGCGCAGATTCGCCATGGCGTCGCTGAGAACGGTCCGGCCGTTAACAGCGATCCGTACGGACGTGTCCGACGTGGTATTGCCAATGGGAATGCAGGGCACGTCTGCGGCATTGAGAGTCTCGATGACGCGGGGCGCTTTCCCGGCGTGTGCTTCGATGACCAGGCCCATCTCCTCGGCGAACAGCGACGCGATCGGATCTGAAGCCTTCGGTAGATCGATGCTGATGCCGCAGTTGCCGGCGAAAGCCATTTCAAGCAGACAGGTAACGATGCCGCCGTCGCTCCGGTCGTGGCCCGCGGCCACGTTGTCTTCGGCGATGAGTTGCTGCACGGCGCTGAACGCGCGTTTCAACAGGCCCGGGTCGTCCACGTCAGGTGGCGTGTCGCCGATCTGGCTGTACACCTGGGCAAGGGCGGAGCCGCCCAGGCGTGTCCGTCCGCCCGACAGGTCGATAAGCAGCAGGCGGCCCTCATCAGGGTGTTTGAGGTCGGGCGTGACAACCTGCGTGACATCCGGGCAGGTGACATAGGCCGAGACAACCAGGGCGCCCGGCGCGGTCACGGTCTCGTCGCTCCCGTCGGGTCCGGGCGCCAGCGCGGCCATGGAGAGACTGTCTTTCCCCCCATCGATGGCGATACCCAGTTCAAGCATGACATCCACCAGGGACCTGGCTGCATCGTATAGCGCGGCGCCTTCGCCCGGCAGTTTGGCAGCCCACATCCAGTTTCCGGAGCATTTGACGTCTTCAAGCGCGCTCACCCTCGCCCACACCAGATTGGTCAGTGCCTCGCCGACGGTCATTCGCGCCATTGCATCGGGGTCCAGCAGGCCGATAACGGGCTGTTCCCCGATGGACGTGGCGGCGCCGGTTATGCCGAAATGGCTTTGCGCGATCACGGCCACGTCCGAAACCGTGAGCTGAAGCGGGCCCGCGCACTGCTGGCGGGCAACCAGGCCGGTGACGCTCCGGTCGACCTTGTTCGTCAGGAAACGCTTTGAGCCAACCGACACGAGTCGCAACACTCGCTTCAATGCGGACTCCACGGTGATGTCGTCAGGCAGATCGAGCGGCGTCAATGCGGGCCGTTTACGATACAATTCGAAGTTCTTGCGGGGCATATCGCCCAGCACTTTGTCCAGTTCCAGGTCCACCGGGGTGGTGTTGTCGTTTTCGTCGTAGAGGACAATTCTTCCGTTTCCGGTTACGTGTCCCACGAATGCCGCCTCTATCTTTTCCCGCTCGCACAGGGCCTTGAACGCCGCCTCGTGCCGGGGATGCAGCAGCAGGGCGTCGTTTTCCTGGTATTCCGCGCCCCATATTTCCAGCACGGAAAGTGACCGGTCGCCCACGGGCAGGTCGCGAACGTGGATGCGGGCGCCTTCCGGCGCTACGATTTCCTTGAGCACGTTGCAGTTTCCGCCGGCCCCCTGGTCGTGAATGCTGACGATGGGGTTCTCTTCTCCCATTTCAACGCAGGCGCGGATCACCCGGTTTACCTTCTGCTCCATTTCCGCATCGCCGCGCTGTACGGCGTTGAAGTCCAGCTCCGCCGTATTCTCGCCCTGCACCATCGACGAAGCCGCACCGCCGCCCATCCCGATGCGGTATGCGGGGCCTCCGAGCTTGACCACCCACATCTTCTTCTCCGGGCTTCCCTTTGTGACGTGGCGGGCGTCGATCTGGCCAATGCCCCCGGTGAACATGATGGGTTTAATCCATTCGCGGCGCTGACCGTCCGGCAATCGCAGTCCGAAGGCGCGCGTATAGCCCTGAATGAGCGGTTCGCCGAATTTGTTCCCGTAGTCAGATGCGCCGTTGCTGGCTTCGATCTCGATCCGGAGGGGGGATGCGAAATTGCCGGCATATTCGAACGCCCGGTCCTCCCACGGCATCTCATAGCCGGGTATGCGGAGATTGCCCACACAGTAGGCCGCGGTACCGGCGACAACCAGCGAGCCACGGCCGGCGGCATGCACGTCCCGGATGCGCCCGCCGGTACCGGTTTCAGCGCCGGGGAACGGCGCGACGCCGGTGGGGAAGTTGTGCGTTTCCGCGGTGAAGATGATGTCGTAATTCCGTTCGGAATCAACGAACGGGCCTGGTTCTCCCGGCCTGGCGGGCAGGATGGTCCTCGCGGAATAACCCCTAATGCCGCTTGCGTTGTCCCGGAACGCAATGCTGCTGTTGCCCGGATTGGCCCGCAGGGGTTGCTGAATCATGCCCATCAGATGTTCCGGCATTTCTTCGCCGTCGATCCTCAGCCGGCCGCGGAAAAACCAGTGCCGGGAGTGTTCGCTGTTGGACTGGGCGATGTCGAAACATTCCACATTCGTGGGGTTTCGCCGGAAGTGCCCCAGAAAGAGTTTCGTATAGTAGTCGAGGTCCCATTCGTCGAAGGCCAGGCCCAGGGTCCTGTTGATCCGCTCCAGCGCGGCCCTGCCCTCCTGAATGAGCGGAACCTCGGAAACCGGCTCCGGATGCGCGCCGGTTTCGAAGGACGACAGGGGCGAGGGGTATTCGCACTCGGTCATGCGGTCGTGGACCGCATCCAGGAATGCGGTCTTCCGGTCCCGGGTCAGGCCGGGCCGGAGAAGATAGCGTCTGGATCGTTCGATGCGCGCAATTCCCGTGAGGCCGCACGCCTGGCAGACCGATACGGCATTCGTGGACCAGGCCGTGCTGAAGTTCAGGCGCGGTCCAACCTCGATCAGAGTACCCTCCCCCCCCAGAAACGGCGTCGCGGCGAGTCTTTCCGGTTCGAAGGTCTCACCCAGAAGCCAGGCGAGCCGGGTCCGTTCTTCGGCGGTTAACGTACCGCTCAGTTCGACGTTGAAGCAGGCTTCGGTTTCAAGCCGCGCAACGCGGGGACAGACGGTCTGCCTGACCTGGTTGAGCAGGGTATCCGTTTGCGTCCGTGAGAGGAACGGCGTACGATATAAATGAAGAAGACCCATTAAGCTCAATTCCGCAAAAGCCGCAACGCGGCAACTCGACGAAACCCTTCGAAACAGGCCGAAATGGTCGTCATGAAGGACATTTTTTCAGTTCACGTACAGTGTCTGGTGTATCCTGGTAATCAGCAGTTTAATCGCCTTTATCAACTTACATATATTCGATTTAACGTCCACGAAGACATACGAATCCTGGTTAACTGACACATATTCGAATTAACGTCCTCGAAAAATGAGGAATCAAGGTTAATTCCTTTCCGGCGCCGTTGAATGGGATGCGCCGATAGAGGATGGCAGCAGCTCTCGTAACGACCTGATGATTCGATCCGGAAGTATTCCGCTGTTTTCCGGCAGACCTTCCCCCTTTGCATCGTTCCATATGCAGTAGATGCCCAGTTTCTGCGGAACCGCGACCTCCCACTCCAGGTTGTCGCCCACCATCCACGCGTCCCCGGGCGCGGCGTCCAGGCGGCGGAGCGCATCCATGTAGATTCGGGAATCCGGTTTGCCGTAACCGCACTCACCCTCGATGAGGATGGCGTCGAAGAAGGGCGCGAGATCGAATCTGCGAATCTTGTCCCGCTGGGGTTCGGCGCCCCCGTTGGTGACCAGGGCCATCCGTACGCCGCCTGCCCGAAACCTGCGAAGCGTTTCGAGGGCGCCTGGGAACGGTTTTATCGTCTTTCCGCGTTCACGTTCGTACGACTGTGCAATCGTTCCCGCCAGCTCCCAGCTCTCAATGCCAAGACGGCACAGGCCATGGTGGACAACGCGCTGAATCGCAAGGGGCATGTTCTGGCGGTTTGCACGGTGCCGTTCGGGATCGGACCAAAACCACGTTTTGGCTGCGGTCAGCGTTGTGTACAGCTCCTCCGCATCGACCCCGTCAATCCGGCCTGCCGCATCGCAGCAGACCCTTTTCCAGCACGGTCCCGCGTAAGTGGAATAGGAGACGATCGTATCGTCCAGATCCATAAGTATCGCGACGGGCAGTTTCAAAACGGAGTCCCTCTTCAGGATCGACTCGTCCACGGCGCCCGCACCGGAGCCCGCGGGAAAGGCAGCGCCAGCACGGAAACCGCCCGTTGAATACTAGTGTACCACGTTATATATTACAAATTTATAAATTTGATGAAATCAATAAATAATTTTTATAAGGATATCCTGTGCTGTTGAGACGTTCCATTCCGATTCACCGGTCTTCAGCCGTGAGACGACGCGGCGAGAGACCGGATGGATGCGGTTCGGGGCGACGAATAGGGTCCAATCGCCACATTCCCCGGGCGTCGGGTCGCACGTGGACCGACTGATGCACCGAACCTGATTTTGGTTGACAATCCGATTCGCAGGTTCTATTTTTGCCGCGGTATCCAAGTGATACCGAATTCGGCCTTCGAGGGAATCGCCGGGAGGGAGCCTTCGAGGGCCGTTTTGACTTGGTGGTGGTTTGACCCGTCGGGGGTTGCCATGAAAAGCCGTGCGCTCTGCGAGGGCGGCCCACGGATTTCGGAGGTTGGATTCGGCGCCGGACCGTTTCGGGGGTTGGACTGGGGGCCCGTAAGCGACGAGACGTCCGTTCGCGCCGTACACCGGGCGCTCGACGTCGGCGTGACGCTTTTCGATACGGCGGACGCATACGGAAACGGTCGCAGCGAACGGGTTTTGGGCAGGGCGCTGGAAGGGAGGCGGGAGCACGTCGTACTCGCAACCAAGGGCGGGTGGTGGTACGTAGACGGTGCGCCCTGCTGTGATTTTTCGACAATCTACCTCATCCGGGCGTTGCAGGCCAGCCTGCAGTGTCTGCGCACGGACTATATCGATCTCTATTATATCCACGATCCGGATACCGAGACCATTCAGCGGGGCGATATTTTTGAACTCCTGACAAGAATGAAGGAAGCCGGCACGATCCGTTTGGCGGGCGTATCTGTCGATACGGCTGAACAGGGGCGGCTCTGCATCGAATCCGGCTGTGTGGATGTGTTGCAGATCTACTATAGCATCCTGGACCAGCGCCCGGACCCCGGTTTGTTCGAGGCGGCGAGAAACGCAGGCGTCGGCACGGTGATCAAGGCGCCGCTTGCAAGAGGTTTGCTGAGCGGGAAATACCTCAAGGATGCCCGATTTCCCAGGGGGGATTTCCGGGAAGACTGGCGGATGAACGGGCGATTGCAGAGGGCCCTCGCCCAGGTGGCCAGGGTGGAGGCGCTGGTGCGCGGCCGGAGTCCCTCACTCGCACAGACGGCGCTGCGATTCGTGCTGAGCCATCAGGACGTCTCGTGCGTGATCCCCGGCGCCAAGACGCCCGGGCAAGCCGAGGCGAACGCTGCGGCATCCGAGATGGGTCCGCTGGACGAAGCCGATCTCGACGCATTGAAGATGCTGTACCGGGAGATGGCCGGGCCGATCGATGCGCGTTAGTCACGGTGCCGCGCGGCAATTGAAGACGTACTCTATCGTCGTACTTAAACAAACAAGGCGGGGTTTTCACCCCGCCTTGTTCGTTTTCGGCTGCCACGCGCAGACGTGAATTCAGTCGGCTGCAATCCCAAGGTGTTCCACACCCGAACCCGTCTCGCCGGCCGGCGTCTGCCTGGCATTCTTCATAAACTTCGCGATACGCACCTGAAGGTCTCTGGCCTGCAACTCAAACCGGTCCAACTCGTCCACAAGATCCTCGTAGTCGAGTCGAGGCTCGACACCCGTGCCGTTCGCCATACAACGCTCCCTTCGTTCTAGGGGAATCAGGGAGAGGGGGAGGTGAATGCCGTTCAAACTTGCCTGGTGTATGTGAGGGATCAAAATATAGGACAGGGCGCAGATCGGGTCAAGAGCAAAGGCGAAAAAAGGGGAATTTCCGCCGTCAATGCGGCCTCTGGTCCATGAGGGCCCGGATCTGCGTTTCACGTGGTAGCGCGGACTGTGCTCCGACCCGGGTAACCGCCAGGGCGCCGGCGCAGTTGGCAAAGGCGACCGCGTCGGCAAGCGAACGCGCTTGTCCGAGTGCGGCGGCGAGAGCGCCGTTGAAGGCGTCGCCGGCGCCCGTGGTGTCTCGGGCGTCGACCGTCGGCGCGGGGACCATTACGGTTTCCCGCGCCGACGCAAGGAGCGCGCCGCGCGCGCCAAGGGTGATGACGACGTTCTTTACGCCGAGGTCCATCAGGATATCCGCGGCCTGGCGCGCGGTCTTTTCGGAATCCGGCAGAATTCCGGTGAGTATTTCCGTCTCCGTCTCATTCGGCGTCAGGATAAACAGATCGGAGAGCAGCCGCGGGGGCAGCTTCCGCCCGGGCGCCGGGTTGAGAATTACCGGAACGCCGTGTTCTTTCGCGAGACCCGTCGCATGCAGAACGGTCGGCAACGGCGTTTCAAGCTGAAGCAGGCAGATGGAAACGCGTTCGAAAAGGGTAGCGGCGGCATCGACCTGAACAGGAGAAAGGGCTGCGTTGGCGCCCGGGATCACGGCGATGACGTTCTCACCCCTTCTGTCCACCAGGATCGAGGCGATCCCCGATGCCAGGTCAGGATCTCTCAGGACAAACGTCGTGTCGATCCCCTCCGTCTCCAGGCAGCGCATGGCCCGGAGGCCAAATGCATCGCTGCCGATCCTGGCGATGAAGGTTACAAACGCGCCTGCGCGGGCCGCGGCTACCGCCTGATTCGCGCCTTTGCCTCCCGGAAGGGTCGAAAACGCATCCGCCATAACGGTTTGGCCGGGGCTCGGCAGGTTCTCCAACTGAACGATCAGATCCGTATTGGAACTGCCGATGACCAGAACTGACACGAGGGTGATCTCCAGGAGGGTCGAATGAAAGCGAACCGGGCAGCGGCATCGGCACAGCGATGTACGATGGCGCCTCTGACCTGATCCGTCCACGCCTGATCGTCTCCGAAGCCAATTCAGGACGGAATTCAAGTTAACCCGTTCCGGCCGCGCTCGTCAAGATGAACTATAGAAGCTGTCTTAAAATTCCCAGCGGTCTTCGCGCGGCTGCAAAAGCGCCGGTC
>JAPPJY010000057.1:24740-101230 GCA_028874335.1 Gemmatimonadota bacterium | reverse complement strand
TACGAGACTACGAGACTACGAGACTACGAGACTACGAGACTACGAGACTACGAAAAACCAAAATACGAAAAATCCATTGTCGGGATTGACCTCAATCCGAAACCGGAGCGAGGGCATCCTGCCCTCGAACTTCGAGCTACCGATGAATCTCCACATCAAAAGCCAATTGCTTCCCTTTCATCCGAAACCACATCCGGAATGACGGCGCAAAGATCCCTCCTGTTCGCCGTCGAGGGCAGGATGCCCTCGCTCCCGGGAAAAGCAACCAGACCGGTCTCTGGCCGGTTGCTGCCGGACCGGCGGTCTAAGCGCGATACAGCCGATCCAACAACTCAACGGCCGCTTCCACGATCTTCTCGCCGGACCCCGGCCTGTACAGGGCCGCTTCGGGTTCGTAGCCGCCTTCCCGGTATGCCTGCTCGTCCGGCAGATACCCTACGCTATCGTTTGCCAGCTCCAGCACCATCGTCTGCCCGAACGGCGACCGCTGCTTGATTTCCAGCCCGAGTCTGACCAGCAGTTCTCCCGGAACCCCCACCAGGGCCAGGTCTCCGATCCGCAGCGCCTGCACCCACGTGCGCGCCTCCTCGGGAACTTCCTCCATCCGGCGCAGAATGCGACGGGCGAACGCCCGATCCGCCATCGTCCCCCGTCCTCGTTCATCGATTTCCCGCGCCCGGGCGACTTCGGCCGGCGAAGGGCCGGCCTTGCGCTGAAGCGCCACTTCCACCATTTCAGCGCCGAGAGGCAGGTCACGGGCGAAATCCATCCCGTTCCATGCCCAGAAGGCCTGGGCAGCCACCAGCGCGGCGACGCGTTCCGAATGCTGGTGCCGGTCGTTCGCGCTTCGGCTGCCTCCGATCACGTCGTGGTTGTTGATGTCGCCCGAAGCGCCGTTCGAAAGGGCCGCCGTAAACCGGACACCTCGCATTCGCTGGATGAGTCCGGAAAAATACCCGAAGTAGTCCGCAGAAATCTCCCGCTCGTGGTCGCCGCCGCCCACGTAGTGCAATGCGTAGTTGCACAGCAGGCCCACGGGCGCGCCATCCGGCTTCTGGATGCAGAGTACGCCCACGTCAGGGTCGACGGGACCGGCGGAACTCACCACGTCGGGATTCCCGAGGCCCGGGTTGGTCCGCACCGTGCCGTCGGCCATATGAAACCGCCGGTTGAAGACCGGCCGGGCCTCTTCCGCGCACCCCCAGCCCGCTGCCGCCGCGTCGCGTCCGTCCCAGGCCATGCGCATGGAATCCGCGATCCGTTCCACCAGGAATGCCGTATATGCGTCGTCTCCCGTCTGCGCGCCGGAGTGGGTATGGGTGCAGCAGATCAGCACCCGTTCGGGCGCCAGCCCCGTGGTCCCGGCAATTCGCGCCTTCGCACGGTCCAGGTACTTCCGCGACACGCCGACGAGATCGCAGACGGCAATCGCGATGCCCGTACCGTCACGCTCCAGGACAAAACTTCGGACGTTCAGCGGATCGTGTACGCCCTCCGCCCTGCGCTCGTGAAACAGCCCTGGAATCAGCGTTCCAAGCGGCGGCGTGATGTCAAGGGTGACTGCGCCACCGTTCAACATAATGCCTCCTCGTGATCGAACCGGTTTCAACTCATCAATCGCCGCAGCCACGCCTTGCCGCGGCCTTCGCGCTGTTTGACCAGCATCACTGAAGTTTTGGCGAATCGCCCGACCCGGTCGGGCACCTCGCCGAACAGAAGTTGCTGGAAGAGGCCGGTATTGGCCGCGCCCATCACGATCAGATCGAAATCCGCGCCTGCCCTGGCAATGCCCGCCGGAACCGACCGGGAACGGATCGCGCGGCACTCCACCTCGCCCAGGTCTGCGTTCCGCAGCGTCTGCCGCATCCACCCCATGGCTTCCTCTTCCCGGTCAGCGTCCGCATCTTCGGGTATGACGTAGCAGGCGGTCACGCGGGAGCCGTATGCCGCCACGATCGGCTCGAGCAACTCGACGGCGAACCGCGTATGCGGACCCCCGGCCGTGGGGAGCAGGATGCGATCGAACCGGGCCCGGTCCTGCAGCTTGACCACCACCACGTCCGCGGTTGCCCGGTTCACCACCCTGTCCAGCACCTCGCCGAAAATTCGCTCGCGCGTGGTTGTAAATCCCTTCCATCCCATAACCAGAAGGTCCGCGTGCTCGTCCGAGACCGCCGAGAGTATGCCTTCGTCCACTCGGTGCGCCACACGGATGTCCGATACCGTGCGCAGGTTCTGCTTCTGCGCGTGGGCCTGGGCCGTACGCAGAAGGGGCATCCGGTGGTTGATGTACTTCATGCCTTCCTGGATGGGCAGCTGAATCGGGACCTCCACGGTGGTATTGACGATAATGTCGCCGTTCCTCGCCTTTATGATGGGTATGGAGATATCCAGCAGCGACTCGATCGTACCCGGATTGGCCACAGGTACCAGGACCCTGTACGGCGCGCGGGCGGTTTCGAGGGGAAGGGCGTCCAACACGTGGGGCTCGGCCTCGCCCGATTCCTTCCGGAAATGGATGGTGTACGCGAAAAACCCCGCCACGATCCACACCAGCGCGACGTACCAGGCCATTGGATCGAAACGAAACTGGTAGACAGCCAGCAGCATATTCGACGCCGCGCCAAGCAGCGGCAGCCATGGGAACAGCGGCACCCTGTACCTGCGCTCGATTTCCGGCGCCCGGCGCCGCAGGACGAGCAGCGACAGGTTCACGAGCGTAAACGTAAGCAGGAACATCAGGCTGGCCGCCGACCCGACCACGTGGATGGGCAGAAGCAGCGCGATGCCGGTCAGGATCGCGCCCGTTACGAGAATCGCGACGTGTGGGGTCCGCCTGTCGGAGTGAATCGAGGCCATCCCCGCCGGCAGCCATCGGTCCCTGCCCATGGAGAAGGCCACGCGGCTGGAGGCCAGCACGGTCGCGTTCAGCGCGGACATGGTGGACAGAAGCCCGCCGAAGACGATGGTTGCCACGCCGAACGCCGGCATGAAACTGTCCGCCGCCTTCACAATCGCGGTTTCCTGATATTGACCCAGGAATTCCCACGACGAGGTGGCCTCGGGCTGGACCGCGCCCAGCGAGACAAAGACGATCAGCAGATAGACGACCACGGTCACGCCCAGGGAAATGAACGTGGCCTTTGGAATATTGGTTTCCGGCTGTTTGATTTCCTCGGCGACGGTCGCAATGAGATCGTACCCTTCAAAAGCGATGAACGTCAGCCCCATGGCCACCAGCACGCCCCCCAGTCCCTTCGGGAAGAATGGGGAGAAGCTCTGCGCCGCCTGTGCGGGCGTCGCGAAGATATGCGCCAGCCCGAACCAGACGAAAACCAGGAGCACGAGGATCTTGGAAATGGTGATTACGTTCTCCGCCTTGCCCGTGACCTCCGTGCCGCGGACGTTCAGCCATACGAAGACGCCGCTGACGATCACCGTCACCAGCGCAACCGAAGGCTGAATGCCGGTGGTCGACTGAATGGTATGGCTGACGTCAGGAAGGTACTTATGGAAGAACTCCCAGAAGTAGCCCGCGAAGCCGAGCGCGTAGAGGCTGCACGCAACGGTATAGGCGAACCAGAGCATCCATCCCGACAGGAACCCCACCGGGCCGGGAAACGCCTTCTTGACGAACGAATATCCGCCGCCGGCCTCGGGAATCGCGGAGGCCAGTTCGGCGTAGCAGAACGCCGTCATCAGGGTGACCAGGCCGTTTAACGCAAATGCAAGAATCGACGCCGGTCCCGCCTCCCCAGCCGCGATCCCGGTCAGCACGAAGATCCCCGCGCCGATCATCGCGCCGATACCGATCATCGACGCGTCGAAGCAGCCCAGACTCCTGGCGAAGGTGACCCTGTTGGATTCCGGCGGAAGTGAAGACGCTGCCACACTGGACCTCGGACTGAAAGCAAAAAGGCCAGGGGCGCGAAATACGCACCCCTGGCGTTGTCGGCCCGCGACGGCTTACGACGCGGGATTGGAGATATCTTCGTAGCCCGTCAGACGATAGTCGAACTCCAGGTAATCCAGAAGGCGGCAGAGACTACGAAAGGCCACGCCGAACCCGTCCACCCCGCTGACGCCGCCGAACTGGCCGCCGCCCTTCACGTGCGGCTCCAGGTCCACGAATACGCCGGGCACGCCCAGCGGCGACAGGCGCTCCTGGATTTGTGGCGCCAGCGTTCGGAAGTCCCGCAACACCTGCTCGTGGCCTGAATCGCCCCGGTCCACGGGGATGAACCGGGTCAATCCCCGCTCCCCGGCCGCATCCAGCATGCCCTGGTTCGACGGATTATTGAAACCCTTGATGTGTATCCATCCCACGCCGGGCTTCATCTTGACGTAGTGCTCGTATGCGCTGTCGGGGCTGTGACCGCTGGACTCCATGTTACCCACGTCCGGAATGATGCACACATAGGGACTGTTGATTTTTTCATACAGAGCGATCAACGTGTCCCCGTCCCCGCCGATCAGGTCGGCCTCCACCTCCAGGCCGTACACCACCCCTGCCGAAGCGCACTTTTCGACAATTGCTCCGAGTTGATCCGCCGCCTGGTCCAGGTACGGCCAGGGATCCTGCCCGTGTGGATGGTAATAGCTGAACCCGCGGATCAGTTTGGTGTTGAAGGCGTGCGCCAGATCAATCGCCCGCTGAACGTCGTTCTTCAGATAGGACTCGAACGGAACGTACCGGTTCTGTGTGCCGTCGTCCTCGTCCACGAGCTTGACTTTGCCGAGGGGAGATCCCACGCTCGACACACTGATCTGATACGCGCCGTGCATGCCCTGAAGCCGTTGTACTTCTTCGTCTGAAAGCTCCATGACGTTCTTCACGCCGTTGCCGAGATCGATGAAACGTATCGTGTAATACGAAAGCCCGAGGGCTGACATCATGGTCAGCTGCTCTTCCGCCCGTTTGCTCACGGGACCCTCATCTGCGAATCCGGAAAGAATCACTTCGGATATTGCCATTTTCAGACACCTCGACGTTAATCAATGATGGATGGTTTACGTTCTGCCTTTCGCGGCCGGATCTTTCACGTAGTCAGTTCCGGCGTAAGATGAGCCACGCGAGCCAGATACCGCATCTGCACCCGGCCCTCGCCATCGAAATCCAGGCGGCTGACGGCCGTGTTGGGGCTTTCGAAATAGACGGTGTCCGGCATACCCGCAAACACAGCGTGGAGCAGGTCGTTGGCGAATCCGCCGTGGCACACGAGCGCTATCCGCTCCTCAGTACCGGCAAATTGACCGTGGATTACGGATGCCACCCGCCTCGCCCGTGCGCGCCATTCCGATTTGACTTCAGGCGACCGGTTCCACCAGCCCTCATCCGTGACCGCTTCGGGCACCACGAATTCCGGGAACCGCCCCTCAATCTCGCTCCGCGTGAGACCCGGGTACCCCACCTCGCCCCGGCCGCCCCCCTCATCCAGCCAGATTCCGCCCTCTTCGTGAATGTCGATCCAGATTTCGGGGCGGGAGCCCAGCGCCTTTCCTACCGGCGCCGCTGTCTGAATTGCGCGCAGCATCGGGCTTGAGAACAGCCGGTCGAAACCAAACCCGGCGCAATTCTGCTGCATCCCTGCGGCATGGATTACTTCTACCCCTTCTCCGGCCGTGGCAAGGTAGCAGGCAAGTCGGTCCGCCTGCGCTTCGCCAATTGCGGTTAACGGCGGATCGCACACTCGGCGGCCGCCTTCTGCCATCGCGTTGTTTGCCGACTGACCATGCCGGATGATGTAGAGTTCCATTCGATTCCTTAGAAGCTGTCTTAAAATTCCCAACGGTCTTCGCGCGGCTGCAAAAGCGCCGGTCGGCGTTGGGCAAATCCACCCGTATAGACAAATATGGGCGGATTTTCCCGCCTTGACCGCCACTTTTTCGCTCGCGCTCGGGAACTCACCGGTAATTTTAAAACAGCTTCTTACCAGGCGAAAAAAACCCGGCGAAGGCGCCGGAGACGAAGTCCTTGGATATAAGGACGGATGGGAAAATACCACATCCGGAATAGGCAATCAAGGCATTTCTGGCCTAACAGCCCGTTGAAAGAGTCCATCCGGGCTGCGGCCGGCCATTGCGGTCGAAATACTGCGTTGCGCTCCCTCGCCGAATCGACGGATGGGACTCGGTCGCGCGCCATGTCTTCGACCACAATGGCAAGTGTTCCGACCCGGAAATAGATTGCCGGAATTCGACCGCCGAGGCGCCCGGCTGGCAAGGCGCCTGAGCAAGGCGACCTGCTCACGGTCACCGAGCGAAGGCAACGCCGCCAGACGGGATGAATCGGCGGATGAATGGTGACATATTTCCGGGACGGGACACCATGCCTCGCCTGCAGAGCGACTTTCTCAACGGACTGCTAACCGGATACGGGATCGAAGGTTGCCACGTTCCTTAGGCCGGCAACGCTTTCCCGGGCCTCGAATTCAACGGTTAACGTCACGCGCCTGACCTCGCCTGGCTCCATGTTTCCCTCCAGACGTCTTGACGTCTGCCCGACGGTATCATTCTGATCGTCCACCAGCCGCCATGTCAGCACAAACGGCTCTTGGATCGGCGCGTCCCCAACGTGCACCACGTCGGCTTCGATCCGCACCGCGACAATCAGGGGCGGGGCGCCCTGGTCGTACACCGGTTGCGCAGCCAGGTTCGTGATGGACAGCATATTCGACAGTTCTTCGGCCTGCAAACCCTTTGGATCTCTCCCGCATCCCGACATTACAGCAAGGACAACAAGACATATCGCCATTCGCATACAGAGTCCCTTCACGTACTCAGCCATAAGACAGTCAACGACGCAAAGCCAATCGCCCAGCAATAGTACGAGAACCGGTCCAACCGGCCGCCCCGTAACAGGGCGAACAGCCACCGGATCGCCACCACACCGGAGAGGAATGCGACACCAAGACCGATCAAGAGTGGACCTGCGACGTTCCAGTCAGGCGGATCGGCGATGAGGCTTCCCGCCTTCACTACGGTCGCGCCAAGGATCACGGGAATCGACAGCAGAAAAGAAAAAGACGCTGCTTCCCGGCCGTCGATACCTCGCCATAAGCCGGCGCAGATTGTCAGGCCGGAGCGCGAAATCCCGGGCAGTATCGCAAACGCCTGCGCGAACCCGATGAGCAGCGCATCGCCAACTCCGATCTCTTCCCGGCTGCGCGTAACGTAACGGGTGCTCCAAAGTACGGCTCCCGTTGCCACCAGGCAACCGGCGGCCGCCGCGGGATTTTGGAACGCCAGCGTCAGATAGTCCTCGAAAAACAGACCAATGGCGCCTGCAGGAACTGTGCCCACCAGCAACAACAGCGCCATTCGCAATGACGCGGGGTCCCGCCGGACACAGCCGGATGCCAATCCACGGATCCGGTCCCCCAATACCGTGAGTACGGCGAGCAATGTGCCGAAGTGGACGATGACCTCGAACACCAGGTCTCCGGGCTGCACGCCCAGCAACGCCTGCCCAAGCACCAGATGCCCGGAACTGCTCACCGGCAGGAATTCGGACAGTCCCTGCACAATGCCCAGAAGTAACGCTTCGTGAAACGTCACCTCAGACGCTCTCCGATTGCGACGATGGAAGACAATTCGCTGAATAAGTCTTAATAAAAATAACCCTTAACCGTTCTCGCGGCAAACAGAAACGTCCCCCGTCGGGGGCGTTTGAATTTACCTTCGATGCGACGACCCTATTCCCGTGTTCCGTACCAACTGTGCCTTATGTACTTCGCGACGCCGTCCTCTTCATTGCTGTCGATGATCCCCGTGGCCCGTTCCTTGAGGTCTGGAAGGGCATTCGCCACCGCGAGGGCCTCGTCCGCCAACTTGAACATCCCCAGGTCGTTTTTTTCGTCGCCAAAGACGACAAGACGGCGATCCTCCAGACCCTTCATGCGCTGAACGTATCGTATGCCGGCTTCTTTCGTGGCGCCGGCATCCTGAATGGTCAGCCAGTGCCAGCCCGGAGAGGGCAGATTCTCGAAACATTGGGTCTGGATCCGCCCGGCGAATGGCTGGCTCATTTCATCGGCAAGTTTCTCCATTTCCGGTCCCGTTCCGATGACCCTCAGACTGACCACCTGCTCTTCCAGGCCGCGCTCCAGGTCGTGCAGATAGCGCATTCGCGGGTCCTGGTTGAGCTTCCTGTTTCTCACGTACCATGCCATGCCTCCATTGGTGATATCGCGGTAGTAACAGCGGTCGGCATTGCCGTCATACGTCGAGATGAAGGGCATGTGGCCGGAACGAGCAATCAGTTGCCACAATCCGGGCAGAATATCGCGGTGCAGTTCGTGGACCACATAGTGTCGGCCGACAGCCAGATCGGAGACGAAGGCGCCGTTGACTTCAACGACCGGCAAACAGAGACGCAGGCCAGCCAGCACGTGGCGCATGGAGGCGATACTGCGTGCGCTGGCCACAGTGAATAGCAGACCCTGATCGATCAACGTGTTAAGGGTATCCCTGCTGTATCGAGATAGAGTCGTTGCGCTATCCAGAAGTGTGCCATCCAGATCGGAGATGAAGAGGGAAGGATCGGGGAGCATCAAGTTTTAACCTTGTTTCGCTGCCTGCTCATGTGTTTATATTTCTCTCTGAGACGCCGAGAATATACCGTTGAGCGTTGAAATCTACAATGCTCAGAACGGGCGATTCTTCCAGGCTGTAGCATATGCCCAACCGGACAAAAATCCGATCTCAGTCGAATACTCGCCAAGACTCGTGGAAATCCCAAACAATCGGGCAGAACTGTGACTCTGAACTTTGGCGCTTCTCTAGAATCGGAGTCGACCGCAATGCAGGGCTCTCGCTTTCGCAGTTTACTGTTTCACCTGGCGAGTATCTATTGGAAGGTGTTTCGCCCGAAGACTTTCGGTGTAAAAGGAATTGTCCCACATCAGGATGACGATCGGCAGATCCTTTTGATCCGAAACACATATGGGAACACAATGCTATGGAATCTTCCCGGCGGGGGCTACCAACCGAAACGAGAATCGCCCAAACGCGCAATCGAGCGGGAGATCAGGGAAGAGTTGTCGGTTACGCCATGCAGCACGGAACAATTGGGGCATTACCAAACTGACGCGGAGGGCAAGCGTGACACGGTAACTATATTCCTTTGTCGAATACCTTCAGAAAACGTGGAAGGCGGCGCCGAGATTGCTGAAGTCAAGTGGGTTTCGGTGGACAAGCTCCATTCGCTTCGAAACATCTCGAAGGTGGCGCTTCACGGAATTGAGCTCTACAAACAACGACCAGAATAAAAATAGGTCTCCCGTTGTCACGGGTCTCGCAGTCAGGCGACCCAACTCCGGAATGGGTTTGCATAATGTAGAGGGCACACGCGCCGGAGCGAAAGGCGACGCCACCGCAAATGCCCGAAGTCCTGAAGTAGCCCGAGAGCTTCATTCATACTGGAGAATTGCAGGACATGAAAAAAGCCGGGGCTGTGATTGCCCCGGCCTCCAGGTTCGCGATTGGGTGTGACTTCAGTCCTCATTTCCATTCTTAAGAAAGGGTGGATCTTCCTTAAACCCCTGCGCTCCCTTCTTCCTCTCTTCCGCGATCCAGGCGGCGTATTTTTCGTCCCTTTCCCTTATCCCTTCCTTGCGTCCTTTTTCAAACCTGCGCCTGGCAAATGCCTCATAAGCAAATCCCATCACGAGGCCACCTCCTTCCACAAAGAAAAAAGCCGTGGTGATTGCGAAAGCAATGACAGATGTGAAATCGCCGACAAGAGCGAAAGACCACGACCATTCATATGGTCCGTAATATCGCAGGAACATGCCAACTGCAAACAGAAATATCGCCAGACTGAAAAAAGCGTCGAAGTTGCTGGCGCTCCAGAAACGCGGCTTGCGGTTTTTTCCGGCAATGGCCTTACTCGTCGGCGGCGTACTGCTTGAGCTTTCTTTGCAGCGTTCGCAGGCTGATACCAAGTATCTCCGCGGCGTGGGTGCGGTTTCCTCCGGTATACACGAGCGTATCCAGGATCAGCTTACGTTCGTGTTCTTCGAGTGTCCTTTGGCCGAATTCGCGATCTCTCTCAAGCGACAAACCTGAAGGGACACCGGAATTCGGCATGATTTCAGCAACGACGTCGATGTTGATCTCAGACGCGCCGTCTGAGGCGCGAATAACAAGGCGCTCGGCTACATTCTTGAGTTCCCTGACGTTGCCAGGCCAGTCGTACTCGGCCATGAGTTCGAGGCAGTACTCCGGAATCTCTATGTGCGCCACACCATTCTGTTCTGCGAAGCGATCGGCGAACACCCTAACCAGAAGCGGTATATCCGCCTTTCTCGCCCTCAACGGCGGAACAACGATCGGAATAACATTGAGACGATAAAACAGATCTTCCCGGAATCGGCCGTCCCGGATCGCATCGGGCAGATTCGTATTGGACGCGGCTACAACGCGTACGTTGACATCCAATGCACGAATTGCGCCGAGACGTCGGACTTTTTGTTCTTCCAGCACTCGAAGGAGCTTCGTCTGTGCCCGCATCGAAAGATCTCCGACCTCATCAAGGAAGAGCGTTCCGTTGTCCGCGGACTCGAAAAACCCCTGCCTGTTTCGTGTGGCCCCTGTAAACGAGCCCTTTTCGTGGCCGAAGAACATGCTTTCCACCAGGTCTCGCGGCAACGCGGAGCAATTGACGGCGATAAAGGGGCCACTGCTTACGGGACTCAAAGAGTGAATTGCCCCCGCCACCAACTCTTTCCCCGTCCCGCTCTCACCAGTAATAAATACCGTGGACCGAAACGGCGCCGCGCGGCGTATCTGATCGTACACGGTCTGCATCGAGCGGGAGACCCCCAGCAGCTCGCCGAATCCTGTCTCCTTCACAAAACTCGCAGAGACAGGGGATAGCATTCGTTTGCGTTCCAGCGCATGGTCAATCGCAGCCCGGAGATCGTTGGCGTCGATCGGCCGTATCACAAAGTCGACCACACCCAACCCCATGGCAATGACCGCCTGCTTCACGGTCGAATATTCAACAATAATCACAACGGGTACGGGCGGCGTCATCGTAACCGCGGTCCGCAGCAACTTTCTTCCGCCTGGCATTTGTATAGCGATTACAATTGCATCAGGAGTTTCGTCCCTTAGTAGGCGCTGAGCCGAAGTAGCCCTTGACGCCTCATGCACGATATATTCGCCGGTTTCCCGGAGAATATCTGCCAAAGCCGCCAGCTGCTGAGGATTGGCATCCGCCACGCAAACCCTTCCAGGCGTAGGCTGCCCGATCGCTAGTGGCAGTGTAGTCATTACGATATCTTTCGCACGAGTTCTCGTTTCGTGCTAAATCTCGGGCAAAGTGACAAATCGGCGCGATTACGACAAAATGTCGCAATTGCGCTTTCTCGTGTCAAGAAGATATGAGTGCATTCAAGGTCCAGCCACGCTGATTTCTGGTGTTTCTTCCATGTAAGTGCACTGAAATTTGGTGATTCAGACAAGACAACCACCACCTGGTCTGAGTTGGTATGATATTTGCGTTAACCTGCGACAAGCAGTCCACATCGCCCAACCGACCATCTGGTCACGAGAATTAGCCTGTACGGTCAAATCACGCGAAAGAATGACGTGGATCATGCGATGTGGTTTCCCGAAGCCTTATGTTGGAGGAGTGCGCAATGTCACATCTTGAAGGGCTGGTACAGTGGTGGGAGCGGATCTTCCTGTCTTTTGGCGGCGTTATCGTCCCGCTGGTCACGCTTGTGCTTGGATGGCTGGCGGCCTACGTACTGTCATTGGTCGTCCGGCGAATTCTGCACAAAACGCAGCTGGACGATAAATTCCTCCGACTCGTAATGGGAGAAGAGGCTGCATCGGAGGTCCGGCCGGAACGATTCATCAGCAGGATCGTGTTTTATGTAGCGATGCTTCTTGTTCTGGTAGGCTTTTTCCAGATGTTGGGGATGACGGCGCTTACCGAGCCGCTAAACGTGATGTTGAACCAGATTTTCGCCTTTATGCCTAAATTGCTCAGCGCCGCCGTTCTGCTCTTTATCGCGTGGGTAACGGCGAGCGTGATGCGGCGAGTGGTCAGAGGAATCATCGCTCGGGCTGATCTTGAGAAACGACTTGCCGAACCTGCCGGTCTGGCGACACCTGACCAAAGCAATCTGCCGGAATTCATCGGCAACGCCGTCTACTGGCTTGTCTTCCTTGTCGTCCTTCCGGCGATCTTGGCCGCACTGGATCTTCAGGGTCTACTCCATCCCGTACGCGACATGGTGACTGAGGTCGCCATATATATGCCCAATGTGCTTGCAGCGGGCGTTATCCTCTTCTGCGGCTGGCTCGGGGCGCGTATCGTACAGCGCGTTGTCGTCAATCTGCTGGACGCATCGGGAGTAAATGATCTCGCTGACCGCGTCGGGCTCGGCCAGGGTGTTGGTATCGGACTGCTTTCCCGTGTCGCGGGCAAGCTGTCCTTTGCCGGCGTCATTGTCCTCGCTGCGATTGCCGCCCTCGAGTCTCTGAACTTCAGTACGATTTCGGAGCCGGCCAGCGGGATGTTGACCAACCTGTTAGGGGCCGTGCCAGCCATTTTGTTTACAGGAGCGATCCTTCTCGTAGGATATCTCGTTGCGCGTTTCGTCTCGCGTTTAGTCGACGACGTGCTCAGGAACGTCGGCTTCAATTCTGTCGTACAGCGTCTGGGAATCGCGGAAGTAAGCGTCGCGGAAGACCGCACCCCGTCCGTAGCGGAAGCGACGTCCGGCGACCCCCCCGCGCCGACGCAACACCGCGCGACCTTTCTGCTGACGCGGCCACCATCGCAGGTCGTGGGATACCTTGCCATGGCGGCCATTCTGTTGTTTTCTGCGACGGAGGCCGCTTCGCAACTCGGGTTTGATGATCTCGCCGCAACACTGGTTAGATTGACGGTGCTTTTAGGTAATTTTGTGTTGGCCGCGCTGATAATCGGCTTCGGTCTCTACCTGGCCGCCGTCTTCAGTCAAATCGTAGCCCAACGTGGAGGCGTTTATGCCTCACTGCTGGCGAATATAATCCGTGCAGGAATCGTCTCGCTGTCAGTGTTTATGGGGCTCAAAGAAATGGGCATCGCGGATCAGATCATCAACCTGGCATTTGGACTGATCCTGGGTTCGGCCGCCGTCGCCACGGCAATTGCTTTTGGATTTGGCTGCCGAGACCTGGCCAGAAGTCATGTCGAGGCCTGGGTAAAAAAGATAGGCGATCACAAAAAGGACTGACGCGTTCCACGCGTGATGAGAGTCGTGAGGAAGGTCTCTGCCGTAGCATCCAAACCAATCCCGCGTCTGAAATTCAGACTTGCCGGATCGAACGGAGACAATCCATAATGAAGAGAAAAATCTACGTCATCGTTGCATTGTCGTTCATCGCATCACCCGATATCTGGGCAATTTCGCCTGGTGAATACGACGTCCCGGTAAGCACAGCCCAGCAGTTGCGATTAGGTGGCACTTACGCCTACTCGGCGTCCGGAGGAAATACCCAGACCAATGACGGCGCCGTATCCATGACTTATAACCGCTACTTTAACTCTTTGCCCTACGCATGGGACATCAATTTCCACGGCTTTGGTTCTACTCGCCGGACGGGAGAAGGGGTTCAGGAGAATATTATCAATCTGGTGGCTGGACCGGGTGTCAGGAAATATTTCAATACCGAACGTGACATTTTCTACTCCGGCGACCTGCGAGCTACGGCAAACAGCGATTTCGAACGGCCGACAATCGAGATAACGCCCGGAATCGGGTACGGTCGATTTATACGGGTTACGCCGCTTGCCCAGGCTCTCAGAATCCAGGAATTCCTGCTTGATGAAGGGGTGATCATGACGCAACTACCTGATGACACCCTCATTGAGCTTGCACAGGTGTTGGAGCGTCAGGGCGAGTTCGAGACTGAGTTTGGCGACCGCTACAAGGTCAAGTGGTTTGAAGCCATGGAAAACGTGATTGCGGATTCGGGCTTGTTTACGGGTGAGGGCCTGGGCGCGGTTGGTTCGCTCCGTATCGACGAAGTCCTCTTTCAGGAGCACGTAAACGAACGTTTCGTTGGGTGGGACGTTCGAACCGGGATCCGATTTGAAGTGCTGACCAGGGACTCGAGGACTGAACGGCAGGACCCCGGTCTTTCACTCCTGTTCCGATACTCCCGCCCTGCGGGCTGGCGTTCCCAATTCGACGTCAGCGTCCAATACGCGTCACCGTTTTCCGGAGATTTCGGTACTGATATTTTCACGTTTTCGAGTTCGCTGAATTATCTGTATGAAGTAACAAATCGTATCGACTTTACTGTGAGCAACATCGTGGTCGCGGCACGTAGCGTACCGGATATTCCAGCGTCGGTTGTGGGACAGATACGTTCTGGATTCATCTTCTTCATCGAGAATCAGGTTAACCTGAACGTGACCGGGACTTACTCCAAGGAGAGGGGCGCGGACCCTGCTCTCGGACTCAATCTGGCTCTCGAATACCGTCTGCGTTAGCGCGGTGGCTAATTGTAGACGGACAGATTTGTTGCGCAATCAAGCGGAGCCACACATGTATTCGACTCAACTGCCGACGACCGGGTGGCTCCGCTCAGTTTGTACTTGAGAGGCAGGAATCCAGGGCCGGTGTGGCGGAAACCGGGCGAGAACAGGTGGTGAGACTTGCCGACTTCCTGTCTGAATTCTCGATTGATGGCCATTAACCCGGATTATTCAAAAATGGTCACGATCGTTGTCGAACAGATGAGCGAGATTGTTACCGGAATGCCTTGAAGTGCATCCAGGAGCAACGCATGAAACGTCTCTTTGAAGAACTTCCAACATACCTGCTCATAGCGGTGATTCTTGTTACTGCATGTTTTGTGATTTGGCGTGTTGTCGACGGTTTAGGGAGCGGTTAAACCTGGGTTCTTCTTTCTCGTCTCAGGCGCCGCAAAGACAACCGAAACCGGTATTCTTTGGTGTATTGCACCGGATACCGATGTTGTCTTGCCGCTCCCGTTTCGTCGTTATAGAGAACGAAAGAAAGGCAAATCACGATCAATGAGAAGGAGATTGCTATGCTTCCTACATCCCATAACAAAAACCGGGTGTCCCAGTAACGGAAAGAGCTACACATTTCAATCTTCGACCGGTATTTTCAAGAGACACACGAATTGCGAAACTTTCCCGCGACGGTCAGGCAGAGTCGATCTCGCCGACCGTCGGCGTGACGATGCAGACCTCCCCACCGCCATCTCCGGACTTCGACGGCAGCGGGCTGGCGGGTTTCACGTACTTCGTGGCGTTCACGGGCGTCTTTGGGACGCGGCGGGGCGACGGGAAGTATGACGCGGCGTACGATCTGAACGGCGACGGAGGCATCCTGGACAGCGACAGCGGGGTGATGCTGTTTCGTGAGGTGGAGGCCAAAATCGGCATTCTGTATCGGATCGTCGAGGCCATCACAGATCGTCGGCATCAAAGTTACGTGGATCACGCCACGGTGGATCTGGTCAAGCAACCTGTCTTTCAGATGGCCTGTGGCTATGAGGATGCGAACGATTGCAATACGTTACGCGAGGACCCCGGTTTCAAGGCGGCCTGTGATCGGCTGCCGCTATCCGGTGCGGCGCTGGCCAGTCAACCCACGATGAGTCGGTTCGAGAACCGGATCAGCAGAACCGATTTGGTTTGGACACGCCAAATCAGTCACAGCCGCAGCGCCTTCGTTTCCCATATCACACGGAAGTTCCTTCTGCCCAACCAAATAGCATTTTCTAACGATTCATGAATTAATCAGTTTAAATGCCACATCCGAGTTGTTGGCCCCAGGTTCAGATGACGGACTGCGGGATTTTTCATGCCACGATTCTTTTTCATGCCGGGCGGTTCCGCGTGTCCAGTATTCCAATATGTCGGGTGCTAGTCAGCAGTGGGAACATTAATGCGGCTCGGACGACGATGCAGCCATACGAGCGAACTGCCGTTGGACGTCGTTCCGTCCACACTTTCCGTTTACTCCACTGACCGGGTTCGTTTAATTTAAGATGTTTTCGGTTGACAGACGTCATAACTTACGGTACTTTTTGCGTTTATGCGATTTTCTCAATCTCCATTCCAATTTCCACTTGAAAGGGAATGTCAGTGACCGCGAAACAGGTTCAAGCGCCTTCTGCACGAACTTCCGCATCCGCCCAAACGGGCCACGGATTTGGAACGGCGCCTGTCTTTCTTGCATCGATCAGCACCATACTCGGTGCGATTCTCTTCCTTCGATTCGGATACGCCGTAGCACACGTCGGACTTTGGGGCAGTCTCATGATTATCGTCCTGGGGCATCTGGTGACCATTCCCACGGTCCTGGCAGTATCAGAAATAGCGACGAACCGCCGCGTTGCGGGAGGAGGCGCCTATTACATCATCAGCCGCTCCTTCGGAACCAGCATAGGGGGAACGATTGGAATAGCCCTGTACCTCTCACAGGCAATATCCGTTGCCTTCTACCTGGTCGCATTCGCGGAAGCGTTTCAACCGGTCTTCAAGTGGGTGGCGGAAGTCTACTTCATCCAGCCCGAGTCGCGTTGGATAAGTGTGCCTTTTACGTTCATTCTGATCGCAGTGATGCTCATCAGGGGCGCCGCCATTGGCGTCAAGGCGTTGTGGATCGTCACCGCAATACTGGTGGCGTCGATACTGTCTTTCCTTTTCGGGCAGGGACCTGACTCGATCCGCCCCGACGCGCTTTATCTGACCGACAGCATTGAGAGTGCGGACACGTTCGGAGTTGTCTTTGCCACGTGTTTTCCGGCCTTCACGGGCATGATCGCCGGTCTGGGTCTTTCCGGCGACCTGAAGAATCCCCAGCGGAGCATTCCTCTGGGAATAATCGCCGCGACGCTCGCGGGCATGTTCGTATACACACTGGTCGCGATCAAACTCGCCCAGAGCGCCACGCCGGAAGCACTCGCCGAGGACCAATTCGTTATGGCTCAGATTGCCTTGTGGGGCCCGGCAATACATATAGGTTTGGGCGCCGCCGCAGTTTCATCCGCTCTGGGCTCGATCATCGTGGCGCCGAGAACCCTTCAGGCGCTTGCCCGGGACAGAGTGCTGCCGATTCCGAAAGTGAACCGGTTGCTTGCGAAAGGCTGGGGCAAGGCGCAGGAACCTGTTTACGCAACTTTTGTTTCAGGCGCCGTCGCGGTTGCCTTCGTGGTTCTGGGAGACATCGACTTTATCGCGCAGATTCTCAGTATGTTCTTCATGGTGACTTACGGCGCTCTTTGTCTGGTGTCGTTCCTGGAGTACTTCGCGGGGAATCCATCTTACCGCCCCACGTTTCATTCGCGTTGGTACCTGTCTCTTCTTGGCGCGGTAATGTGCGCGCTGATGATGATCCAGATGAGCTTGATGTATACCTTTGTCTCAGTCATGCTTATGGCAGTGATTTACGCAGGACTGCGACGTACCAGGAAGGGTGAGCGCGACCTCTCGGCGATCTTCCAGGGAACGATGTTCCAACTGACTCGAAGGCTCCAGATCACGCTGCAAAAGAACCAGGTCGACAAGTCCGACGGTGGCTGGCGGCCCTCGATTGTCGCTGTAACGCGCTTCGGCGAGCGCCGCCTGGGTCACTTCGACCTGTTGCGATGGATCAGCCACCGGCACGGATTCGGGCACTTTATTCAGTTCTATCAGGGAGACTATTCGTTTTCCTCCGAGAGCGAAGCCCGGACACACGTCGACAAACTCATCGAACGGACCGATGTAAGCGGGGCCGGTGTATTCGTCGACACATTGATCTGTCCGACGTTCGAACTGGCGCTTGCGCAGACGCTGCAGCTGCCGGGAATCTCCGGCTTGCCTAACAACTGCGTATTGCTCGAATTCGACAAGGAACGTCCGGAAGAGATAAACGAGACCGTACAAGGAGTGCGTCTGGCAGCGGAATCGAAATTTAACGTTCTCACCCTCAGGTCTACGAATTACAGGTTCGGTTACAGATCATCCATTCATCTCTGGGTGACCCAGGAAAACCTCGCGAACGCGCCGCTGATGCTGCTATTGGCCTACATTATTGTTGGACACCGCGATTGGCGACGTGCCGAAATCAGACTGTTCGCGTGCTTCAACTCAGGGGATGCGGAGCGTGAGACCGACCGGCTTTCGAGCCTGATGACTGCGGGAAGGTTGCCGATATCCAGACAGAATGTGACTTCCGTTGATTGCGCGGACTCCGAGACCCTCGAGAAGGAAGTCTCCCTCCGGTCTTCCGAGGCCGATCTGGTCATCGCCGGGATGAACGTGGAAAACACCGAATCAGACGAATTCGAGCAGCTGCTCAGGCGCTTCGACGGCGCTAATGACGTCTTGTTTGTCCACGCATCCGAGAAGGTATTGATCGAGTAATCTCCAATCCGAACGGTACGGCGGCTGGTTTGTGTCACCTGAATGTTCTCCCGGATCGCACGTATCTGTATTGCCGGCGATGGTCCATGGCTCCCTAATGTGCAATTCGCGCAAAATTCCAGTCTTCAATCATATCCCGTGGCCTGTCGTCCTCGCGACGTTGGTCCTGTTCCTTTCTTGCAGCGACTCGACGAATGCCGCAGACGCCGACCATCACCTGACCATCCTCCACACCAACGACTTGCTCGGGAGACTGCTTCCGGAGCCCTACCTCGGCCAACCTGACTGGGGCGGTTTCGCGCGTCTTGCACACACAATAGAACGGGAACGAGGCGCCCGCCACGACTCGGTTCTGATCCTGGACGGCGGCGACGCACTGGGCGATTCACCGATCGCCGCCGTAGACGCCGGTCGGTTGGTCGTCCACCTGATGAACCGTATGGGATACGATGCCATGGTGTTGGGAAACCATGAGTTCGACTATGGTATCGACTCTCTATACGCTCGACGCGATGAGGCGACGTTCCATCTGCTGGGTGCGAATCTGGGCGTCAAGTCGGACCGCCCGCCGCTCACCGCGCCGTACGTCCTGAAGGAACGGGCCGGCCTTGAGGTCGCCGTGATCGGTCTTGTCTCGCCCGGCACAGCAAAATCGATTAACAAGATACAAAACCCCGCCCTGGGCATTGGAGACCCGCGGGCAGCGTTGCAGACTCTGCTGAAGGGACCGGCGGGTCAGGCCGACCTGCAGATCGTTCTGGTCCACATGAACGCCAGGGAGGCCGGTGACCTTGCCCTTGACTTTCCGGAAGTTGATTTATGGATTGCCGGAAGCCTCGCCAGGGTGACCCCGAAGGGTACCTATCAGCACGTGGTCCGCTTTGGTGGAGGCGGATACCTGGTGACCACACCCGGCAGGGGCGTCAAACTGGGGCGCATCGACCTGCGATTGCGACGAGACTGGTCGGGGATTGAACTGGTGGACGTCCAGACCACGCTGGTGCCGGTTGACCCTCTTGTGTTGCAGGACAGGCACGTGTCGTTCCTCATCGACCGACAGCACGAGATCCTGAAAAAAGCGCTACGTGAAAATATCGGCCGCGTTGATGGACCGATCGTGGACGCGCCGCAGTGGGTTGCCGATCTGATTCGCACGCGCCTGGACGCCGAAATAGGCATCATCAATCATGGCACACTCCGGGAGCTGAACCTCGACGGCGATATCCAGCTGGGAACACTCTTCCAGCTGGTGCGTTACGACGACATTCTGGTTCGCGTGGAGGTAACCGGGAGGCGGCTACGGGCGATGGCCGAGAGCAGCGCACGACGCACGCGTAAGGGAGAGCGACTGGCATTTTCCGGATTCGAACCCAAATCCGGCCGGGTTGGCGGCAGGATGCTCAGTCGGAAGGAGCGTTACCAGGTGGCCACAACCGGCTTTCTGGCCTCCGGCGGTGATGACTATCTGAGTTTCAAGGGATTTCCGGAGCCGATATCGGGCCGGGAGATTACGCTGCTTCGGCTGCTCGAAGAACACCTGCGAGCACATCCCGCTGTCGGCCGTTGGGATGGCGCGAGGCAGATTGGACGCGGGGTGTGGAAGAACAGGACAAGCCTCAACGGGTCGCTGTCCCTTACCACTGTCGATGCATCCGCGGACCACTATACCGGCGTGTCGTTCCTTGGAGGAGACGACGCACTGGCCTGGAACGGGCAACTCGAAAGCCACAACAGCTACGAGAGCCGGCGGGGCACGCTCGCCGGGTTATTCCGAACCGGATTCGGCCAGGTGGTCACTCGCGACCGCCGTCGCGATGCCGTCGATCGCATGGAAGTCGAAGTACTCTATACACTGGCTGGACGCCGCCCGGCCCCGTTTCTGGGATTTGACGTTAACACGGTCTGGACGTCCGGACAGGGCGAGAGTCATCCCGTAACGCTGCGGATGAAAGGCGGCGTGTACCGGTCTCTCGGGTCCGATGCCGGCGTTCGCGTCGGTCTCGCCGTCGAAAGGGACTTCGTTACGGCGGACAATGTCGCAGGGCTTGAAGTCGCACCGAAGTACAGAGTGCAACTGCGACCCGGAAACATCCTGGCGTCGGAAACCAAAATCTTCTGGGGAGCAAGCCAGAGGAGTACGTTGTCGCTGCAGAATTTCAACAGTCTTCAAGTTCGGCTGGTCGGCAATCTGGCCGCCACGCTGGATGCCAACCTCTTCCTCCATCGAGACAGTAAGGTTCAGGCGCTGGCCGTCAAATCCGAGATACACTTCGGATTGGGCTACTCGTGGCAAAAGAAGTGGTTTTGAGGGATTTTCGGTCGCTGGTGTGAGCAGGAGGCATTGCCGACGGCCGGAACCGCGTTTCTATCTTCCGGAAAACCGACGGTTAAAAACGCACGGTGCTGTTTCTGAGTGTATAATGGAGTTGAACCGAAATCGACAATCGACCGGCGACGGTCTTCGAATCTGCGGTTGGCGCGAGTGGGCGTCCCTTCCCTCACTCGGGATTGATTCCATAAAAGTAAAGCTGGATACCGGCGCCAGAACGTCCGTGCTTCACGCGTGGGACATCGAAACGTACGCAGACCGTGGGCGTCAGTGGGTCAGGTTTCGCGTCTTTCCGGCACAGCGCAACAAAAAAAGGTTCGTCTGCTGCGAGTCGCTGATTGCGGACCGGCGATGGGTGACCAACTCCGGGGGTTCACGTGAGCGGCGGTTCGTTATCTCGACGGACCTGAATATGGGCCGGGACACGTGGCCGATCGAACTCACGCTGACGAACCGGGACGAGATGGGATTCCGAATGCTCATCGGTCGTGAAGCCATGCAGGGCCGGCTGGTCGTCGATCCCGATGTCTCTTACACAATCGGTAGACCCGCGAGGAAAAAGGCACGCACAAAGACCCAACGTGAAGTCGAAAAAGAGGAAAGGGCCCAGGGATGAAGATAGCCATGCTCGCACGAAACCCGAATCTCTACAGCCACAGGCGTCTGGTCGAAGCCGCTGAAGCCAGAGGCCATGCAATCGACATCATCAATACGACACAGTGCAATATGAACATCACGGCTCACAGACCCCAGGTCAACTACAATGGCAAATCCCTCGCCGGTTACGACGCCGTCATCCCGCGTATCGGCGCATCCATTACCTTTTACGGCCTTGCCGTGCTGCGCCAGTTTGAAATGATGGGGGTATGGCCCCTCAATGAATCCGTTGCTATCGGGCGGTCAAGAGACAAACTCAGAAGTCTGCAGCTACTTTCAAGAGAGGGGATCGGCCTTCCCGTTACGGGATTCGCCAATTCGGCGAAACAGGCCGAGGAAATGATCAAGATGGTAAACGGTCCGCCGGTCGTCATCAAATTGCTGGAAGGCACACAGGGTATCGGCGTCATCCTCAGTAACACCATGTCATCCGCCAAGAGTGTATTCGAGGCCTTCCGGGGCGCGAAGATAAACATCCTCGTGCAGGAGTTCATCAAGGAGGCCGGGGGTTCGGATATCCGCGCTTTCGTCATCGGAAACAGAGTCGTCGGGGCGATGATGCGGCATGGGGCGCCCGGCGAATTCCGTTCCAATCTGCACAGGGGAGGCTCGTCCGAGCAGATCCGGATCACCCCGGAGGAACGTTCGACCGCCGTGCGAGCGGCGCGGGCGATGGGCCTGAACGTCGCCGGCGTCGACCTCCTTCGCGCAAACCATGGTCCCGTACTGATGGAAGTGAACTCCTCGCCCGGTCTGGAGGGAATCGAAAAGGCCACGGAGCTCGACATTGCCGGGCAGATCATCGCGTTTATCGAGAATCACGCCAAACCTCGAAAGACCAGGACGCGCGGAAGGGGATAACCATGCCCGCACGGACGCCACGTTCATCCCGGGTGGTACGCATAGGCACGGAGGAAATCCTGCCCGGTACCAGAACTCAGATCGACCTGCCGATTACCGATCTGTCGACCCACGTTCCCCTCACGATGCCCGTCCACGTTGTCAATGGTCGGCGCGACGGACCCCGGCTTTTTGTGGGGGCGGCGCTGCACGGAGACGAAATCAACGGCGTGGAAGTCATCCGTCGTGTCGTGAAACTGAGCGCCCTGAACCGACTTCGCGGGGCGCTTGTTGCCGTACCTATCGTCAATATTCCGGGCTTTCTCAGCCTCAGCCGATACCTGCCCGACCGACGCGACCTCAATCGTTCGTTTCCGGGCCTGACAAGGGGTTCCCTCGCCGCCAGGCTGGCAAAGCTGTTTCTGGATGAAATCGTCGAGGGCTCCACCCACGGGATAGACCTTCACACGGGCGCGGTTCATCGGACCAACTATCCTCAGGTCCGCGCAAACCTGGAAGACGCCGAAGCGGAACGAATTGCGCAGGCTTTCGGGGTCCCGCTCATGATCAATGCCGGATTTCGCGACGGGAGTCTCCGGGAGGCTGCGCACGAACGCGGCATTCCGGTAATCGCCTATGAAGCCGGTGAGGCCCTGCGATTCGACGAAGCGGGAATCCGCGCGGGCGTCAAGGGGGTGATGCGTGTGATGCGCGAACTGGGCATGCTGGCGCCGCTCCGGAGCGCGGCGCCAGCCAACGAACCGCTGATCGTACGGTCCACCCGGTGGGTGCGCGCCCCGGGCAGCGGCGTCGTCAGGATCATCAGATCCGTGGGCGTTCAGGTAAGGGCCGGGCAGGTCCTGGCCATCATTTCCGATCCGCTTGGCGAGTCCGAAACGAGGATTGAGGCGCCTATGGACGGCGTTGTCATCGGTCGCACCAACCTCCCGCTCGTTCACGAGGGCGACGCGCTCTTCAACATCGGGTTGACTGCCGGAACCCAGGTGGAAGCCCGCACGCTGGACGACTTCGACCCGTTCGAGGAATACGAAACGGGTGCGACCGGGGAACTGGCGAGCGAGGAACCGCAGATCGTCTGAGACGGGATGGCCATGAAACAGTTGTTTTTCCGATATGGGCCGTACCTGGTCGCAGTACTGATGGTGGCAAACGGATTCTACTCCGTCGCGGCGGGTTTGAGCGAGGTCTTCCACCTCGACCGGTATCTCGCGGAAGAGCTCGATGAGGTGCGAGATTACCTCGAGGTGGTGCCTGCCCCGCAATTTGGCGGTTTTGTAGAAGTCTTCCTGGGTATCACGTTCATCCTGCTGGGCAAAGGCCTGGCCGAGCGGCGGCGGCGCGCGCGAAACGGGGCGATCGCTGCGCTTCTGTTGAATATTACATATCAGCTTTATCAGGGGCTGTCCCTGAAATATTGGATCCTGTCCGCGTCGGGCCTTGTGCTTCTTGGAATTTTTCGCAGGGAATACACTCGTTCGAGTGTACGTTACCGGTGGAACTACGCGGAAGTCGTCGCCGTGATTTCGATCGTCTTCGCACTGACCTACGGGATTGTCGGCGTCTATTTGCTGCGCTCCGAATTCAGCGGAGTCGCGAGCTGGACGGACGCGGTCTATTTCACGGTTGTCACGTTTACGACCCTTGGCTACGGAGATATCCTTCCCACGAGCGCCAACGCCAAGTGGTTCGCCGTATCTATGGTGAGCATCGGCATCGGCCTGTTCCTGACGGCTCTGACTGTATTGGTGGGACCACTGATTGAGAATCGACTGAAAGGAGTCTTTGCCGTTGTGAGTAAATTCCAGAAGACCGTGAACCACGTGGTGGTGTGCGGGTACACAGGGGTCGCCGAGAGCATTATTCACGAGTTGCAGTCGCGCAACGTCCCGTTCGTCATCATCGAAGATCGTGCGGACGCGGTCGCAATTCTGTCGAATCAGGGCTTCGACGTACTCCGGGGGGATCCCACGGAGCGCGAAGTCCTGGACGGCGCCAATCTTCCCGGCGCCGCCGCCGTGATTATCGCAACGGATTCGGACGCCGTCAACACGCTGGCTGCGTTAACGGCATGCGCGCTTCGCGAGGAAGGGGACCGCAACAACTTCCGCATTGTCGTCCGGATCGAGAACGAAGAGAACGTCGTGAAAGTCCAGGGCATCGGCGTTGACGAGATCATCTCGCCCTCAACCCTGGGCGGCAGGCTCATGGCGCAGCGCGCCCTGGGCGCAACGGAGGACGCCTCGAATGGCTGAGGCATATATACACGACATTCATGAATGGTTTCTGAACGTCCTTCCGGACATGCTGAAAGGGCTGTCCATCGTTGTTTTCGCCTGGTTGGCCAGCCGTCTGGTCAAACGGCTGGTCACCCGCGCGGCAAGGCGCATGAAATGGGACACGATTCTGTGGGACTATTGCGGTACCGTTCTTCGCTACCTGGTCCTGATCGTGGGATGGGTTTCAGGGCTCAAGCAGGCCGGCTTCCCGCTGGACGCTGTACTCACCACGTTCGGCATCAGCGGAATCATCATCGGACTGGGGGCGCGCAGGTCCATCGCCAACTACTTTTCGGGTTTGATGATGCTGGCGGCCAAACCGTTCAAGCAGGGCGACCTGATTGAATTCGGACCGCCGCCGCAGATCGGCCGGGTGACCGAGGTGAAGATGACGTATACCGGCCTGGTGACCCTCGACAATGTTCGCCTGGTCGTACCGAACTCGGTGATCTGGCGCAACAAGATCGTCAACTTCTCCTCACTGCGGCAGCGTGCCATCCGCATCCCCGTCAATGTGCCGTATGACGTCGACGTCGACTGGGTTGCGGACGTGGCCCTCGACGTTCTGACCCGGCACGAGGAGGTTCTCGACGATCCGGCGCCGACCTGCAGGATGTCGGAAGTCACGGCGGAAGACGTGAAGATGATGGTTGTCGCCTGGAGCGACGCGGACAACATGAACGTCTTTGGCGAGGTGGTCATCCGCATGCGGACCGCTTTCGAGACCGCGGGGCTGGCCGTCACGGTTCCGGCGACGGCGATCGATCTGAAACGGGAGGAATGAGCATGGACCGTCCTGAAGGCGGGCACATCTCCCTGGATGAAGCCGTGGAAATGCTGGGCTTGAGCCGTCCTGAGATCTATCGCCGCGTCCTGGACAAGACCCTCAAGGGGGAGAAAATCGACCGGCGCCTGTGGTTTCCGCCCGATGAAGTCAGGCGGTATGCCGGAGAGCTCGAAAAGGACCGCCGTCTGCTCAGGGAGGTCGTTGAGAAATGGCTGTCATTCTTCGCCGGAAAACTGGAGAAGCAATCCTGGGCGGTGATGACCGACGTTAGCGGAAACGACACTGGCGAACAGGTGGCTGAAATCGGGGAACGGGTGTTGCAGGACGCCCTGCGTGCGGGTGCACGCGACGTCCACCTGGATCCTCTGCACGAGGGTATGAGACTGCTTTACAACGTCGGCCGCTGTCGTGAGGTAGCCCGCTTCGAAGCCTGCCTGCGGGAACCATTGGTCGCCTGGCTGACGGGACTAACGGACCTGAAAGAAGGGGGCACGTCGGGAATCCGTGAAGATATGCTCAGCAGATCGTGGGTTGAACCGGCGTGCCAGATGCGTCTGACTGAAATTCCGACGGCCCTCGGTTCCCATTTCCATATTCATCTCTTCACCGGCTGTGAGAATTCGTCGCTGGAGAACCTGGGCTATACATCGGACCAGACGAAGCGAATCCGACAGGATTTCGTGTCGCGGCCGGGGCTGATTCTTCAGATTGGCTCCGGAACGCCGGAGGACGACCGAAACCGGATTACTATGGCGCGCGAGTGGGCGGAATCGGGCAGGCTCGTCGTATGTGTCGACCACAGAACGGGGTTCAGGGCGGAGCAGCTTATTCAGCTGGATCTGCGAGACACCGGGGAGTCGAATGCGGAGGAACTCTGGCGGACCGCGTTTCGGATGAGCCCAAACGTCCTTGTTGTGGATGACGTCCGCGACGCCGCTGAAGCCAGGGCGCTTGTGGAGGGGGTGCGCGGCGGCGCCGTCGTGCTCGCTCAGGTAAGCGCGGCCAACCTGCAGGACGCCCTGAGAAAGCTGGCTGAATTTGAAATTGACGCGACCGCCCTGGGTCGCGCCTTCCTTGGCGCCGTGGAGAAAGCGGTTGTCCGTCGGCTGTGTACCGAATGTTCACGGAGGCGGCCGATCAGTCCGGACGAAGCTGAGCGCATCGGAATCGAGGAAGGGATTCAGGTCGGCATGGCGGTGGGGTGTCAGGCGTGCGGAGACGGCTTCTCGGGGAGCCGCCAGGTGTACGGGCTGTGGACGGCGGGAACGGAAATCGCAACGTGGATTGCCGGCAGCCGGGATTGTCCGCCCCGTCCGCCGGATGGGCCGGAAAGCCTGACGGCGGCCCTGCGAAAAGCGGTGCGAGACGGCGAAGCAACGCCCGATGAAGTCATCGCGTTTTTCCCTTAACGGGACAGGTGTTCCGGCAGACAACCACGTGTATTAACAGGTAAGGGCGAAGAGGAAAAACATGGAATACATACCCGTGATCATGGCCGGTCTCACGGCGATCATCCTGTTCGTCTTCGGCCTGGAGAACTTCTCGACCGAAATCGAACAGATCTCCGGAGAAAGATTCAGAAAATTCCTGGCCAGAGCAACCCGGATCCCCATATTGGGCGTACTCATCGGCGCACTGGTCACAGCCGTGATCCAGTCCAGTTCCGCGACTTCGGTTATCGTCGTCAGTCTCGTGAACGCCGGCGTGCTCACGTTCCGGAACAGCGTCGGCGTCGTCTTCGGAGCGAACGTGGGTACAACCATTACCGCTCAACTCGTCGCGTTCAAGCTGACGGCCTTCGCGCCGGTATTTATCATTCTCGGCTTTGCGCTGTCTTTCGTGCGCTCCAGGGTTTCCATCTTCGGCAAGTCGATCTTCTATTTCGGCTTCGTCTTTTTCAGCCTCAATCTCATCTCCTCGTCTCTCGAACCCCTGCAGAATGAGCCCGCGCTGAAGAACTATCTGCTGCAGCCTCAGAACCCGTTGCTCGCGATTCTCATCGGCGGCCTCTTTACGGCCGCAGTTCAGTCCAGTTCCGTGACGACCGGGCTGGCGATCGTCTTCGTACAGCAGGGACTGTTGGGCCTTGAAAACGCCGTTCCGCTGATCATGGGGGCAAACATCGGGACGACCGCAACGGCGCTGATCGCGATGTTGAATATGGACTCGGCCGCCAAAAAAACGGCGCTCAGTCATTTCATATTCAACGTCGGCGGCGTATTGATATTTCTGCCGGCGCTGTTCATCTTTGGCGGCAAACTGAACGCGTTCGACAACAATCCTGCGATCGCACTTGCGAACATCCACCTCGTCTTCAACGTCGCAACGAGTCTGATCTTCGTCCTGCTCATCAAACCGTTCGTCAAGCTTGTCAATGTGCTGCTCGGCGAGGACAAGCTCGATTTCGCGCGTCTGCCCGTTCCCGCGTTCGATGAACGTGACGCCTTCAAGAAGGTAACCTCCGGTCTGCGCCGAAACCTCGGCGATCTCCTGTCCGTTCTGCAGGAGAGTTACAATCTGGTCACACTCAGCATCGAATCCAACTACCGCAGCATTTATGACGCATCCGCGCGGCGAATCGAATACATCGGCTTCCTGGAAAAAGAGTACGTCGGGTATTTCTCAAGGGCCGTGGCGTCGGTGAAACACGAAAAGGAATCCAGGGAACTGCTCAAGATGCACAGGCAGTTCGACTATCTGTTTCAGATTTACGATTCAATCGACGACATCTTCAACACAAAGAAAGCCCTTACCGAACACTTCGTCGAGCTGGAGAGTGACGTTTTGTTGATGGTAAGAAAGCTATCCAGCGAGACGCTGGCCCTGTTCGAGGAAATCCACAGGATGCAGGCGGGGAAGACCAACGCCAAAGTCGAAGCGAGAGCCGGCGACCTGCAGCGGCTGCTGGACGAGATCGACGGAGAACTGCTTCCTTTGCTGGCGGAACCGGATCGCGCCGACGCCGGGACGATTTCGAATTTCGTGACCTATTCCAGGCGCCTCAAGGACAAACTGGTCAATTTCGCCGACACGTACGGCGATCAGCATTAGGTACCTGTCCGGACATGTTCGCCGGAATTCACCCGCCCTGCGCCGTCCCTTTCTCCATTGGCAGATCCACGACTTTGAACATGGGGGGCAGCGAACGGTCTCCGCCTGAGCGGTATTCGATGGAGGCGCGTGGATAGGCGAATCCCAGCTGATCGCTCTGACTGAAAGCCTCGACGATTTTTCCGACGATCTCGCTTGAAATCCGTTGTCGCTCGACCGCTATCGACTTGTATCGCAGGCGCATGAATACGCCGGAATCGAAAAACTCCGCGCGGGTGAACGGCAACTGCCCGGTTTCTTCGATGATGTCCCGGGTCACTTCGGCGGCGCAGTCGATGAGGGTCTGTTCGGCCAGCCGGTAGTCCGAGTCGTAGGAGATACGCACCGGCACTTCATCCAGAATATGTTTGGCCTCCTCCGAAACCGCGTAGTTGATGACCATCTGATCGAAGAGTACCGCGTTGGGAATAAGTATGCCTCGATTGGATGATTCCTCCCCCCCGATGGTTCCGCCCACCTCCCCCAACAGAATATGCGTCGGACTGATATCCAGCACGTCGCCTCTGACGCCCTGGATGATAATCCGGTCGCCGATTTCGAACGGTCGTTTGATCATCACCATGATCCACGCGGCAATGCCCGTGACGGGTCGCTGCAGGGACCATCCGAGTACCATACTGATAAAGGCAGCGCTCATCCCCATGGCGGCCAGCGATCCGGAAAAGCTGACAATCACGAAGATTACGCCGAGAAGCATAAAGGAGTACTTCAGCATCGATTGAACCTGGCGCACTTCCGAATCATCGCGACGATCGTGCTGCATGGCGCGAAAGACGATCCGCTTGATGATCTTGTACGCAATCACGATGGCGACCAGCACCACGAAAGGCGTAATCAGGTCTCCCACGAACGCAGGAACATTGCCGTCAATCCATCCATTTACGTTGTTCAGCCAGGACGCAACCCTTTCGCGCATTCTTAAACTCCTCTCGTGAGTTGAGAAATCACCTGATGTCCGTCCATGAATCCCGGTGACGTCCCGAATTCTCCCGCGCGATATAATCGCGCCGTGGATGAAATGCTCAATCGATTTATTCCCGATCCTCTATTTTGCCTGTAACATACTGTTTTACTTGATTATATACCTGATCCTCGTCGTCGCTGGCATCGACGTAATGCGCCTCCGGTCGATCCAGTTCACGCAGGTATTGCCAGATATTGCGGACCTTCTGCTCATTCCTGAAGTAGTCCGGCGACGCGTAAACCCCCGGATTCGCCCTGTGACGCGCCTCCAGCCGCTCCATACACAACTCGTGTGAGCATCGGAGAACGACGGGCAGGAACAAGGTCCGCGGATGCCGTTCCAGAATGCCGTCCAGTTTCCGCCACTGGAAGTCCCACCCCAGGGTCAGGTCCAGAACCACGGTGACAGATGATTGGATGAAATCCTCGCAGAGGCGGAACAGCACGTCGTACGCAACCCGGTACGACTCAATCCGCCCTTCCCCGATTCCCTGCGAACGTTCGATCGTTCGACCGATGGAATCCGAGCTCAGGCAGGGCAGATTGAACTCGTTGCAAAGCCTCCGGCATATCGTCGTCTTCCCGGCGCCCGGAAATCCGCCTATTGCAATCAGTGCCATCCGTTTCTCACCAACCCTATCAATCCGCGTGGAGTTCGATCCGGGAACAGGCCTGCGATTGGCCTTTTCGGCGTCTATGCGAGATCCACCTTAAACAGAAAACTCGCGCGGAAGTGGTTGTCCGATTCGGCCACGATGAATGTCTTCGCGTCCACCATGCACATATGGTGCGCCAGCCAGCACCGCGTCCCATCCTGCGTATCCTGAATCGGCCCCAGGTTGTCGAACCGCCCGGTTTCGCGGTCATACGTGAAGAAATGCGTATCGTAGTCTCCCCCGCTGACCCCGTAGATCAGGCCCTCGGGACCCTCGATCAGTCCCTTCATGCGCGGCGCGACATAGGGCTTTCCCAGATACGTCGCATTCACCCCGGGACCCCTGTGATCCACCTGTACGAGCGCCCCGGCGGTCGTGCCGATGTACATCGTCCCGTCCTCCGTCAGTAACGACGAATCCATCTGATTCGACCCTTTGATTCCCGGCGAAACGTCCGGCAGGTCCACGTTCGTGAAATCGATCTCGTCCCGGTCAGGATCGTATCGCAGAAGTGGGTAGCGCCCGGCCCATTGCATCAGTTCGTACGTGTGCCAGGCGCCACCGTCCGCGTCCAGCGCAAGATGCTCGGTGGATACGTCGCCCAGCATGGTCAGCACGCGCGCGCTGTCGCTTCCAATGTCGTATCGAAACATCTTTCGTCCGGGAAACGTATCGCCGTAGATGATGCCCCGGCGGCGGTCCATCACGAATCCCTGAACGTAGTCGTGTTCGATCGGGATGCACAGGAATTCGTACTCCCCGCTCCTGGGATCGTATCGGAAGATCGGACCGCCCGTGGCTTTCGGCCAGATATCGGCGTCTCCCAGCGTGGCTACCCCCGCGTACACGCGTCCCTCATCGTCCACCTCCAGGCCCTGGTGGATCTTGCTCCCGTATCGGTCCCGTTCCCCGGGATAGTTTAGAGACGTCCACGTATCCGTCGCGGGGTTGAATGAGTAGAAGATGTCCCTGTCCAGCGCGGTCAGCCCCACGTAGACAAGGCCGTCGGTGGGGTTGTAGCACACGCACGTGGGAGAGATCCACTTCCTGCCGAAGACCTCGTCTTCAATCCAGTCTTCGCTCGCCTTCCACTTCGTAAAATGCGACCACTTCTCCATGCTGATTTCGCATTCCCGAAGCCGATGGGCGGTGATTCTTTCAATCTTCATGACATCCTCCTCGTGTGTAAACTCGTGTTCGCCTGCGTGCGCCTTGCCGTTACGCGGTTGATCAGCTGGTTTCTGTCCGTTGTGATGGAAGGACGGCGATCAGCCGGCAGGGCGCCGCGCACGCGCCTCGAATTTTCATCGGCAGGGCGATCAGCCGGATGCGGGGAACGGCAATCTCCGCCACGTTCATCAGCGAACCGATCACCAGAACGCCGGACCTCATCAGCATGGGCCAGAAACTGGGTTCTTCCTCCCCGTCGTGCCAACTCGCCATGTCCGACGCCAGGATCGAAGGTTGCTGACTCACCGCCCAGTCGATCGCGTCGTAGCTGAAGTGCGGCGTCAGTTCGCAGCGAACGTCATTGCTGCCGAACCGGTTGTATCCCGTGGCGACCAGAATCGCGTCCCCCGGATGGATTTTCTCTCCAAGTTCTCCAAGAGCAAGGCCCAGGTCAGCGGCGGTCACTTTTTCATCCTTGCCTCTGGGGATATGCAACACCACCGCGGACACGAACAGCCGATCCAGGCCGACGTCGGCAACCGATTCCATCTCCGGATAGAGGTGCGCTCCGGTTTCCAGGTAGTTGCCGGCCTGCACGCACATCCGGACCTCCTGCGTGTAGCTGCGGTACTCGCGACCCCTGCACAGGGCCTCCATTTCCTCGTCGAGTTCGCGCATATGGAACGACGGCAGGGTTCCCGTCATGTCGACCGGCATCCCGTTGAAGTAATCGCAGGTGAGGTCGACCAGCCGTCCCATATCCCAGGTCTGGTTCAGCTCGACACCCGAATTTCCGCCGCCGCTCTCTTCCTCTTTTCTTTCTGACTTCACTTCTTTCCTCCGTATCGTTCATCCTATCGCTGAAGCAAGTATTCGGTGGTGGCAATGGGCGCTTTTATTCGCGGCATGAAGCGGGAAGACGTAAGCCGGTAGAAATAAGAGGTCCAAACCTCACCCAACCGGCTCGCACTCCCGTGCGCAAATCACGTCTTTTGATTCTTGCGCGAGTCCGATTGTGGACGTTTCGTACGAAAAAGTTACCACGTCCTCTTCCTTCTTCCTTTTTCCTTTTTCCTTTTTCCTTGTTGCGCCCTTACGCATATGGAAAAAACGCATTCGAGACCGTCCCCGTAAAGTAATCCACGGCGATCCAGAACCCGGTACAGACGGACTCCCCGAGGATAATTCCCATGAAAAACGGCCGGGTCGAACGGTACAGCTGTGCGCCCCCGAACCTCAATACCAGGTCTTTTACTCCCCAGGCGAGAAACACATTGATAAAGAAGTAATCCGTATACGCAATTGTGCTGACGGGAAGCGCGACGGGGTGCAGGGGCCACCACACGAACCGCGCCCGCATCGCCGCCAATGACGCCGCAATGGCGCCGCCCAGACCCAGATACAGAAACCCTCTGGTGAAGATCGGACTCGGCTCCAGCATGCGCCGCCCGACAAAGGCGTCGAACGGAAGTCGCGCGTAGTCCAGAAAGTGCCGGTCCAGATTCAGCCCGCCGTGCGCATAGCCGAGCTTGAGCGTCATCGTGCTGGCCGTGATCAGCCCCACCGCGAGGGCAAGGCCCATGGCCCAGACCAGGCCCCGCCGCCGTGCGAACCGGCGCGCAAGAAACAGCGCGCCCGCAGCACGGGGCATCAGCGTACTGGTCCGGGTCATCGTCCACGCGTAGCCGAACCCCAGCGTCACCAGTCCGGACGGGCCGAACGCGGAAGACCCGATCATGCAAACGGCGAACTCGGAGGGATTGATGGGCGAGTACGCGGTGACGAATCCGGTCTCGCTCACAATCCGCGCCATCACCAGGAACACGATGAAACAGGAGGCGAACAAGACCAGGATCACAGGCGGAGACATCCCGGCCTGGTACAGCCAGCACCCCAGATACAGGGTTCCTCCGCCGATTCCGATCGCCGCGGCCCGGTAGGACATCACCTCCTTTGTATCGTCCGCCGCTGATGGTCTTCCCAGCGCTTTCGCAGCGACCTGGCGCAGGTGTTCGCGCCCAACCCATAAGCTGTACGCGGCCAGGACCACCATGTAGCCCATGCCCATCAGGGCCAGCGACGCGTGTCCCTGGGAACTGAACCGGCCCACCACACCCGAGACATTGTAGCGTTCCGCACCCAGAATTGCCAGTACTCCCCGGACAATCTTGGAGATTACGTTGAACACCCAGATGCTCAGGCTAACGTCCGTATTCACGAAATAGGAATACCCCAGAATAGCGAAGTGCATCCTGAGGCGCAAGGGCGTCGTACCGTCGAAAATCCAGATATCGTGGACAAGGCCGATCCTGGGAATCGTGTGAAAATAGTGGTGCAGCGCGTTGATCGAGCCGATCGCGAACGGAATCGCGAAACCCGCCCACATCAGCCGGCTCCTGAAGAGCCGTCCCACCGTTCCACTTCGGGTTTCGCTCACCTCCAGGGGCACCTGCATGATCGGAAACGCGAACCGTTCGTGGTCCTCCCACTGCTTCCGCAGGATTACCGCCAGACAGATCAGCACCCCGAGAAGCGCCAGCAGAAACGCGCCCCAGCTTACGAGCGGGACGAGCCACGCCCCCCACGGTGCCGGGACCCCGTCGGGCAGCCCCTCGTAGAGGCCCCGAACGACCTCGGTGTCCCGCGGCGCCGTCCAGGTGACGATGTTCGGCAATACTGCCTCCAGATCGCGACGCTCGGGTGAAGCGTAATAGGTGACGCCGGTGAGGTACGAGATCAGGTGCTTGACCATTTGCGAGACGGGCAGCAGAAACAGAAACATCACGTAGATGGCCAGCAGTTCGCCTCGATTCAGGGCGAATCGTCTCCTTAGCGTTGCAAGAAGCGGATTGGCGAACAGGACGAGCAGGAAAAGGATTACCAACGCCCCGCGGTCTATGAAATACGCGTTCAGCCACCGGCCCTGGATCACCATGCGATTGTAGGGCAGCACCACACCCAGAAACCCGCACAGTGCGATACCTATCAGAAAGGCCCGCGGGGTCAGACCGTCCCGCTCAACCCCGTCGGGCGCGCAGACGCGTGGTTCGCGGTTCATCCCCGATCCGGTCCCTTCGCTTCGAAAACGCGTCACTCCCATTCCGCCGCCAGGGGGATGACGCCGTCGGCCTGGATGATCACGTCAGCCGTTCGGCCAGCCACGAGCGGAGAAACTCCGGACCCAGAGAACCGTGCGCCCGGCCCATCTCGACGGGGCTTCCCCGGAACACGTGGAATTTCACCGGTCCTTCATGAAGCAATTTCACGGGATCGGGCATTCAACTCTCCTCAAGTATCGCGGGCATTCACAGAAAACGGACACTCCGGAATGCGAGAAGCCACCAAAAAGGAAACGGCAGCCCGCAAGGGCTGCCGTCCGTACGGCGTGCATCCAACGAAAAGCTATAGAGAACAATCACCCACCATCGGTGACGAGTCTATATGTCAGCAAATCCGCAACGGTGCGAAAAAAATCGCAATCCGACTCCTGAATTCGTAACGCCAATATTGCAACCTGAAGTGTAAAAGTCAAGCTCAATCCCGTGCTCGCGGAGTACGAATCCCGCCACAAACCTTCGGGCCGAGGAGTCAGAAAATCCCAGGCCGATTGAAAAAAGAACCCGTCCAAATACCCCGCAAGCCTCGTGATTGAAGCTCGTCAGGCGTTTCCAGACGGGTTCTAGGAGGTTAGCTTTCCAACCCACCGTTCTGGCTACTTGAGATAGAGTAGCCGCTGCGTCTGCGCACCGCCGGGATAACTCAGGCGCGCAATATAGACTCCCGTCGACAACAATGCGCCTCCGTCGTCTCGAGCGTCCCACCTGACCTGGTAGCTGCCAGCAGCACGGGACTCATCCACCAGCGTCCGTACGGGCTGGCCCAGCACATTGTAGATCACCAGCTTCACAGCACCCTCACCGGCCAGATGGTACGTGATCAGCGTGGCGCTGTTGAACGGGTTCGGGGAATTGGGCGCCAGACCGCTGGCTTCCGGCACTGCATCCGCCGCGAACGCCGGCTTGGCGGCGGCCTCAGACCTGGATGCGGCCAGAGCTTCGACACCTACGACCCGAGCGCCGCCGCCCAGCGTCAGTTCCAGAACCTGGCGATGGCCTTCATTCAGAGGAATGCTGCTCCAGCGGCCCACGACCTCGCCATCGGCGTTGGTGGCCCGGGCCCGATAGTAACCACTCACGCCATCCGCGCTGGAGATGGCCAGGGAGAATAGGCCGGCAGGATCGGTGACGGCGCTCCATGCATAATCCGACCCGCGCCCGGCAATGGCTCGCGAAAACTCGACGTCCAGCCCCTCGACGGCGTCACCCAGCACCGTGGCCTCCACGACCGTGCCGGGACCCGTCGCGACGACATCGGGAGCGCGACCGTAGAATCCCGAGCCGACGATGAAGTCAGCCGGGACTGTGCTTCCGTCCGGCCTCCGGATTTCCGCGGCGAATTCTCGGGCGTAGCCCACCTTGGGGATATCTGCGCGGTCGGTGTGGTCGGTGGGATCGTCGAAGTAATACTCCACGAAGCCGCCTTCCGGGTTGCCCTTCGCCGCCTCGATGACCTGCGGCAGGATGAGCTCCCCCGTCACGGCGTCAGTGACGGTAGGTATGAGTGGTCGATACTCGTATTTATCCGGGAAGGCCGCGTGAAACGTGATGACGTTGCTGACAATATCCAGAATGTATATGTACACGGAACCGTGTCTCCAGGGCCCGTCCGGGTCCCGAAATGCGATCCTGAATTTCGAGCCGGCGGCTGCATCGCCGGAATTCAGGATTTCAAGTAAATGCTCCCCCGCTTGCGTGACAAAGGCCTTCAAACTCTCCCGGTCCACCACGTCTTCGGCGGTGACGGCGGGTTCGCCGTAATCGATCTCTTCGTTCAACTACGTGAGATTCATTTAGATCGAATCCGACCAGCAGCATAACCGGACCGCCTAAATTGGGTGATATATAGACGGCGGCGTGGCCCGCAGCCCCCGGTATACCTGGTGACAGACCTGGAATCGGGCCGGTCGCATCGAATGCGCCGTCCGGTTCCTGCGACAAGGTGGCCAGGACGCTGCCGAACGCCTGGGCTGAGACGGCAGGATCGGGAGACGCCAGATTGGTCAGATCGGTTAAGGGTACTCCCAGCGCGGAAAGGATTGACCCATAAATAATCGGATTGAGCAGCCTGCCCGACAGCGCCATGTTCTTCGCGTGAATGTAAACTCTGCCGTCGAGCGTCAGACTTACGATGTACGTGGAACCGGAACGCCAGATCCCGTCGTCCACCCTTATGATGCATCCAATATATACCCCTTGCTCCGTGGTGGCGGCCCCCTGGGCATATTCTCTGGACCGCTCCCTCACGGCCAGCGCGAACTCCTTAACCGTAGCGCTCCCGTCTTCCACCTGCTGCGCCGTCACGCTGGGATCATCGGGGGCCGTCACGCCCGGTGGGAGCGGGCAGAATGCCGCGGCCGGACGCGCCCACGTAAAGACGGCAGCCAACATGAGCAGGCCGACAATGGGGTTTACGTTTGTCTGCGTGAACAGTGTTCGAAACTTCATCATGACGGTTCTCCCTCCCGTTAGTGACAAGGCCGCAATGGCGACCACGGCTGGTTTTCTTCCATCCAATACATCGATGCAACACACGGAACTGATCGTTCAATCGGGGATATTAATGAAAGTTCACCGGTTATGCAAACAAAAAAAACCATCTGAGGTCACATCGGAGTCATTGCATTCAATCAGTGCGGTGTCTTCCTTAACGTGTTGAACGTGCGTAACTAACACTGATTGGAGAGCAACCTGATGACCTGTGCAGCAATAATCTGCAGAGGATCATCACCGCCGCCGGTGGCCGGGCGCCCCTCAGTGGATGCAGGTGATCATGCAGCGCAATATGCCAGATTTCGGTACGGCGTGGCCACCTGAAGGTACTTGATCCGGAACCGCAAACTGGCAGTTTACGGTTCCGTCGCCGCCGACCGAATCGTGCAAATGTGCATATTAAGTGATTTCTACGCTTTATGCAACGAAAATGTCACGTCCGCTTATGTTCTCGGGTCTATGTCGACAAATCGGGCGGCGCGACCCGCAAAAAAAGAACCCGTCTGAAATCCCCGCAAGCCTCGTACTTAAGGCTCAATGGGGCGTTTCCAGACGGGTTCTCAAACCAACAGGTTCTCTGCTTCGCCGAATGGCGCTATTTAAGGTAGAGCAGCCTTTGCGTCGCCACACCGCCGGGATAACTCAGGCGTGCAATATAGACTCCCGTCGACAACATTGCGCCTGTGTCGTCGCGCGCGTCCCACCTGACCTGATAGCTGCCCGCCGGACGGGACTCATCCACCAGCGTCCGTACGGGCTGACCCAGAACATTGTAGATCACGAGCGTCACAGGACCCGTGCCGGACAGATGGTAGGTGATCAGCGTGGCGCTGTTGAACGGGTTGGGCGAATTCGGCGAAAGACCGCTCGCTTCCGGAGCGGCCTCAGCCGCGAATGCCGGCTTGGCGGCGGCAACAGGCTCTGACGTGTCCAGCGAAACGACCCGTACGACCCTTGCACTCCCGCCAAGCGTCAGCTCGAGAGACTGACGGCGGCCTTCGTTCAGAGGAATGCTGCTCCATTGACCCACGACGTCGCCGTCGGGGTTCGTGGCGCGGGCCCGGTAGTAACCGCTCACGCCGTCCGCGCTGGAGATGGTCAGCGACAGCAGGCCCGCAGCATCGGTCACGGCGCTCCATGCGTAGTCGGACCCGCGCCCCGCGACGGCGCGGGAGAACGCCACGTCCAACCCCTCCACCGCACCGCCCAGTACCGTGGCCTCCACGACCGTGCTGGGACCTGGCGCGACGTCGGCCGCGCGTCCGTAGAATCCTGACCCGACGATGAAGTTAATAGGCAGTACAGTACCGTCTTCTCTCTCGCGTTGACCGGTAAACTGACGGGCATAACCCACTTTGGGAATATCGGCGCTGTCGGTGTCGTCAGTCGGATCGTCGAAATAATAGTCCACGAAGCCGCCTTCCGGGCTGCTCTTCGCCGCCTCGATGACCTGCGGCAAGACAAGCTTTCCGGTAACCACGTCCCGAACGGTCGCTACCAGAGGCCGCAGCTCGTACCGGTCAGGAAACGCGCCGTGGAACAGGATGATGTTGCTTGTCAGATCCAGGACATAGAGGTATACGGAACCGTGTCTCCAGGGCCCTTTCGGGTCTCTCAAGGCCACCCTCGCCTTCGAGGTCGCGGACAGGTCACCGCCTTTCTGCTGATTGAGAAAGGCCTCCCCTGCCTGGGTAACAAAGGCCTTTAGCGTTTCCCGGTCCACCACGTCACGTGCCGTAACGGCGGGAATACCATAATCGATTTCCTCTTCGACCAGGTGGGATTCGTCGAGGTCGAATCCGGCAAGCAACACGATAGGGAGTCTGAAATTTCTCGAAAAATAGACAGCGGCATAACCTGATGCCCCCGAGATAGCTGGCACATTGAACTCGCCGCCATCCCTGCCTGCAGCCTCAAGGAAGGCAGCCGTCAACGCGGCAGGATCATCCTGTAATCCAGCCACATCGATTTCCAATGCTCGAAGAATTGCTCCATAAATCAGGCGATTGAGCAACCTGCCCGACAGCGCCATATTCTTCGCGTGAATAAACACCCTGCCATCAGGCGTCAATTGCACAAGATATGTGGAACCGGAATACAGATGGCTCCCTTCTTGCCGCAGGACACAACCGACGTATAGCTGCACTTCGCGAGAACCCGCCCCTTGACTGAACCGGTTTCTCGCTTCCAGCCCGAACTCTCGCAAGCTCGCGCTGCCGTCTTCCACCTGTTGCGCCGTCACCCGCGGTTCCGGGGGGGGGCGTCACGCCAGGTGGGAGTACACAATCTCCCTGATCCTGCGCAAGTACGGGGCCCGCATGAAAAAGGACGCCCGCCAGAGCTACGAGGCCGACAACAGGAATCATGGATGCCGGAGTGAACAGTGTTCGAGCTTTCTTCATAACGGTTCTCCCTCCCGTAAAGATATGCTCACTAACGTGACCGCTGTCAGTTGTCCTCTTTCTGAGATTTCGGGTTAACGCTTCGGACCGAACGCCCAAGCTGGCATGTTAAGGGAAATCTGCCCGGCATGCAAACGAAAAAATCCGTCCGCAATCACTGTGGCGTAATCGTCTTCTCGTCGGGTCGTGCTCTCATTGACGTGTTGAGTGCAACTTACCTATGTCAAATTCCGGGCCGAAGCAGGTTTTCGGTTGAATCGAAGAAAGAACCCGTCTGAAATCCCCGCCGGTCTCGTACTCAAGGCTCAATGGGGAGTTTCCAAACGGGGTCTCAGGATGAGACTTTCTGGCCAACCGTTCGACACTACTTAATGTACAGCAGCCGTTGCGACTGCACACCGCCAGGATAACTCAGGCGTGCGATATAGACCCCCGTGGACAGCAACGCGCCGACCTCGTCCCGCGCATCCCACCTGGCCTGGTACGTACCCGCACCACGGGTCTCATCCACCAGCGTCCGTACGGGCTGGCCCAATACATTGTAGATCATCAATTGCACCGGGCCGGAACTGGCCAGGTGGTAGGTGATCGTTGTCGCGCTGTTGAAAGGGTTGGGCGAATTCGGCGAAAGTCCGCTGGCTTCCGGCACGGGCTCTGCCGCGAACGCCGGCTTGCCCGCGGCCTCAGGACTGGATGCCGGCAGCGAAACGACCCGTACGACCCTCGCACCCCCGCCCAGCGTCAGTTCCAGAACCTGGCGGTGGCCCTCGTTCAGAGGAATGCTGCTCCAACTGCCCACCACTTCGCCATCGGCGTTGGTGGCGCGGGCACGATAGTAGCCACTCACACCATACGGACTTGAGATGGTCAGCGACAGAAGGCCGGCAGCATCGGTGACAGCGCTCCAGGCGTAGTCGGACTGGCGCCCGGCGATAGCGCGGGAAAAGGCGACTTCCAGGCCCTCGACGGTATCGCCCAACACCGCGGCCTCCAATTCCGTACGGGGACCCGTTGTGACGAGATCATCGGACGCCCTCCCGTAGAAACCCGATCCGATGATGAAGTCGAGTGGAATGACGCGTCCGCCTATATCGAGTTCGGTGGAGAACCGGCGGGCGTAGCCCACCTTGGGGATATCGGCGCTGTCGGAGTCGTCATTCGGATCGTCAAAGTAATACTCCACGAATCCGCCCTCCGGGTTACTCCTTGCTGCTTCGAGGACCTGCGGCAGAACGAACTCTCCGGTAACGACGTCCTTTACCGTCGGGGTCAGGGGTCGAAGCTCGAATCTGTCCGGAAACGCGCCGTGAATCAGGATTATGTTCGAAACAAGGTCCAGGACGTACAGGTACACCGAACCGTGTCTCCAGGGCCCGTTGGGATCCCGGAGAGCGATCTTGGCTCTGGAAATATCGTCCCTCCCCTGGAGTCCAAGACAGTACCGTCCTGCTTCGTTGACGAATGCCTTCAGTGTTTCGCGGTCCACCACGTCCCTGGCAGTGACGGTCGGTGCGCCGTAATCGATCTCTTCCCGAGCCAGGTGAGATCGTTGGAGATCGAATCCGGCGAGCAAGATGATCGGTTGCCGTAAACTGCCCGAGACATAGACGCTCGCATGGCCGGAGGCGCCCGGTATTCCTGGCGATAGACCTGGAATTGGGATGGTCGCATCGAAAGCGCCGTCCGGTTCCTGCGACAATATTCCCATGACCGTGCCAAAAGCCCGGGCGGCGATAGCAGGATCGGGGGAAGCCATATCGGCCAGATCCGACGAGGATACGCCCAGCGAAGCAAGGATCGCTCCGTAAATCACGGGGTTGAGCAACCCGCCCGACAATGCCATCTCCTTCGAGTGAAGCAACACCCTGCGGTCGGGCGTCAGCATCACGACGTATGTGGAACCGGAGCGCCAGGGCCCGCCCGCCCTCCTGACGAAACATCCAAAGTAGGCTATTTGCTCGAAGCTCGTTACTGTTTCTGCCTGGCTATGTTTCTTGAACGCGTCTCTTGTGGCCCGTCCGAAATCGGCCAGGCTCGCGCTGCCGTCTTCTACCTGTTGCGCCGTCACAGCGGGTTCCGGCGGGGCAGTCGCGCCAGGTGGGAGCGGGCAAGGATCCTGCGCCGCTGCATGGCGTGCATTGGAAAGCATACTTGCCAGCACGAGCAGCCCGACAGCAGGAATCATGGATGCCGAATTGAACAATGTCCGAACTTTCATCATGGCACTTCTCCTTCCCGGAAGAACGGGTTCACCAACGTGACATGGGATGGTCGTCCTCTTTCTGAGTAGCTGTTGTGGAATTCTCCTGGCGCTACTTGAGGTATAGCAGCCGTTGCGTCTGCACTCCGCCAGGATAACTCAAGCGGGCGATATACACCCCCGTGGACAGCAACGCGCCGCCGTCGTCGCTTGCATCCCACTTGACCTGGTACGTGCCCGCCCCACGGGTCTCATCCACCAGCGTCCGTACGGGCTGTCCCAGCACGCTGTAGATCACGAGCTTCACAGGACCCGCGCCGGAAAGATGGTAAGTGATGAGTGTGGCGCTGTTGAACGGGTTGGGCGAATTGGGCGACAGACCGCTGGCTTCCGGCCCGGCCTCCGCCGTGAACACCGGCTTGGCGGCAGCGACGGGCTCCGCCGCGGCCAGCGATTGGACACGAACGACCCGCGCACCGCCGCCCAGCGTCAATTCCAAAACCTGCCGTTGACTGACATTGAGCGGAATGCTGCTCCACTTGCCCACGACCTCGCCGTCGGCGTTGGTGGCGCGGGCGCGATAGTAGCCGCTCACGCCATCCGCGCTGGAGATCGTCAGCGACAGAAGGCCAGCGCCATCGGTGACGCCGCTCCATGCGTAGTCGGGCCGGCGACCGGCGATGGCGCGGGAAAACGCAACGTCCAGCCCCTCCACGGCGTCGCCGAGCACCATAGCCTCCACGACTGTGCCGGGTCCCATCCCTGCATCGGCCGCGCGCCCATAGTAGCCCGACCCGATGACGTAGTGCGTTGGAACTACGCTTCCGTCCGGCCGCTGGATTTCACCGGTGAACTCGCGGGCGTATCCCACCTTGGGGACGTCGGCTCTGTCGGTGTCGTCATTGGGATCGTCAAAGTAATACTCCACGAAGCCGCCTTCCGGGCTGCTGGCCGCCGCATCGATGACCTGCGGCAGAACGAGATGTCCGCTCACGACGTCCCGGACAGTCGCTACCAGAGGTTGAAGCTCGAACCTGTTCGGAAACGCGCCGTGAAGGATAATCGTGTTGCTGGTACGATCCAGGATGTAGAGGTACACCGAACCATGTCTCCATGGCCCGTTAGGATCCCGAAAGGCTGTCCTGACCTTCGAGATAGCGCTTATACCTCCAGTTTCGTAGGCTGCGCGAAAGTAGCTCATCGCCTCCGTGACGAAGGCCTTCAAAGTCTCGCGGTCCACGACGTCCTCGGCGGCAACGGACGGGTCGCCGTAATCGATGGCTTCTTCAGCCAGGTGAGTTTCATTGAGATCGAACCCGGCGAGTATCACGATCGGGCTCTTGAAATTGAGTGAGAAGTAGACGCCGGCATGGCCGGAGGCGCCTGGTATGCCTGGTGACAGATTGGGAATAGGCGTGGTCGCATCGAATGCGCCGTCCGGTTCCTGCATCAACACGCCCATCACAGCGCCAAAAGCCTGGGCAGCGGTTGCAGGATCGGGTGAGGTCATGTTGGCCAGGTCGCGCCTGGATACGCCCAGCCCGGAAAGGACCGCACCATAGATCACGGGGTTGAGCAGCCTGCCCGACAATGACATGTCCTTCGCGTGGATGAACACCCTTCCGTCGGGCGTCAGGCTCACGATGTACGTGGAACCGGAACGCCAGATTCCATCGTCCTGCCTTGTGAGACATCCGATGTACGCCGCTCGTTCAAGAGTCGCTTGTCCCCGGGACTCGCTCCTGAAGAAATCTCTCGCGGCCAGCGCGAAATCCTCCAGGCTCGCGCCGCCGTCTACCACCTGCTGCGGGGTTATCAGGAGGCGTCACGCCGGGAGGGAGTGGACACGCTGCCAGGACGGGAGGCGCATTGGTACAGAGGCCGGCCAGCACGAGCAGGCCGAAAACAGGAATCATGGATGCCGATGTGAACGATGTTCGAGCTTTCATCATTTCGGTTCTCCTTTCCGGAACAACGGGCCTATTGAAGCAATCGAGGCTGCTTTTTCTCACTGTGAGATATCAGGCTATTGCTTCTGAACGCACAAACGAATGCGCGAGACAGTGTAAGTTTGACTGCCATGCCAGTTGAAGATCCAGTCTCTGGGCGGTCCTGAGTTTTCGTCTACGTTTTGGGCGGTGTCCCGGAGTTGCTTCAGTATTGGCCGATTCAAACTTCCGTAACGTAGTTGATTTTCGTATCTGCAACGGACAGCGACACCCAAAATTCGTGCAGTGCCCGTCTGAGATTTTATCGCATTTGGTGGTCAGGTTTGGGTTCTGTCCCGATCCATACCTAAAAGATAACGAATAATTGCTGAATTAACATTGAATTCGGAAGCCTGAAAGTTGATTTTTTTGTGAAATTCGTCTCTTTCGACCAGATTATTACGCGGGTGTGCGCAATCCTGGAATGATCCTACCTGCCACGGTCACTGACAATAGCATCTGCCGACCTCCGTCTACCGGCCGCAGGTGTCCAATGCCGCGACAGCCGCCCGGTCGCGGTGGTCGCCGTCCGAATGCTTCCGTCGCGTGGGCGAACGCAAGAGGATCCCCGGCGCCAGGCAGTCGAACCGGTACGCAAATAAAAAACCCCGGCAAAAACCGGGGCTTTTCTTACTACTTGAACGTTGCGTATTAAACTATGTCAATCTCACGTCAGAACGATCCGCTCAGGCTGAACCGAAGCGGCGGTTCGAAGTCGTTGCCGTCGCTGTACGCGAAATCCACGCGGACCACCTTGCCCTCGACGGGCTTGACCTTCAATCCCAGACCCAGACTGTACACTTCCGTATCGTAACCGGGTTTGACGCCGGCCCGCAGCGCGAATGCGTTCTGCATCCAGAGTTCGCCGCCGATGCGATACCGCGGCTCGGAGTAATCCGTGGCGTAGTGACTCTCTCCTGTCAGCGTCAGATAGGAGAGATCGCTACCTCTTTCGCCGAAGACTTCCATCGCGAAACCGAAATCGAACGCGACCGGCATCTGATAGTTGAGTTCGCGGGACTCGATGTCCTTGCCCAGGTTCTTGAACGCCATGCCGAGCCGAAGGCTTCTGAATCCGGTGTTGAACGTCGTGCCGAAATTGAAGTCCACGCCCGTCAGCTTGTCGACGTCGATGGTTTCCTGCGTCCACCTCACCTGGAATCCGAACGAGAGCTTGTCGGTCAACTTCGTCGCGTAGGAAGCGCCGATGCTGAAGTCGCCGATTTCCAGCATCCGGCCCGTCCCGACCGGTTGATAAATCGTCGTCTCTTCCACGTCCGGAACCGAAAACGCCATCACGGCCAGCCCGACCACGCCGCGTGTCGTATTGTAGGCCAGCGCGCCCGAATAGAACCGGGTGTCGACAAGCCAGCGGGTGTACGAAAGCGTATACTCTCTCTCTTCGACACTGGTGAGTCCGGCCGGGTTTACGAAGATCGTACTGATGTCGTCGGCGATGGCCGTAAACGCCCCGCCCATGCCGGCGACGCGCGCCCCATGGTCCACCTTGTGCACGGAGAAAACGGCCTGGCCGAGTCTCTTCTGCGTGTCGCTGTACGCGGTCTCGGGCAGCAGCAGCGCATATCCCGCGCACGCCACGATTCCAATCCACAAGATCCGTTTCATAGGTCTGTTCCTTATCCGATTCGGTTGATTGGTTCCACGAGAAGTTGAACCCATATCTCAAGAACCTGGACTTCGGCCGTCTCACTTGCTGATTACGAATATCCCCCGTTGGGTTTTTCCGGATGTTCCATCCACCAGCGATTCGACCACGTAGAAGTATACCCCCGCCGAAGCCGAACCGACGTTGTCGATGGTTGTCTGGCTCCAGGTGGTCTCGCCCCGCCCCTGGTCGTCGTGGTTCACCTCGGCGATGAGGTCCCCGGCGACCGTGTATATCCGGATCTGGCACTTCCTTGGGATATTCAGAAAACGGATCTGTCCCTTGGTCTCGTAGGCATGGGCGCCGTCATCCCGGTAGGGGTTGGGTGTGACGATCACCTTCCTGTCCAACTGGTCCGACTGGGCCGTGGACGGGACATAGGGCGTCGAGACCTTGACGCCGTTCACCCACTGTTCCGGCGAACTGTTGCCGCTCTCCAGTGAGGGTATGGCCATACCCGTCCCGTTCCAGTCGTTGTGGGCCGCGCTGTAGGTGCGGACGCTGTAGTCATACAGAAATCCCGCAATCGATTTCTTGTCGACGTATTCGTACTTGCCGCCGTTGTAGAATATGTCTGACTTCGCCGAGATTTCCACCATCAGTTCCCAGTCGTCACGCTTGAAGAGAGACCGGTAGACCCGGTAGCCCAACACATCATTGGCCTCCGCACCCGTGTAGTCCGGATTGGCCGCGCCGTCGGCCGTGTCGTCCCATACCAGATTGATGAAACCCTCGGTCGTTACGCCTGCGTCCACCTTCACGTCCGGCGGCGCGTCGGGGAGGTCGTAATTCCACTGAAAGGCTTCCTTGGCCCTGTTGACGTGCTTGACCAGGTTGTTGAACGCCTTATCCGTACGCATCTCGTCCTGCCTGCCCTGCTTCGCCCAACCCCAGATATTCTCTTCCACGGGCGCGGCCGCCGCCAGGACGAAGACGAATTTCGCCTTTTCACCCGGCGCCAGGTCGTAGGGACCGTACGCGATCGACCCGTGCCAGGCCCCGACGATTGGCGGGTTGTCCTTGATATCGGACTCTGCGCCTACCAGCATGTTGTAGATTTCCTGGTAGGAGTGATTGTCCTGGTCAGGTTCGTCGAAGTCGCCGCGATTGCGGTATTCCCACCACCTTACCGTATGGGGCTGGTCCTCGATCCTGGGGGCAACGTAGCTGTTGTCGCCTTGCGTGTCGTAGGAAAAGGCGCCCGGATCGTTTGAGGTCGACGGCAGGTACGCAATGGGCGCGAATCCCGCGTACTGAAATGCCGTCAGTTCGCCCGGGACCCGCACCTGCGAGGGCCGCCCGCGATAGCCGGGATTGGCTGTTGACGGGTTGTAAGGCTTGCCAATGTCATCCCCCGGCATCAAGGGGTTGTCGCCGTCAAAGGCGTACCACATTTTCATGCCCGTTCCCGCCGCCGGCCCGTCGTAGTTGGCCGCCTCCGTGAACTTGAACCAGTCGTCGTTGTCGGTCGGCCGGGTTCGCCGATACCAGGCATCGTAATTCATCCATCCGTGCCCTGCCTGGGAGATGAAGAAGCGGACGGAAAAAGCGAAAAAGGTGTCGTTCAGCTGCAGCCCGGCGCCGCCGTTCAGGTCCGCCGCGCCGTCCCCGTCCGAGTCCCCGGTATTCTCGAACTCGTACTCCATGATCTGGAAGTCGTCGTAGTCCGGATAACTCCATGTGTAGACCTTTTTGGTAACCGTAATCCCGCGTTTCGTGGTCCAGCGCATGATGAGCAGGCTCTCGGGGAAGTTATCCTTATCGGGATCCATATAATGACCGTACCGGTAGTTGTGAATCTCGGTGACGTACCTGCTTTCCACCGGAGACTCGCCCGGCCACCAGTTGGCCATCGCCGGACCTAAGGGAGAATAGTTCGGGTACCCGATATTCGCCTCCGGCCCCATGGACGCATCGTAGGCCATCATTCTGATGTCGTCGGTAATGGCGCGGGGCTTCGAGATCGACACGTAATACTCGCCCTCGGGATCGTCCCCTACCCGCGTCGCTATGTACGTGCTGAAGCCCGGCATCGTGGCCGTGGATTCGAACAATGCCGCGTACGCCGGATGCAGGGAACCCCAGTTCCGCTCGCCCCAGTAGTCCTGGAATTCCGTGGAATACTGTCGCGTCCACACGCCTGGATATTGCATGCCCATCTGGCGGTAATAGCTCAACCAGGCGTCCGGGTCCTCGGAAACGCCCTGGGTACCGTAGTTCCAGAACATATCCCACACCTTCGCGCGGGTCTGGAACCTGTGGTTCTCCTGCGCTCCGGCGGGGTCCGGCAAGCACAAGAGCAGCGCCAGAAGCGCAGCCATCGCCTCGATCCTGGGAATCTTGTTCATGTCGAAGATCTCCTCCGTGTCGACATCCATAATTGCTGCGTTCGTTCCTGACGCGTGCTTCAGAACCGCATTCGAATACCCACGTGTGTGATACGGGGATCGCCCACGTACCGGCTTCGGTCCTGGAAATCGCCGTAATTGAGATAGTTGGCGTCGTTCGGCCGGGGCCTCTGCAGCCCCCACCACATATAGTCGGTTCCGGAGGCCAGCGCGTCCTTCTGGTTGAACAGATTGAAGACCTCGAGGAAGACGTCCGCGCTGACGCCGCCCAGTTCAAAGCGTTTCTGCAGGTTCAGGTCCATCACGGTGCGCAATGGCCCTCTCGCAATCTGTCGCGTGCCGTCCAGGACCAGATACGTGAACTGAGACCCGGTATAGATCCGGTAGATCAGGTTGGCGTTGATGCCACCAAGCGGCGTGCTGCCCCCGATCTTCGGCCCCGGACCGAAGTCCTGCGGCGTGGACAGGAACATCTGAAGGCTGCCCTGGCTTCTGCGGCCCACGTCCGTGCCCTCATTCGCCCTGTGACCATGCACGATCCACAGGCCGCGGGTCCCTTCCCGGGCCGCGTCCGAGAGCCAGTCTTCCTCCCAGGTGGGCACAATGGCGTCCCTGTTGGTTGAAAAGTCGTAGACATAGCCGCCGGCGACCCGCCGGTCCGCCTGGGCGGCCCTTATGGCCTCGTTGGCGCCGTGACCGATGATCCGGATCTGTTCATCGGTAAGCGTTACGGGACGTTCCGAGCTGCCCGTGACCTCCCATGCGAAGAAGTAGTTTCCGCTTGCGATGTAGTTCGAATCCGGTATTACCGTTGCGCCGTTGCTGACGGCGCCACCGCCGCCGAGACTGTAGTCGCTCCAGGCCACGTTGAGGGCCGCGCGGAACGAGAAGTAGTGGCTGAAGCCCTTCCGCAGACTGAATTCCAGGCCGCGCGTGTCTTCGAGGCGGATGTTTGACAGGGTGCTGGAGAGACGCTGGCGGAGGCGGACCCCCGCGCCGCGCAGCTCGGGATAGAGGAATACGTCCCAGCCCCCGGTTTCCTGGAAAGAGGCGCTCTTGTAGAACGTCGCCAACGCGAGTGTATAGTCGGATACGAAATTCCAGTCCGCGCCCAGTTCGAAGCTGATCGTTCGCGCCGTATTGTCCCATATCGGCCTCGAGATGGACGTGGGCGCCGGACGGTAATGGCTGGTGTATTCGCTGTAGCCGATGCCCGGTATTCCGTCTCCCGAGCCGAACCACTGGTCGTGGAACATCTGGTAGAAACTCGGCAACTGGTAGAAATGTCCGTAGAAGAAATGGAGGCTGGATCTGTATGTGATGGGGTGCGAGATCCCCAGCCGCGGACTCCAGTTCACAATGGGCTTCATGGGGAACCTGGGCGCCGTGAGATATCGCGACATCGTCGTATATTGAAACGCCCGCAGCGCCCCCATCACCGGAACGTCGGCGCCCCAGAAGCGGTCGTAGCGGATGCCCGCGTTCACAATGAAGCCCTCGAACTCCATCTTGTCCTGGACGTAGGCCGCAAATTGCTTCGGCGTTATCGGCTGTCCCGGCTCAGGGTTGCCGATATACAGGATCTGCTTCCGCGCGTCGCCGGGCGTATTGCCTTCACGGACGAAATGATTGCTGTAGCCCGTGAAGTCGATCCCGATCTTGGAGAAGTGGGTTTTCGTAAGCTGGCTGGAAACGTCGAACTTGAGCGCGCTCCTGGTCTGCCGGCCGAACGTATACGCGCGCACGCTTCCCCGGCCCGTGTAGAACCAGCCGTCGGCATCAGTTCCGATATCCGCCGTCGAGTTCGATACGCCGCTGGTATCCTGTGCGCTCTGATACCGCGAGAGCCTCATTTCGTAGAAGGTCCGCGGGCTGACCGTGTGCGTTATCACGCCGTAGACGACGCTTTCGCTGTTGATCGTCTCCCCCGCGGGCGACCCTTCGGGCAGGAAAATGTCACGGCCCGGTCCCCTGAGGACATTCCGGACGGACGGGGTCGTTCCGCCCAGTGCGCCGTTGTTGAAGACCTTCCACCGGTCGTAAATCCAGCCGATCTGCATCTTGACGCTGTCGTGCGCCCGGACGGTCAACTTCGCCGTGTTCCGGGTATTGTACGGCCGCACGGACCATGCCCCCGGGAATCTGGCGGCATCGCGCCGGAGCCGCGAACTCGCGAAAAAGGACGTTTCAGGCAGGAGCGGGCCCCCGAGATAGGCGTCGAAATAGTGACCTCGCTGGTCCGTATAGTTCGTCCGCTGGTGAACGAGCGCGCCCGTCTCCGGATCCACCTCCGACGTCCACGCGGGATCGTTCCACCGCACATGCCCCCGGTGTTCCGGCGCATCGTAGACGTTGGCGCCCCAGTGCTTCTTGCCCCCGGGTGTCAGCCGATACTCGGCCTCACCGTGATAGTTTGATCCGCCGTCCCGCGTTACCATCTGTACGACGCCCGCCTGCGCGTTGCCGTATTCGGCGTTCATCCCGCCCGTGATTACGGAGACCTCCTGCAGCGCCTTCACGTTGGCGCCCCACCACTGGCTGCCCCTGGACGTGGGACCGGCGCGTCCGTCCTGGTTCTGCAGGCGTACGCCGTCGACGTAGATCAGATTGTCTTCCACCTGGCCGCCGCGGATCACCCCGGTGCCGTCCACGGCCACGCCCGCTTCGAGCGCCACGAACTCCGAGGCGTCTCTGAGGATCGGGGTCCGCGCGATGTCCTGGGCCGTCACCACGTAACGGCTCTCCGTCTTGTCCGGCTCCACGGGGGGCGCTTCCGCCACGACGATCATCTCCTCCAACTCCAGCTCCGTCTCTCGAAGCTGAAAATCCACCGTATTGGTGAAGTCGGATCGGACCTGGATCTGCTCCTGCGTCACCGAGTGGTAGCCGACCATGGAGGCCGCTATCTTGTAAACACCGGGATCGACGGAGATGATCACGTAGAAGCCCTCGGCATCCGTGGAAGCGCCCAGCCGCGATCCTTCGATGACCACGCTGGCGCCCGGCAGCCCTTCTCCCTTTTCGTCGGTTACCTTCCCGACGATCTTCCCCGTCGTGCCGGCCAATGCCTCGCCCAACAGCGCAAATGTAACAAAGAGTGCGGTCATGACGGCAAAACCGGTCTTCGATCTGTTCATGCCCGTATCCTCCATCCGCGATATCCGTCCCGATACGACGATCCGGAGCCAAATCGGAGTCGTGCAGGCTGTTCGAGCCCGATAACGGAAAAACAGCAAACATTTGAGTTAGTTAATAGTAACTATCATTATTATTCATTGTCAAGGGGAATTCGTGGATTTTCATTAAAAAACCGCCGGGCATTTCCAAGCCCGGCGTGGGGGATGTTCGACAACCCTTTCTTAAGGCGCCAACCGGAAGTGAGCCCTTTCACTCAGGCGCTCAATCTCGGGTTTCGCGCAACAACGCGACAGCGCCGTCGACGAGCGCTTCACCACTCCCCGGACCCACCGGGGTGAACGCGGTCTCGTATCCTCCCTGGTCGAAGGCTTCCCTTTCAGCGATGTAGCTGATGGCCCCGAACTCGTTCGCGAGCGCCGCGATCAGCAGCGGGCCGGATCCAGAACGGGTGCGGATTTCAGTGCCGAGGGATACAAACGGTTCTCCAGGAAGTCCCAGAAGAACCGCTTCACCGGCACACAGCGCCTGTACTTCCGTAAGGTGATGGCATTCGGGCGCACACCGCTGCCAGCCGGCCAGGATGACGTCATCCACGTGACTGTACCCCGCCTTCAGCGGAAGCGCCACCTCCTTCCGGCGGGCCCAGAGCTCCGGGGCCCCGTCCCAGCCAACGATCCCGCGGACCGCCGCCATCGCCCCGTCCGCCACCCGGCCCCCCAGGCGCGCCAGTTCGCGGTCGAATCCTCGCTCCCTTCTTGCGAGACTTGCTTCGACGTCCTCGCCGGCGCGGGTCCTCCAAACCTCGTCTATATCGACGTTCCAGATGGGCGTCACGTCGCCCTCGGGACCGGACGTATAGAGAACAACCGGCGGTTCGACCCCGTCGCACGCCCACGTATTCGCCACCCGATCGGACGCCGCGCCCGCGATCTCGGCGGAGATACCCGATCCGCAGAATATCCAGGGATGGGTACCGTAATTGATCACCGCCGCCAGCGGCGCTTCCGTCCCCTGCTCTCTCACAGCGAATACTCGCACCAGCGGGTCGATATTCGTGCGCGAAACCACGCGGACGCCCTCCACGGGGTCACGCCTCGGGTCTCCCCAACTTCCGTCGGACATCAGCACGCGCCTCGAACTGGCCACGCCGGCAACCCGAGCTTCCCCAAACCCCACCGAGGCTGGCCGCAGCGCACCGTGCGCCTCCTCGACCGCCTCCACCGCCTGTGCGACAAACCGCGATTTCCATTCCACGTCCGTCTCGCCCACCCAGCTGGCTGACGAAGATACCGTCGTCACCTGGCCCATGGCGGCAGGCGCCGATCCGTCGCTCCGTATGGTGAGGCGGGCCATATCTTCGGGGCTGTACGCGGTGGCCACGGGGCAGAAAGCCGGTCCCGAATGGGTGTGCGTCGCGCAGACCATGATCGTCTCGGGACTCAGACCGGTCCGGACCGCGGCGCCCTGACGGATGTCCTCGGTCGCAACCGCATCCACTCCGGAGAGATCCACGGCAACCAGGGCCCACGCCCGTTCACCCGCGGACAGCACCAGCGCCTTTGCGTAGAGGTCGTCCCGCACGTACCGAGACTTGATATCGCCCGAAACCCGCGGGTTCCACCCCGACATCGACACGCCCACCGGAGGTGTGATCACCCGCTGTGCGGCGCCCGCGTTTAACGCGCTGCTATCCATACCCTGACCCCGGAAGTTGGCGGTTGGACGCTGCCGCCGTCAGGCGCCGTACCCGTGTCACCCGAAGCAGAAGACCCGTCCGTCATACGTACCAACAACCATCCCGCCCATCACCGTGCATGGAGACGCCGTTATCGGAGAGCCGAAGGCAACGCTGTCCAGGCATCGCCCGGAAGCTGGATCCAGCACGTACAGAAACCCGTCGCAACCGCAGACGATAAGGCATCCTTCGAACATCACCGGCGCCGCCAGTATGGACCGCACACCCCGGCGATAGGGCACCATATCCAGCAGGTCGTCTCCCGTCCGGAATCGCCAGTGCAACGCACCGTCGTCCATGCCGAAACAAAGGGCTTCGCCCTCGGGAGTGGTTGCGTAGATCCGCTCGCCGTGGACGAGCAGCCCCGTGGGATACCTGGAGGGCAGGATCTGTCTTTCCCATGCAACCCCACCGGAGTCCTTTTCGACGGCGATCAGAGTCGAGGGCTCGCCTGAGTAGTGGTGAAGGTCTGTCGAGCCGCCCCCGCTTACGATCAGGTCTCCTGACAGAACCGACCTGGCATAGGGGAATTCGACCCCCGCCGGACGTTCCCAGACGTCGTCCCCCGTCGCTCGGTCCAGCGCCAGAAGTCCCCGCCGCTGAATCAGCAGGATGAGAAGGTCGCCGGAGACCTGCGGGCTGGCGTAGCACGCCCAGTTGTCACGGTCTTCATTCACCGTATGCCAAAGCCGGCGCCCGGAGGCCAGATCGAAAGCCGCGTAACCCGCCTTGGCGCCCGCGTAGACCGTTCCATCCGCGATAACCGGAGAGGTATAAATCCAGCGATCGGGATACTCGGGCAGGTCTGCCTCCCATATCGAACCGCCGGACGCCACGTCCAACAGATGCACGCGACCGGTTACCGACACCGCGGCGCAGGCGCTGCCTTCGACGGCCACGCTGTTCTTTACAGCCGCATCCGTCCCTGCGCGCCAGACCGGCTCCCCACTGGCGGCATCGAGGCAGCACACGCCGGCCTGCACCGGCCAGCCTTCGTCGCGCAGGCTGAGAAACACGCGTTCTCCGGACGAGACCGGCGCCGCCCGGTGAATCCCGCCCGGAATCTTCCGCTCCCATCGCAGTCGGAGCGAACCACTGGCGAATCCGATGTCTCGCGGGGAAATCTCCCCGGACTCCGGTACGGCGCCGGCGGCCTGGAGCACGCGAAGGCCAAGGGCTGCGTCGTTGTCACTGAACCGCACCACACGGTAACCCCGGGGAGAGGTGTCGATTCCACCGAAACAGACCGGCGGGGCGGCGGACACCACCATGTCGCCGTAGGAGAAAACCTTGCTGGAGTGCCAGTGTCCGTGAAGGACGAGGCGGACGTTGTACCTGCTCAATTCGCGCAGAAATGACCCCGGCGGCGGTGTATGGACGACGACCACGATTTCACGGTCCGGGGGTTGCAGCGCGAGGTCCGCGCGCAGCCACTGCGCCTTGCGTTCGAGGTCCTCCGGAGGGTAGTACGCGTCTTCATTCGGGAAAAATGCAAAATGGCGTCCGCCCCAATCCAGACTGTAGTACGTCGGCCCGAGAAACGCCTCGAAGTGCAGCGTAGCCGGCATACCGGCGAACTTCCTGCCGATCTCCGCCAGTTTCGGATTGTTCGGCGTGGCCTTCAACTCAACGAACTCATCGACTGAAATACCGCCCATCCGCTCCTGGTTTCCGTCGTGCCCGCCGAAAAGTGGAAAGACCGGGGTTGAAATCGTCCGGACGGCGTCGCGAAAGGCCGTCAACTGGTCAATCGTCCCCCAATCCGTAAGGTCCCCGCTGGCGATAATCAGATCGGGCGCCGCCTCGCGTTCGATCTCGCCCAGGGCTTGCGCAAGCACGGGACCCGAGGTATGCGTATCACCTTCCGTAACGATGTGGGTGTCGGTAATCTGGGCGAGCGTGAACGAACGCCGGGACCGTTCTGGAGACCGCGAAAGCCGGAAATCCACCCCGTCTTGCGCTTCCGAAACGTCCGGCGCGGAACGATAGTACCCGTCCTGCGCGGCAAAGCCGCCCGGAACCGTGATAAACACGAACCGGTGCGTACCGGCTTCCACGTTGAGTTCGTACAGACCGTCTCCATCCGTCTGTACAATTTGCTCTCCGTTCGAAACCGAGACCCCGGTCAGGCCGTGTTCCGAATCGTCATCGATCACCCTTCCGCGAACCTGTATCGTCACCTGCCACCTCCTTTTCACGGGTTTTTCGCCGGCTCTTTAGAAGCTGTCTTAAAATTCCCAGCGGTCTTCGCGCGGCTGCAAAAGCGCCGGTCGGCGTTGGTCAAACCCACCCGTATAGACAAATATGGGCGGATTTTCCCGCCTTGACCGCCGCTTTTTCGCTCGCGCTCGGGAACTCACCGGTAATTTTAAGACAACTTCTTACGCTTCCACGGGCTGCCAGATTTCGATTGGAATGCCGTCCGGATCGAGAATATAGAATGCGACCGCGGCCACCGTCCCGTCGCGGACGATTTCGGTGGGCGGACTCATTGCAGGCGCCCCGGCCGCAGTCAGGCGTTCGTATTCGGCCGCGGCGTCTTCCACCTGCAGCGCCAGGCTGGACGCCCCCACGTAATTATTGCGCAATTCGCGCGAAATGGACTCCGGGTTCTGAAACTGAACCAGCCCGACGACAAAGCCCGTCGGCCGGTGGAGAAGCATGCCCACCCGCAGTCTGACGTCCAGCATGTTCATGATCGTATCGTACGAATCGAGCCCTTCCCGATCGGCCGCATAGGTGACTTCGAACCCGAGCAGGTCCCTATAAAACGCCAGCGACCTGTCCAGGTCGCCTACCGAGTATTTGACATGATGGACCTTCGTAAACGACATGGACGCACCCCGTTTGGCAGGTTGCAAGTTGCGCGCTCATCCGTCCGGCCAGGCCCGGTGGTGCGTGCAATATCTCTCCAGCGCGTCAAGGTCGACCTCTACACCCATACCGGGACCCTCGGGAATCAGGACGTGGCCGTTTTCGATCCTGAGATCTCGGGTCAGCAGATGCGACTCCCGCAACCACGGCCCCGCCTGGTCGCCCGGCAGCGTACAGTTGGGTGCGCTGGCCGAAAGGTGGAGTTGCGCCGCCGTGGCAATCCCAAGGTCGATCCCGCTGCCCTGCCAGACCGGCAGGTTCGCGTGCGCCGCCGCTCCGGCCTGCAGGCGCCAGTTGTACAGACCGCAGGCCCCGTCGATGTTCAGCCCTCCCGCGGCGCCAGACGTCAGCACGTTCCACAGCGATTCAGGAGGATCGATATGCACCACCAGGCGCGCGTTCAGGCGGCGGCGCAACTCGGCGAATTCATCGAGGTGAAACCGGGGAAACGGATCCTCAAGGATGGCCATGTTGCCCACCCGGTCCATCTCCAGGAGTACCGACATCGCGTCGTCCATCCGGTAGAACCGGCCGTTGGCGTCAACGGTAACCTGCCAGTCCGCCGACGCCTGCTGAATGGCTTCCAGCCGCTCGACATTTGGGTCTTCCAGCGACGTCTTCAGCTTGACCCCGCAGAAGCCGAGTGCTTTACCCCTCTCCACACACCTCACGGCGTGGTCGGGGGTCGTGCGCGGCATCCAGTAATCCACCGGCACACGGTCCCGCCACGCGCCTCCCCACAGCGCACACAGGGGAAGGCCGGTACGCCTGGCGGTCAGGTCCCCGAGGGCCATCTCCACGAGCGCCTGCAGCGGGTGGCGCAGCCTGTGCTGCAGATGGGCCGGATCGGCGGCGTACGGTGACGGCGGCGGCGGGCGCTGCCAGTAGAGCGTACCCTCGGGCCACAGATCCAGGAAGGAAAGCCTGAAATCCGAAACCGGTCTGTCCACGAGACCGGACAGTGCCTCATCGTTAGACGACCTGGAACCGGACCTTACCGCCTCCCCCCATCCTTCGCACCCTTCTGTGTCCGTGATGCACAGTACATACCGGTCGTCCATTGCGGTGGGGTTCGCTCCGAACACCGGACTCGCGGCCCATTCATCCAGCAACGGAACCGTGACCTCCCAGACCCTGACCTGTGCGATGACCGGTGACGAAGCCACTGCCGGACTCCAATCTATGTTTCCGGTTCCTGGCGAACCCGGAATGAATCCCTTTCTCCGAACACCTTGACGTAGTTCTGGCCCGACATCTGGCCTCCGTCAGCCACGATGCCCTGACCGGTGACGAACGCGGCCCCGTCCGACGCCAGGAAGAAGATGATGTTGGCGATGTCCGCGGGGCTGCCAATTCGGTTGAGCGGTATCAGCCTGAGGTAGTTCTCCACGAAAACCCGGTCTTCGAGCAGATCCCCGTGAATCGGCGTGTCGATAAACCCCGGAAGCACCGCGTTCACGCGGATGCCGTCGCCGCCCAGTTCCACGGCCAGCGTGCGCGTGAGCGCCAGCAGCGCCGCCTTTGCGGCGTCATAGGTCGCCGCGCGTGGGCTGCTCGACAGGGCGTTTCGCGAAGCCACGTTGACGATCGCCGCCCCCTCCACTTCCCTCATCCCGGGGACGAACCCGCGGATCAGCGCGGATGCGCCGACGAGATTGGTGTTCAGAGAGGTCTCCCACATTTCGTCAGTCGTCTCGGTGATATCCGCGTAGAGGCACACGCCCGCGTTGTTCACCAGCGCGCGCGGCGCACCGAGTTCCTCGACGATCCGTTCGGCGAGCGGCGTGAGTGTTCCCACGTCGGCCAGGTCGCAGGGGAATGCGCGGATGCACGGGCCGATTTTCGATTGCGTCAGCCGGTCCAGCCCCTCCTGCGAACGGTCCAGAGCCGCAACGAAGAAACCCTCGTCGACGAAGCGTTCCAACGTGGCCTTTCCGATGCCGCTCGCGGCGCCGGTCACCACGGCGAGGGGGGCGGATGAGCGTTGTGACATTCAGTATTTCCTGTTTCTCGTTACGTCGGTTTGCGGCTTCACCCCAGTGCGTACCGCGTGAACCGGTCGAGAGACGGGAGCCCTTCGTTCAGCCACATCTCACGATTCCTGCTCACCAGTATCACGCCGAAATTCGTGATCATGTTGTTTTCGTTATTCCGCGGTCGCTGGCAAAGACCGCCCGGATTGTGTTCATCCATCAGGACCTTCCGCATCTCCCGCAGCGTGAGCGATTTCCCACCGTTTCCGAATCTCCCGTAGAGGTGGGCGATCCGGTTCAACGAATTCTGAAAATACCGTGTGCTGATGAACCCGGGATCCCATTTCCAGCCCACCGCCTGCATTTCCTTGCTGAAGTAGTGGTTCGTGGAGAACACGACCCCGTGCTCCGGACCCCGTACGCCGTTCATGTCGCAGGCGTTTTCCGTAGCGGCCGCGTTCCCCTCCACATCCGCCATCACAATGTTGATGCCCTTGCCGGTCAGCGTCGTCCGCCTCAGCAGATCGACGGCTTCCTTGACGTTCGCACACCGCTGCAACACGAGGCGCGGGGCGATGTGCTGGGGCACGCCGGACCCCTCCTGACCCTTCATGGTAGGATGACCCGAGTTCGTCCCGATGCAGAGCCCCGCCTCGTTTACGCCGCATTCGGTCCACACCGTCCCGATCTGGTTGACGCACAAAACGTCGTACCCCTCGTCCGTACGTATCGTCAGGATCGTCAGACCCCCGAGGCGGTCCGAATCCGGGCGAAAACTCCCGTCGTCGGTCTTGCCGAGGATGGGCCCCACGTCGCTGGCGGCAAACGCAACGCTGCTGCAGGCGAGATCGTCGGCCATCGCGGGACCGACGGCGTTATAGGTACTTTTGTAGAACGCTTCCTCGTCAGATATCTCCGCCCCTCGCGCGATGCCGCGAATCTCCTCGATGATCTCAGGGAATTCAGTCTGCAGATGCCCGCGCATCGCCTCCGTCAGCGCGGCCTGCCGGGTTCGCACTTCCCTGATCCCGGAGAAACGGGCGAGACTTCCCCGTATCTCCGCCATGAACCGGCGCCCGATCTGCTCCCCACGCTGAAAAGGAGACCCCTTCACTTCAAATTCGGGAATCATCGTTAGCCCCAATTCGAAACAAAACAGCAACTAGGCGACGCCACAAAAACCCCTGAAATGGGGCGTAAAGGTCGTCCAAAAGGACGTTTTTTCAGTCTACGTCCAGTGACCTGGTGTATCCTGGTAATCCGCCGTCTAATCGCCTTTATTAACTGGCACATATCCGAATTAACGTCCACGAGAACTTACGAATCAAGGTTAGCTCCCGTGACCGTGCAGGTCCTTCTGTCGGGCAGGTCCGCCGCTTCCCGGATCCTGTGCGCATTCTCAAACAGACGCCGGAATCGTCGGACCGTCTTCTCCCGGCCCTCGGCGTCGCGGACCTCCACGAAGAGCGGGCCGCGGGTGATCTGATGCGTGGACCACGACCACAGGAAGCCGGCAAAGGAAATCCGGCTGCCGAACAGTTCCTTGATCTCGTGATGATTGAAAAGTACGCCCGAACCGGGAGCCGTGTCGACCTGGTGGATGTGATATCCCAGGATTCGCCTCCCGAGGTTGGCATACCAGTCTCCGAGGGGTTGCAGATTGTCCAGATCGCCCCCGTTGTTGCGCGCGTGGCCCACGTCCAGCAACGCGCCCACCCTTGCTTCGGGAATTTCTCTCATATCCGCTGCCACAGCGTCGATCCATCTCAGGTACTCGTCGATCCGGGTGGCGAATTCCCGCTCCGGCGAGTCCGCGGGCGTATCGGCGGGATTGTGGATGTTCTCAATCGCGATCCGCACGCCGGCGCCGGCCGCTTCTCCAAATAAACTCGCGAAGGCTGCCACGAAATCCAGGAAACATCCGGTGGGTTCCGGTCGATCTTCCCGGACGCGCTCCATTGCGCCGGCGCTCGCCCTGGGGACGTGAACCGTCAGGCTGTCCGCGCCCGCCGCCAACGCGCAATCCACGTGCGCCCGGACTGTATCCGCGCCCTCGACTCGACCGGTACCGGAATTCCACTTGAGATCGGGCAGATGATAGGACAGATACAAAGGACCCCGATTTCGAAGATCACGAAGCGCTCCGGAAAGCGCGCGTCGTGAAAAATCGAGGTCCGCCGGCCGGATTTCGAGGCAGGGCAGGCCGGAAACCAGGGTCTCCCCCGCCGCCATTACCGGATCGCCCTGAATCGACCATCCGACGGGCAGCATTCCATTCGGCAGGTCTGTGGGCAGCAGCCGGATCGCGGGCGACCAGGGGATGAATATCTCCGTCCAGGCCCCCGTTCGAGTACTCTCGAAAAGGTTGATCCCCGGAAGGTCTCCGATCGCCTTGTCCGGATCCAGCCCGCGGACCACGGCCTCGACGAAGCCGTTTTCCTGCCGGGTCCGTTGGACGTGGCTGTGCCCCGCGACGAGAAGCTCGACGCCGTTCTCGGAGAGCCAGCGCGTGAGCCACGCCCGGGACGCTCCGTCCATCCTGTCCAGCGGATAGTGGGTGACGACCAGCCGACGCTGTGCGCGGCCGCCCCGCAGGCTCCGGTTCAGCCAGGAGCGCTCTTCGTCAGGAAGGGTACCGAACGACGTATCGGGCAGGAGAACGAGCAGGTCGCCGAACGCGGCCGCACGGCGTTCGGGCGACGCCAGGGTTTCGAACACCGACATCGCGTCACCGCCCCGCCGTTCCGCGTTTCCCGGGGTGAAGAGAACCGGGACTTCGACCCTGTCCAGCGCCTCCAGGCAGCGTGTGGCCGAGACGGCCGTTGCAAAAGTCGTGACGTCTCCGGCCACAGCCAGGAAATCCGGCCTCTCCCGGTTCACCCGGTCGACAGCCCACTGAAGCGCCTGATGGGCAGCCGTATCCGGGTTGTCCGAAAGATGGAGGTCGGCAAGCAGGACGAATCGATGGGCGCGCTGGGTCATATCGGGTATTTTCTCACACCGGTTATCCGATGAATCAGTTCACGTATTTGTGGCGGCCCGGATTTCCTCGTGCGAGGTAGAGACGGAGCCCGTCCCAGTCGAACCCGGACGGAGAAACGAACGTGCGGTCGATTGCGGCACGGGTTGAGATGTATTTCAACGTTATGCCGCAACGCCGCCGGGACGACCTGTTGGGATTGGATCCGTGCAGAATCCAGGGATCGTGAACGGAATATTCACCCGCGCGCAACTGTACGTCTCTTGCGTTCGAAAGATCCAGGTTTTCCAGTGACATCGGCAGCGTCGTGCCGGAATCGAGATCCACCTTGTGCAACAGTACGGCCTGCTTCCGGTGGGTACCGGGAAGCACCCGCATGCAGCCGTTCTCCTCGTCGGAATCGTCCACCGCCAGCCAGAGCGTGAACGTATCCATGGGCTCGATTGGAAAAAACGCGGCATCCTGATGCCATTCGACCGCCAGACCGTCGTCCGGGCGTTTGCTGATCACGTAGGAGGTGAACAGCGCAACGTCCGGACCCACGATCTGCGCCGCCACGTCGATGAGCCTGTCGCTCAGGAAGAGATCGCGAAGGTACCCGTTTTCGTAGTGGAGCGACGGCATGTTCTCGGGCCGGCGGTCCGGAGGAAGACTTTCGATAATGGAATCGAGTACGGCGCGCAGCCTTGCAAGTTCGTCGTCATCGAGAATCCGTCCGCCGACGGCGTAGCCCTCGTTGCGGTACTGTTCGAGTTGGGCATTGGTGAGCGCCATGGCGTTTCCTTTCCGGGTTTTCCGTCTGCGCCGATTCCTGAATCCGTTCCGGTCCGCCGTCCGACGGCACCGACGTCTTCGAGACCTGAAGGTACCTTGAAATCAACTTTTCGTATGTACCGACGAAATCCGATCGCCCGTTGTGCAGGTTGTAGAAATAGCACATCGGGTTTGGATTGATCTCGATCACCCGGAATCCCGCCGACGACCGAATCACGTCGATCGCATAGAACCCCAACTCGATTACGCCCGATACCCTCGCCGTCAATGACGACAGCGCCTCGATCAATTCCGGCGCCTCCACCGGCTTTGCAATTCCGGCCGGACCGTGCAGCGGATTCAGGTCGCGGTTCGGCGCTTCGCTGACTTTCTCGTATGCAAGCAGCAACTCATCCCGGGCGGCGACGATCCGATACTCCGGCCCGTTAATGTGCTCCTGAACCAGGATCAGATTGTCCAGAAAACCGCTGTTTTCGAATAACGTCCGCAGGCGTTTCTCCAACGCGCACCGGTCCCCCTCCAGGAATACGCCCTGGGCAAGCGACCCCGTGTTCCGCTTGACAACGACGGGATAGGAAAACCGGCGCTCAACGTCCTCAACCACCGCGTCGATGGACGCATGGGTCCTGTAACGCGAGAACCGTTCGTCCGCAAATGGATTGAAGGCCACCAGGGTTTCAGGAACCGGAAGCCCGGCCCGCGTAAACAGCTCGTACTGGTACGCCTTGTCCTCCGCCAGGCGGGCCGACACGTAGTCGTTGAACGGATGCCTGTTGCGCAGAAAATAGACCGGCCCGCGTCCGGGCGGCCGGATGCAGACCAGATTCCCGTCTTTCGAAGCCGGTTCAATTCCAACGTCCAGGTTGGCGCAGGCTTCTGCGAGGCACGCGAGGCTTTCCCTGTGCAGGTCTTCCCCGAACCCGTCCCGCTCGCATGGCAGCCCCAGCGCTTCCCGCGCCCTGCCAATGAGATGCAGGGATCCCATGATACAGACGGGATTTCCTTCCCGCAACCCCGCGCGCCCGAGCGCCTCCACAATGTCCCGTGTGCAACAGGCGGAAAGCCCCGCTGGCAGGCTCTGCCGTAGCGTGTCGACGTCCAGGGCTTTCGGGTGGTCGGACCTCGTCAAGACCACCTTTCTTGCCAGCGGCCGGATCGCCTCGAGAATCCCCCCGGCGTCGTGACCCGCGTTCACCCCCACCACAAACGTCCACTGCTTCGACATCCTGCCCAGATCGCCAAGGAGTGCCGCGGCGCCGGAAGGGTTGTGCGCGCCATCCAGTACGACCCGGGGCGTTCGTCGCGCCATCTCGAATCTGCCCGGCAGATCGAGTCCGGTCAGGGCCTCGACGATACGGGCATCTGTCAGATGCTTACCCAAAAGGTGGCGTCCGACCCCAATCGCCAGCCCGGCGTTCTTCCGGAATACGGACCCGCGGTCCGATACCTCCTGATGTGGGGATTGCGACCATGTGCGGGAACAATCGCCGTCCGTTTCGCCGCCGATAATGCGCAGATCCACGCTCCGTTCACGGCACACGCGACGCAACAGCGCGAGCACTTCAGGTTTCTGTGTGACAGGGGTAAAGAGCGGCCTCCCGGCACGGGCGATTTCGAGCTTGTCCAGCGCGATCGCCTCTACCGTATCGCCCAATACTTCGGTATGATCGAGATCGATCGACGTGAGGACGGACACACCGGCATCCCAGGCGTTGGTTGCGTCGAACCGGCCGCCCAGCCCAACCTCGAACACCCCGATTTCGACGCCGGCATGCGCGAACGTGGATGCCGCCAGCGCCGTCAACGCCTCGAACCGGGTGTAGGAACCGTATCCCTCCCGTTCGAATCCGCGCGTTCGATCGTAAAGGTCTGAGACCCACTGCGCCCATTCGTCCTTTTCCAGAATCCGGCCGTCGATCCGGATGCGTTCGCGGATCGTGTGCAGGTGCGGTGACGAGTAGATACCGGTCCGGCGGCCGCATGCCTGCAGCAGGGCGGCCAGGACGCTCGCCACCGTACCCTTGCCGTTCGTACCGCCCACGATGACCGACGCAAAGTCCTTCTGTGGGTTTCCCATCCGGCGCAAGAGGGCACGCATCCGGGGCAGATAGTCCTCCGGTGAACCCGCCGCCGTCCCGTCCCGTTCCCAATCCTGCAGCGTATTCAGATAGCGTTTGGCGCGAAAGTAATCCATCCAGACAGAGTCCCCGTCCGTAACGTCAGGTCCGATTTCGGCACCTTGCATGCGGGGTTGGCGCGAGGAGGCCGACCCGCCGGTAACATAAAAAAAACCCACCTGGAAACAAAAGGTGAGTTTTTCCGGTCCTGCATCCCCGTTCGGCGCCTCCCCGACGCATTGCAGGGAATCCACGGGGGACGTCTGACGACGTCGGCTGTTCCTTACGCGGCCTTGTTTACTCGGCCGAGCTTGATGCACTTCGTGCAGACCTTGATCCTTCTGACCGTACCGTCCACCAGCACACGCACACGCCTGAGATTCGGATTGAACCTCCGCTTCTTTTTATTATTGGCGTGACTGACGTGGTTGCCGACCATCGGGCCCTTTCCGCAAATGTCACATCTGGCAGCCATCTCCAGTACCTCCGGAATTCCTTTATTGTATTCGCTCTGTCATCTTGAAGTTGAAACCGATTCGCGCCCGCATCCCCCTGCGCCGTCCGAAAAACGACGAGACGCCCCGGTGGCGCGCTGCATCCAACACAACAAATATACCTGTCAGACGTCACTTGTCAAGAAAGAACACTGATCCGGATCCCTTCCAGCGACTCGGAATCCCTGCCGGGAGCACCGACCATTCCACGCGTGCGGGCGGACATTTCGCGGGTGGCGTCTTGCTCCCCGGCGCCCGGAGTACCTGGAGGCCGGTCACCGTGGATGCCGATCAGATGTACGGAATCGAATGAACCAGAGGTCGACTTCCGGAAGCGTTCCGCTGCTGAACACCGCGCATGGCTCGTCGGGTATCAGGCTTCCGCTGGCAGTTGTGATTCCATAGAGGAAGAAAGTATTCCTCAGTCCGTAATCCTCGAAGCCCTTCAGGACCACCGCGGACCAGCTTCGGCCGTCATCTTCGCCGCGGTACAGCCGGAGCGCGTTTCCTGCGGTGCTGGACATCAACATACGTCCTCGCTCGTGCGGACTTTCGAAGATCGCGGCGATTCCCGCGCTTCCGGTGAATACGGCCCTCCACCGGCGCAGATCGGGATCCCGCCGATAGACGATCAGCCGGTTCTTCCCGTCGCCGGCCCGGCGCGTGGCAGTGACAAGCAATGCGCCGTCGGCCGCCCGCCGGATCGCCTGGGCGAACGCCAGGTTCTGCTTGATGGGGTTGGCGTCAGCGACCACCTCCGTGACGGCTGACGCCGGGTCTCCATAGGGCACATACAGGTAGTTGATCCGGTTGTAATACGGACTGAGATATGCGTTGTTACTCACGACGAGGTGAAAACCCTCGCCGTCCGGGACGATCAATGGATACAGCCACGTCGTCCACGGCTCCTTGGACCGCTGCTCCCGCGCCAGGACGAACGGCCCGGCCCATGAACCGGAATCCAGGTCGACCCAGGCTACCTGAAAGGAATAGGACCCGGGTCTCCCGATAAATCCGAGTACGAGCCGATCGCCATCCATGGCCGCCCCGATATAGCCCGCGCGATCCAGACCGTCCGGCAGTACGATCCCGGCGAATCCTCGCGGGTCTCCGCGAAGGCGCTGATGCAGAATCCGGGGGCCGGCGTCGCGACGTGCGTGGATGAGTACGAGACGCCGTCTCGAGTCCAGCAACACCATACCCGGCTGATGGTGGAGGCCCTCCCATTCACGGAAGGTCTCCCAGCCGTCTTCCGTACTCCGGTAGACGATCCCCCTGGCGGCATCCTGTTGCCGACCCCATCTTCCCAGCGTGTAAAAGTGGTCCCCATCGAACACCAGCTTCGGCGCGTTGTAACCCCAATAGGGGCTGACCGATGCTTCTCCACTGTCGATGTGGGTCAGCTCGAAGTCCATTTCCGCCTCCTGCGCGGCCAGAGGCAGGACGCCTGCCAGCAGTACGGACCAGCCGCGGGAGATCCATTGAGAAATCAGATGTATCATACGCTCTTCGAGGATCTGCAACCATCTTCCGCTTGACAAATTTCGGCGCATCGACCATTTTTTCCGTGAGCCCTGCGACGACATCGTTCAGAAGCGATGGCGTCCGCCCGCCACCCGTCGTGACCGGGAGTTCCCAATGCCCTCGGTAAACCTCATAACGCTCGGATGTCCGAAGAATACGGTCGACTCGGAACGTATGCATCGTCTGCTGGAATGCAACGATTACGTGGTGGCCGAAGAACCCGATAACGCGGACATCATCGTCGTGAACACGTGCGGCTTCTTCGAACCGGCCAAAGAGGAGTCCATAGCCACGGCGCTCGAAGCATCTGACTACAAGGAGACCGGCAACTGCAAGGGTCTGATTCTCACCGGGTGTCTGGCCGAACGCTATCGGGACGAACTCGAAGCGGAAATCCCAGAGGCCGACCTGGTTGTCGGTCTGGCCGGCGAACGCGAGATCGTCTCCCACTGCGACCGGCTGCTGGGCATCTCGCGTCCCCGGGTCTACCGTGACGAGGGCGCCCGTCACCTGCTCACCCCCGGTCACTGGGCCTACCTGCGCATCTCCGACGGCTGCGACAGAACCTGCGCCTTCTGCGCCATACCCGGCATACGGGGCGCCAACCGCAGCGAGTCCATCGAGGTTCTGGTCGCCGAAGCATGGCGCATGGCCGCCGGCGGCGTGAAGGAGATCGCCCTGATCGCCCAGGATACGATGCGCTACGGCGCCGACCTCTACGGTCGTCCGCGCCTGGTGGACCTCCTGCGCGAACTCGTGCGTATCGACGGGCTCGAATGGATCCGGCTGCTCTACACTTATCCCACCGGCTGGCGGGACGACCTGATCGACCTCCTGGCGCGGGAGGAAAAGCTGTGCGCGTACGTGGATATGCCCATCCAGCATGCTTCCAATGCAATCCTCAAAGCGATGAATCGCGGCGCCACGGTGGAAAATACGCGCGCGTTAATACGAAAACTCCGGGACCGGGTGCCCGGCCTGACGCTACGCTCCTCCGTAATCGCGGGTTTTCCCGGCGAGAGAGAGGAACACGTACAGGAACTTCTGGAGTTTGTCGAGGAGATCCGCTTCAACCGGCTGGTCGGCTTCCTTTACTCGCACGAGGAAGGCACTCGCGCAGGTCTCCTCGAGGACGACGTGCCGGAAGACGAAAAACAGGACCGGCTGGACCGTATCCTCAGCCTCCAGGCCGTAATCTCATCCGAAATCACCTCCGGATACGTCGGCCGGAGTCTCCGCGCGCTGGTCGACCGTCCCGCCGACGATCCTTCCAGCGACTATGTCGGTCGAACGCGAATGGATGCTCCGGAGATCGATGGCGAAGTATTCATCTCAGGTGAAGCGCAAATCGGCGAGTTTACCGAGGTTGAAATAACGGACGCGCTCGATCACGACCTCATCGGACGGTCCACGGCCTCCCCACGCCTGCTGGATATCGCCGCGCCGGGGGCCCCATGACCGTCATCGCCGCCATGGCCGGCAACCGGGTGATCGGCAAAGACAATGCCACGCCATGGCGCGTCTCCGAGGATCTCGTGCATTTCAAGAAGATCACGACCGGCGGCGTTCTCATCATGGGGCGCAAGACCTTTGAGTCCATCGGCTGCAAACCCCTGCCGAACCGCCCCCACGTCATCGTCAGCCGTTCACTCCCTGAAACCGACGGCGTCGACGTCTGCCGCACGTTCGAAGCGGCGCTCGAGAAAGCCGGGTCCTACGGGAAGCCCGTGTTCAGCGCGGGCGGCGCCGAGATATACCGACAGTCCATTCCCCATGCGGATCGAATGTATCTTTCCCGGATCCGGGGCGACTATTGCGGCGACACGTACTTCCCTGAATTTGACGAGCGCGAATGGCGACTGACAGAGGAGGAAGAACGCGCCGAATTCACCCTTTGCGTCTACGAAAGGCGGGTAGAAGCGAGTCGGTAGGCGTGCAAGGCGGGCGACCACAAGGGTCGCCCCTACGAATTCAAACGCCGTCGGCAATTCAGACAGGAATATAATGAAACAGTATCTCGATCAGCTACGATATATTCTGGACCACGGCGTCAGAAAGGAGGACCGGACCGGCGTCGGCACGATCTCCTGTTTCGGCCTGCATGCGCGGTACGATATGAGAGACGGATTCCCCGCCGTCACCACGAAAAAACTCGTGTGGAAATCCATGCTCTCCGAACTCCTCTGGTTTGTCTCGGGATCCGATAACATCAACGATCTGAAGGAGATCTATCCCTACAACAGACTCTGGGACGGCAACTACGAGGACTACCTCAAGAGAGTCGGGCAGCGGGACAACAGCGGCTCGATGGGGCGCATCTACGGCGTACAGTGGCGGGATTGGCGGGGAGCGGAACGGAACGTGGACCAGTTGAGCGAAGCGATCGACCTGATCCGCACCAGCCCGGATTCAAGACGCATGATCGTGAACGCCTGGAATGCGGCCGAAGTCGCTCCCGAGGACGTCGCCCTTCCTCCCTGCCACTCCTTCTTCCAGTTCTACGTTGCCGAAGGCAGACTTTCCCTGCTGATGTACCAGCGATCGTGCGACATGTTTCTCGGCGTCCCGCTCAACATCGCCTCATACTCACTCCTGCTGCACATGGTCGCCAGAATCACAGGCCTGGAACCGGGTGAATTCATCCACACGCTGGCCGATGCCCACATCTACCTGAACCACCTGGACGCGGTCAGGGAGCAACTGTCCCGCGAACCGTTCCCGCTTCCGCGCATACATATCGAGGACCGCGGCCAGAAGACCATAGACGAATTCGTCTACGACGACTTCCGGCTGATCGACTACCGCTGCCATGCCGCTGTCAAGGCCAGCATGGCGGTGTGACCGCAAGGCTGGAGTCGATTTTAACCGAATCGCAGCCCCCTTTGCCGAGGAAATTCGCCATGCCAGAACTCTCAATACCCTGGCGCCCCAGGGTTGTCCTCCCGGGACGCAGCTTCCGCCTGCCCGTTCAGGCCCCCGACGAAAACGTCACGCTGTCTGCCGAACATTTCGAGACGATCGCCACGAGGTGGTCCGACAGGGACGGCGCGGTCTACCACTATCTGCGTTCTCCCGCACAGGCGGGAGAATACACGCTCGGCGCCACGCACGGCGGCGGCTCGGCGGAAACAACCATCCGGGTCAGCACCCTGAACGACCTTCGCCGGCCGCACACCTACAACGGCGCATGGTGGCCCCGCCGCTGGCCATTGGAGAAGGATTTCCGTACGACAAAGACTCGGCAGACGCTGCAGGACGAACCCGTATCGGAACGTCTCGACGACAGGACCGTAGAGTGGTGGTCCTCCCAAACGGACGAGATCCTTTGGGCACAGCTCCCCGGCGCGGAACTGCCCAAGGCCCACTTCGCCAACTGCCACCAGGGTTGCCCCAACTGCGGGACGGCGATCTTCAAATACAGCGGTTTCTATCCCTGGGTGCGCAGCCACCTGCCGTGTGATTTCAAGTCCGAGTGTCCCAACTGCGGTTCGGTCTATCCGAGCAATGACCTGGCGAACGAAGACTATCTGTCGGGCGAATATCCGGATGACGGATACGGCTTTTTCGACGCCGAAGGCCACATCTACCTCTTCGCCGCCACCTATCACCGGGACCAATGCCGAAGCTGTAATTCCGGAATCGACACGATGACGAACGCCCTCCGCGCCGGCGGGTTCGATGAAGCGCGGGCGAGGCAACTCGGACTGATATTGCTGCGTTATGCAGTAGAAGAGCTATACGTGGCCTCCGTGCCCCAGTTCCGATACGGTCCCTCGAAAGGCGTGGAAGAACCCTGGGACTGGGGCCAGCCGGACTGGGCGGACGAACATGACCCGGTTCAGGCACTGCGGGCCAAAGGCAGCATCCGTTACAGTATCGACACCCCGTATCTGATCGAGAGCCTCGCGCTGGCCTACGATACGGTTTGGCCGTTGATGCGCGAAGATCGCGAACTCGTCGAGCGAGCGCAGTCCATGGGTCTTTCCGTGCAGTCCCCGGAGGACGTCTGTCAACTCACGGAAGAGATGCTGGCCGCCCTGCTTCAGGTCACACTTGACCGGGGCGCGTCCAGCAACCTTCCGAGAGAAAGCCAGGGTGCGCTCATCGTGCTGCGCGGCCTGGACCGACCCGATGCGCGGGACGTGATGGATTGGGTCTACGACGAGGGGCCGGACACGCTGCGGGTCTTCACCACCAACGACTTCTTCCCGGACGGCACGCCACAGGAGGCTACTGGAGGTTATAACGCCATCCACAGCGACGGTCTGTTCGACCTGGAGCACCACCTCCGCAAACTGCGCGGATCGCAACCTGAGGCCTACCCCGAGTCCGACTTCCCCTCGCTATTCGAGGATCTACGCGCGGCGCACGTGCCCCGCGCGCTGCAGGAAATCACGATGTGCGGCAAGTCGTATTTCCAGTTCGGGGACGGGTCCGCGCCGGGTTCAGCGGGCTTCAAGGGAGAGGGAACGATCCGGCTGGAAGACGACCTCTTTAACCCGCCGATGGATCCGAGTCTTCTCACAAGAGCCGTTGAGTTCACGGACGATCCGCTGGTGCAGGAGATCCGGTCCGCTGCAGAGGACCGTCGGCACCGGGCCCTGGGCCCCACGGTCCACGACGGCGTCGGCATCGCGATTCTCCGAACGCACGAAGCGCCCGAGCGTGCCGCGGCCGGCATCGTATACGGCGATACCCTCCACCACCGCCACCGGGACCTTCTGGACGTGCAGTTGTACGCGTTCGAGCGTCCCTTCCTGACCGACCTGGGATACCCCCAGTCCTGGGCCAGCATGTCCCCCTGGGAATCCCACTGGGCGACCCATAACACCGTCTGGTCCGATCTGCCTCCCGGTGAACCCGTCGCCGCCGGCCGGGGGCGCCTGGTGCGCAGTCTGTTTCTCGACGGACTGCAGGTCCTGGACGTCGAGGCGCACCGATGGTCGCACGAGGAGTCGCAAGGCTGGCGCAGGCTCGGCGTTTCCTTCCGCCGCCTCATCGCCCTTGTAGAGACCGACGGAGACGGCGTCGCCCTCATCGACCTCTCACGGATCACGGGAGGCGCGGAACACTGGCGCACCTGCCGCGGGCTCGAAGGCGTATTCCAGTCGGTCAACGCGGGACTTCAGCCGCAGACCGGCACCGTCGCCGGTCCCCGTATCGAACGCGCGCAGACGGACGACCTTCCTCACCCGGACCATACGGCTCTGGCGTACATGGACGATGTCAAGACGGCCCACGCGCCACCCGCGTTCAGCGGGACCTGGCGTTCGCGGGCCGAACCCGCCGTCCGCCTGGATCTTCATCAGGTCAACGTCTCCCCCGGTACCCGCCTCTTTACGGCCCGTGGGGCGCAGGCGATGGGGACACCGGATGAGTCCAATTACCTGTATTCTCCGGTCCTCTGGCGACGGACGCCGCAGGACGACACGACCTGCGTCGATCTCGTATTCGAGCCCCGAACCGGTGAAGCGTCCCTTGCGGAGGCCGTCGCCGTTTCCCCGGATGCTTCAGCCGCCGGCGTGAGGCTGACCACAGCGCAGGGCAGGCAGATCGGCCTCTACTGGTCGCCCGGTGCCGGTCCGGCCGACGTCACGCGCTTCGAAGACGGGGCGACGTTACACGGCGCCCTCGCGGCGGTGGTGGACGGGCGGGTATCTACAGTGGGCGCTTCCGCGTTCCACTCCTCAGCGACCTCGATTGCAGTCGATCAGGCGCGGCAGACCGGCCGCATCGTCGCTCTCGACCGGGACGGGTACACGATCGACGTGGAAGGACTCGAGGGCATCGTCGCCGGCGACCGCGTTACCGTCAATCCCGACGAACGCGCCCACAGCTACCGCGTCGAAGCCGTCGAAGCCGTTGGCGCCCCGATCCTTCGCCTGACGCTGGACGTCACCTCGCTGCTCGGCCGGGCGAACGTGGTCGCGGTCCACGACGGTAGAATCGACTTCGGCTTTCACATCCTCGCGAAATCGGGAAACCTCAACGGTACGCGGATTCAGACCGGCGCAAACGACGACTGGGCGGTGATATCCAACGCGAGCAACGAGCGTTCCTGGCCGCCCGGCCCCGTGCGCACCACGGTCCACATCGACCCCAACAGGGGCGACGGAGACCGGCTTCAGAATCTGGCGACCGGCGCCTGGGTTCAGATCGTGGACTACGTGGTTGGCGACACGGTCCTTTTCGAGCCGGTCGGTTCGAGCGGATGACCGGTACGTGAATGCCGGACTATAGCAATATCGCGATCGACATCGTGACAGGGTGGGGCGGACATTCCTGTCTGCTCCACCCTCAAAACCGCTTAACCATCGCCTCGAATATCCATGGATAACGCTCAAATCCACCTCGACGGAGACCCGCGCAAGCTCGCGAGAGCCATCTACCGTGCCGCGCGGGAGTCATACCGCGAAAAACACATTCGCGCGGCCGGCCGGGACGACGTGAAGGCCGGCGTGGAAGCCGAAATCCCCGCGCTCGCGAAACAGATGGCCGAGGCCCTGGACAGCCACGCGCGCGACGTCTACCTGATCAACGCGCTCGAAGTCCTGGCGCTCTACTATGCCCGAAGTGATCTGGAACAGGACTCGAACCGCCCAGAGTGAACTTGCGGAGTCGCGATGTGGATATGGAAATAACTATTAAAAAATAAAGGAATTGACATATACACACACTTGTGTGTGTTAGTCTCGGATCGCCTGAATGGTGACGACGAAATCGGACTCGGGCCACTGATTGTGAGGGAGCCTTTTGCTGCAGATTGCGATAACACGTGGGTTCGGGAAGGACATTGCGGCGGAAGTGTCAGCAGCGCTCTCTTTTTGCGAACAGGGCTTTCACCATTCGCCAGAACAGACCGGCGCCGACAATCAACCTCAATCCGAAAAAAACAGCAACGCGGCGACGCGATAAAACCCTCCGAAACGGGGCGTTATCGACGTATAGAAGGACATTTTTTACGTTCACGTAAGGTGACCTGGCGTATCCTGGTAATCAGCCGTCTAATCCCCTTTATTTACAAGCATATATTCGAATTAACGTCCCCGAAGACTTACGAATCAAGGTCAATACCAGCGCCGATGAGATCAGCAGAACAATGCGGATGATAATTGGAAGATCGTCAATAATTGGCATAATGGGAGACCGGCAACCGGCAAAGTGTGATGACTGAACGAAACCCGGCAGGCCACGGGATCACCAACAACACCCGGCGTCGTCATACGGAGATGAACGATGACCCATGCCACGATACTGGTCGCGCCGCGCGTGAATGACAACTGCCTGATACAGGTTGTAGATGCGCTTGCGCACCGGGGAATCGCGGCCGAGGCGGGCGTTCTGGACGGCGGTCCCGTGATCGAGGACGTGTTGGCGGCGTGCGTTCAACGCGGTTCGAAGCGGATCGCGGTCCTGCCGTTCCTGTTTCGAGAGGACGAAGGGGCTATGCATCGTATCCGAAAGCGCCTGGCCAGGTTTCACAAGGACCATGCCGATCTCGAAATCCACCTCGCGCCGGCGGTCGGCTTCGACGCGAGGCTCGTCGAAATCGCGCAGGATTACATCGATCAGACGGAATCGGGGCTGCGCAGCAACGACACCGCGCCATTGCTGACGATAGAGGGGTGTCTTCCCGTGCGGATGGTCTTCACGTACACGGACCTGCGAAGTGTTTCCGAGCAGATCGAGGACGTTGGCCGCATCATTCCCGGTCGTCGCGGATCCGCCGTTACCGTCGCCGAACTTCTGAGGGACGCGGCCGTGGGCGATGGCGCGCGTCAGGCCGTCTTTCATTCGGCCGAAGACGGGTTCTTTGCCCGGGTCTCCCTCGCTTCCGCAGTCGAAAACGGCATCCTCGTCTACCGCATCGGCGAATATCCGCTGCCGGAAAGACTCGGCGGCCCGATTCGACTGTTCATTCCCGAGACCGACGACAGGTGCGCGAATGTCAAGAACGTAATTCGTATAGAGTTAGTACGATAGAACCACCTGTTGGACCTGCACGAAAGCATCTTCGATTTCCGAGCGCAAGGCCTTGACTGGCGTGCGGGAATCGGATATATCTTATTGTGATTCAGGACGCGGGCCTCTTTCGCGTACTCAGCCTGTTCCTCCCTCCCGGCGGGCGGAGACTCGGATAGAGGCCCGTACTACATGGTCCAGTGACGACGCCGCGACCGTGGGTTGGCGCAGCGGGCTGACCCGTCCGTCACCACACGGCCGGATGGCTGCCGGAAAGAATGAGTGGACGTCTGGACTCGGAATGGTATTGAGCGCGTGTAATCAGCCTGTCATTGAAGAGTTCCTGGAGGAGGCTGTTTCGCAGTTCGAGGGCTTGTTCCGGGTCGTCCACCGGTAGCGGCGTGTCGGGAAAGCGGGCAATGTGGAACAACAGGACGGCTTCGCCCGTGGTCAGCCGGCCCGGAGGTACGCCGAAGTAGGCAAGGGCGGCTCCTTCGAAGCCCAGCACGGGGGTCTTTCGAGGAAAAGCGAAGGGCGTTCGATCGAAAAAGAAAGCAAGCAGGCTCTCTCTTTCATATTTGAGGTTGATCAGGAACGGGTAACAGTTCCGCCTCAACCAACCTGAAGGCCTGGTACTGTCCGGGCGAACGAGTTGTTCGGCGAGCAGGGCGGCCAGGTCCTCTGTCGACAGCGCCTCTGCAACTCTCTGCAGGATAGGGGGGAGTTTGGTAGCCGAGGGCGCGGCCGGCTCAGCGCCAAGAAGGCCGTCCAGTTCACTGGAAAACTCATTGAGGACAACGCCGGCAAGTAACGCCGCGAGCGCAACCGTAACCAGGATCATCAGAACGGATCGGAAGGAGGGTTCTGCCATCATCCGTTCTCCAGAATCCACGCGGTGGCGTCGGCCAGGTCGCCGGCAACGAAATCCGCGTGCCCCGGACGCATCTTCGCCAGCGCCTCCGGGCCGGAACCCGTCTTCACCAGGATGGACGCTCGACAGCCGGCGTTGCGCCCGGCGTCTATGTCGGTCTTCCGGTCGCCCACCATCAAGGATCCGGACAGTTCGAGGTCGAGATCTTCGGCCGCGGCGTACAGCATCGCGGGACTTGGCTTCGTTTCCGGACGATCGGTGCGATGTTCCGGCACCACGGCGTTCTGACTGCCATAGCGGCAGTAGACGCCGTCCAGTTCCACGCCCGACAATTCAAGCAGGGCGGCCATGCGGTCGTTCACGGCGCCTACCGTTTCGGTGGTGACGTATCCCTGTCCCACCGCTGTCTGATTCGAGACAACAACCAGGGCGTATCCGGCGCGTTTCAACTTCGCAAGCGCTTCCGCTGCGCCCGGCAGAAGGCTGAATGCGTCCGGACCCGTGCGGTAGGCGGGAGCGGGGCTGAGCGTTCCGTCGCGATCCAGGAAGACCGCCCTGCGTCGTTGCACTGCCGACGAACGCATCTCAAATTCGTGTTGATCGATGCCTGTCCCGCTCAGGTCGTAAATGCGAAACGGATGCGGCGGCTCCCCGAACGCGGGCGCATTGGCGATGTGAACGTGGCCTTCCCTGAACAGGCTGTCCCCTTTGTGATAGTGGCCGCTGAGCACCAGGCGCACCCGGGAGTCGGCAAGGAGGGCTTTCTTGATGCTCCCGGCCTCCCGGTAGGCGTGGGGATAGCCGCCCGTGCGTTGGGGCGTGACGAGGTAGTGCTGGAGGTGGATCTGCGGCGAAGCGTCATCGTCGTTCATCGCGGCGATAAAGCGTTCGCGCTGTGCCCCCATGCGCTGGGGAAAGTTGGCGTCCACTTCGTCGTCAAAAAACAGCAGAACGCGGTGGCCGGCAACGTGAAAATCCGCGGGAAGGTCGCCGTAGACGCGGTGGAAGGCCTCGGGATGGTCGTGGTTGCCGTAGAGAAAGGCGACCGGGCAGGTCAGCGGCGCGAAGCATTCCCGGACCAGCCGGAGATCTTTTTCGCTGAGCGCGATGAGCTCCGCGTCGTGCATTCCATAAAACGGGTGGTCGACCAGGTCGCCGGTAACGACGACGAGGTCGGGGGATTCCCTGCGAATGCGGTCCACCGCCTGTGATATCAGGTCCGGCATGTGCCGGCTCAGGCGCCGGGGAATGGTGGAGGTGCCTGGAAGATGATGGCGGAGATGAAAGTCGGAAATGTGGGCGATCTTCATTCGGCCGTCCCTATTGCGCGTGTGATCCGGAATTCGTGATCCAGTCGTGCAACGTGGTTCGGTTTACGCGGCGAGAAGAGATCCGCAGTTCCCGTCGGGCATCCGCGGCGCCGTAAAACGAGCGGAATTCGTCTATGGGAAACTCCCTGCCCGCGTTGTGGACGTATAGCGGGCCGGGTGCGATCAGCGCGGCGGCCGCGCGGAGGTCGCCGGCGGCGCGGACTGCCGGAATGTAGAGGTGTTCGGCCCAGTGGGCATCGTCACCGGCGCGGAACCGGTTTCCGTCGATGATCGCGCGGCCGACGTCCGGCGCGAGGGCCCGTGCGAACAGGCACCATAGACCGGCCTCGCCCATGCCTGCCAGGTGGCAGATGGTCACGTCCGCGCGGGACCGGAGATATGCCAGCGCCGTCAGAATATCCTGGATTCGGCAGGATGCATCGCTGGGGTTGTAGGTATGGAAATGCGGCACACTGGTGTCCCGGATGCCGGTGTTTGAAACCGATGCCCCTGCCAGGAACGGACTGATGGTCAGAACACGCAGGCCCCTTCGAATCAGATCGTCGACGGCGCGGCCGGGCGTGCCGCTTTCGGGGTCGGAGAGGGCGTCGATGCCGCCAGGGTGTACCAGCAGTACGCCGGGCGATGTCTCCCGGCCGTCTTGCGGCAGAAACAGCCGCGCCGGAACGCGGTCGCCGAAATCCGACCGCCCGATCAGGAGCCGCTGGACGATATATCTGCTGTTCCTTGTTCGCCCCATGTCCCTGGCCTGCGCCTCCTTCGGATACCCGGCGGCGACAGCATGCCGGAGCGCCGGCGCAATACGCGCTTTGAACCTGCGCAGCGCGGCCGGGGTATCGGGAAGTGCGTCTCGGAGGCGCGACTCGGACCGGGCGATCAGGAAATCCGTGAGCCCGGCTGCGTCCAGCGCGGCTGCGGGCGGCTTCCTGTCGTGGAAAACCAGCAGGCCCTCGTCGGGTTCAACGGCAAAGGGAGCTTCGCTGATCGGCTCGTCCCTGCCCAGCAGCCACCTTCCGAACCACCGGTAGACGAGCTCCCGGCTCTCGCGGTTATAGTTGTGCCCGGCATCGACCTGCGCGGTCGAGACCCTGTCCGCGGCGTCGTAAAGGCGGTATATTTCACGTATTGCAGGGTATTCCAGTTCGGGCGTGTTGCACGTCCAGTCGCCTGATGCGGAAACGATGAAGAGAGGTGGGGGGGGGGGGGGGGGCCCCGCCCCCCCCGGGGGGGGGTTTAGGGAGGGGGGGGGGGGGGGGGGGGGGTTTGGGACGCCACCCACGCGGGGGGGGGTGGATTTTTATGG
>JAPPJY010000057.1:0-24730 GCA_028874335.1 Gemmatimonadota bacterium | reverse complement strand
TTTTTGCTGGTTTTCCCTTTGCGGGGGTTTTCCAGGCCCTGGCGCGTGTTGCTTAAACTTTTATGTGTGGGCGGGGCGCTTGGGTCGCGGCCACCTCGACGTTGTTGATATCCAGGCGGAGGTGGCCCTGGTTTTCGCAGTTGCAGCCGCCCTGCATATGGGCGGAGATCATATTGACGGGGGCTGCCACGCTCACCCTGCCGTCCACGGCTGCCAGCAGGAACGTCTGCGTGCCGCCGCCGGATGCGCCGGTGCAACCGATCCGGTCCGGGTCCACGCATGGAAGCGACTGCAGGAAATCGACAACGCGGATGCTGTTCCACAGTTGCAGCCCCAGGACGCCGATCCCCCAAAGGTCTTCCCGGCGTCCCCCGAACTCACGATGCTCGATCTGGCTGCTGTCGTTGTACCCCGCCATATCGTACGAAAACACGACGTGACCCTGCCGGGCCAGGTTGATACATCGTCCGGGTATGGAAGCAAAGGACGTATCGTCGTTTTCCAGACGGCCGCGGCGGCAGTGGCCGTGCGGGCAGGCGATCCCGGGGTGGGGTCCGTCACCGGACGGACGATACAGGTTGCCGCAAACCAGGAACCCCGGCAATGACTCGAAGAAGACCTTCTCCACGGAATAGCCCCTGCGTTCCACGCGTCCGAAGACGCGCGCGTTGAGGGGATTCTTCTCAGGGAGCGGGTACAGCCCCGCAACAACGAGGATATGCCGCCGTATCCGTGCGGCGCGAGCCTTCCATGCGTTCAGGGACGTATAGGTAGCCAGAGTCCATGGCGTGTGTACGTGGCGCGATTCGGCCAGGCGCACGTCGGGTACGGCCTCGGATGTCTGGCCTGCAACGGTAGCCACGTGGCATTTCTCCTCTGCGTCGGGGACGCCCGGATATCGCAATACGCGAAGGAGTCCTTCCGGACACCGTAGATTTTGGAAAGATAAAGCCCTCGTCGGCGAAACGCAAGGCCATCGGGGCAATATTCCGATACGCAGATCCGGCTGGATCGATGCGATGGAATTGGCTATATTGACCCGTCAATACAATAACGAGATACGCTTCAAGGGGGGCAGAACAATGGGTAAACGGGAGATCAAACACCCCGACAAACAGGTGGACACGGGCGCGTATTCGGCGGCGGTGGAAGCGGATGGCTGGGTCTACGTGAGCGGGCACGCGTCGCTGGATCTGGCTACTGGCGAGGTGATCGGCGACGATATAGAGACACAGACACGCACGACGCTGGAGCATATCCGGAAGGTCCTGGAGGAAGCCGGCTGCACGATGGACGACGTGGTCAAGTCCACGTGTCACCTGGCGGATATCGGAGATTTCGCGGCATTCAATGGCGTGTATTCGCGGTTCTTCACGGGCGTTCGACCTGCCAGAACCACGGTGCAGTCCGTCCTGCCGGGAATCCTCGTGGAAATCGACGTGGTCGCCAGAAAACCGCAATAATACTCCTGTGAACCGGAGGGTCCGCCCTCAGGTGACCTTGACCATGGCTGTCACGGAAAACGAGATTGCCTTTTTCAGATACCGCAACCGCTTGATGGCGGGGGTGTGCCTGTCTTCCCGCGGGGGGAAAGCGCGTTTCGCAACAGCCCGGCGGGAAACGGTAATCACGCCGGTCGGGAACGTGCTGCTCTGTACTGGTGAAACGGCCGGAGACTGGTCGCGCGCGGCTGAATGGATGTCGCGCGCCGAGGACGAGAGCGAGGGTATAGACCTCGCGGATGCGTGGGAACTGGTTCGTGAAGAGGCCGACGTCTGGACGGTGGATGGATTGGCGGATCTCTATTTCGGCGACGATGTTACGACGAATCAGCTGGCCGCGTTACTCGTACAACTTGAGCAGGACCTATATTTCGAGGCGGAAAAACGAGGGCGCGGTTACCGCGCTTTGAGCGAGGACGAGGTCCTCGCGCGAAAGGCCGCCGTTGTCCGAAACGCGGCGCGCAGCGCGGAAAAGGACAGGTTTCGGCGCTGGCTCTTTGAGGGCACGGAGGAATCGCCGGAGGTTGCCGGCGGATGGGTCGATCGGCTGAAAGACTACGTGCTGCACCGGGAGAGGAGTGTTCACGCCGGGTGGGTGGAACGCATGGCGGGCGCGCGCGTGGACCCGCGCGTTATCTTCAATCGGCTTGTCAGTCACGGCGTATGGGAGCCGGATGAACACCTGGAACTGATCCGGGCCGGGGTGCCGGTCGAATTTCCCGCGGGCGTCATAGAATCGGCCGGCGGTCTGTGCCTGTCGCGGTTGCTGGATGACGGCCGGCGCAGGGATCTCACGGATCTCGCGGTATACGCGGTCGACGACGCGGCAACGACCGACATGGACGATGCCGTGTCGGTCCATGTGCGGGCCGACGGGACCAGGCAGGTAGGGGTACACATCACCGACGTTGCGGGGCTGGTTCCCCTGGATTCGGAAACGGACCGGGAGGCAGCCTCGAGGGTTTCCAGCCTGTACTTCCCGGACCGGAAGATCCCGATGTTTCCGGAGACGTTGTCAAGCGATCTGGGCAGTCTGCGGCCGGGCGCGCCGCGTCTCGCCCTGAGTCAGCTGTTCGACGTCTCGGCGGATGGTACGGTCGAAAGCGTTGAGATCGTACCGTCGGTCGTTCGTTGCTGCGAAAAACTCTCGTATGAAGCTGCGGACGGAATTCTGGAGGATCCGTCCCATTCGCTGCACGACGATCTTTCGGCGCTGCACGCGGTCGCCGAGTGGCACTGCATAGAGCGCTTGCAGAACGGCGCAATTGACGTGGAACATCCGAATCGGCGGATCCGGATAACCGGTGACGGGGAAGTCCAGGTGACGTTGCAGGACGGAAGGTCCAGGGCGAGTCTCCTCGTGAGCGAGATGATGGTGATGGCCAACTCGGCGATGGCGAGGTTCTGCCGGGACCGGGATATTCCGGTGTTGTACCGGGTCCAGGCGGCGCCCGACCTCGAGGATTTCAGCGACGTGGAGAACGAGGTGTTGCGCCGGTACAGGGTACTGCGCCGAATGCGCCGGGCGTCGATGAGCCTGACGCCGGAACTGCACGGCGGACTGGGTGTGGAGGCATACTGCCAGGCCACGTCCCCGTTGCGCCGGTACACGGACCTGGCCGTTCAACGCCAGGTGACGGCGCATCTGCTGGGCCAGCCGCTGCCTTATGACAATGAGCGCATCCAGCGTGTGGTTTTCGAGGCCGAGGAACGCATGCGCAGTCTGATCCGTATCGAGCGGCGGCGTGAGCGCTACTGGCTGTTCCGCCACCTGCAGGGACGTATAGGCGACGTATTCGAGGCGGTGGCGCTGGAAGCGCGCGATCGTACACTCCACGTCGAGGTGCTTGAATTCGCGTTCCAGACGGAAATCAGGGCTTCCGCTGACGTGGCGCCCGGAGACACGGTTTCCGTCCGCCTGGGACGTTGCGATCCGTGGCGGGACGACATATCCTTTACGCCCGTATAGGATCCGTTTCCGACAGCATTTCACAATTTCCCGGCTGGAAGGTCCGGACCGCCCCCCGGTCCCGTGGTTTCGGCGCGATGGACACTTCGGATCGATTCCGGCATCAGTCCCATATAGACTCAGCAGCATTGCCCGCTTTGTTCCTATTTGTATATTAGAAACTGGAGAGGAAATGACGTCCGGATACCTGGCGGGCGACGATCTGTTTCTATTGCGAGCGCATCCATGACAGGCAACATTCTGGTGGTTGAAGACGAAGTCGATATTCAGGAGATCGTCTCCTACAACCTTGAGAAGGCGGGATTTGCGGTGGCTGCCGTCGATTCGGGCGAGGCGGCCCTCGAATCGATCCGGAAAGAGCTTCCCGATCTGGTCGTACTGGACCTGATGCTGCCGGGCATGGACGGGCTGGAGGTCTGCAGGCTGTTGAAACAGGACACAGCCACGCGCGATTTGCCCATTCTGATGCTGACGGCGCGCGCCGAAGAGGTGGACCGCGTGGTCGGCCTCGAGCTGGGAGCGGACGACTATGTCATCAAGCCGTTTTCGGCCCGTGAACTGACGTTGCGCATCCAGGCCATCCTGAGGCGGCTGGCGGACGGGCGGGATTCAGCAACGGCAGAGACCGATCCTGAAGCCATGAGATTCGGACCTCTCACGATCGACAAAGCCGCCCACAGGGTAACCGTGAACGGCGATGTACTGGCGTTGACATCCACCGAGTTCAGTCTGTTGGCCACGCTGGCGGAGCGCAGGGGACGCGTGCAGTCGCGGGAGGAATTGCTGAACACGGTCTGGGGTTATGAATACGCCGGATACGGCCGGACCGTGGATACCCATATCCGGCGATTGAGAGAAAAGCTGGGCGGCGCCGGCGAATTGGTGGAGACGGTTCGAGGCGTAGGTTATCGATTCATTGGAGATTGAGATGTTTACGTTGGCGCCTTCACCTGAAAGCCAGGGGATACCCTCACGGGCGGTCCTGAGTTTCCTCAAGCGGGTCGACTCTGAGCGCATTTGCATGCACGGGTTCCTGCTTGCGCGTCACAACAGAATCGCGGCTGAGGGTTACTGGGCCCCGTGGACGGCTGAGCGCAAGCACCGTATGTATTCTGTCAGCAAAAGCTTTGTGGCGCTGGCTGTCGGATTGATGATCGACGAAGGCCTGCTCGCCCTCGATGATCGGGTCGCTGACACCTTTCCGGAAAAGGTGCCCGAAGACCTTCATCCGTGGCTTTCCGCATCGACTGTCCGCGATCTCCTGACGATGTCGACCCCCCATACGAGAACTTCCTATACGAGGGACGACCCGGACTGGGTCTGGACCTTCTTCAACCGGACTCCCTCTCATCCTCCCGGAACGGTCTTTTCTTACGACACCGCGGCAACCGTTGTACTCACGGCCCTGGTCGAACGGCTTGCCGGTATGCCCTTTCTGGACTATATGCGGCCGCGTTTCCTGGATCGGATCGGCTTCTCCGCCGATGCGTGGTGCATCCGAACGCCCGAGGGTGTGTCGTGGGGCGGGTCGGGCGTCATCTGCACGCTTCGCGATCTGGCCAGAGTCGCGCTCTCCTGCTTGAACGACGGCTTGTGGGCCAACGAGAGAGTGCTTCCCGAGTCTTACGTACTGGCCGCCACCGCCAGGCAGATCGACAACACCATCCGGGGGAATTGCGGATACGGGTATCAGATCTGGCGGGAGGAGGAAAACGGGTTCTCATTCCGCGGGATGGGCAGCCAGTACGCCATCTGTTTTCCCGACCAGGCGTTTCTGTTCGCCTGCATCGCCGACACGCAGGGCGCACCGGCCGGCAGCGCCATTCCCACCGTGATGCGCGAGGAACTCCTTCCCCACCTCTCGGGCTCGCCGCTTCCGGAGGATCCCGACGCGCAGGCGGAACTATCCGATAGAACCGGTCGGTTGGAGGTTCTGCCGGTCCCCGGAAGACGCGACGCGACGGCGGCCTCGGACGTCCACGGAACCTGGTATGTTTTGGAGGACAACCCGATGGGGATCACGCGCATGCGCCTGTCCTTCGAGGGCGACCAGGGCGTCTGGGAGTACACAAACGGTCAGGGCGACAATGTGCTGCGGTTCGGAGTCGGACGCGTGCGGTCCGGCAGATTCCCGCAACGCAACTACTTCGGTGAACAGATCGGCGTGGTCCCCGGCATCGAATACGAATGCATGGCCTCGGCCGCATGGATCGACGATCGGACGCTCAATATGGAAATCCTCATTACGGACATCTACCTTGGAAGGCTCATGATATCCTTCGCCTTCAAGGGCGAGGAGATCGGCGTCTTCATGACAAAGCAGGCCGAGTGGTTCCTCGACGAATACAACGGGTTCGCCGGAGGCAGGCGCATCCAAGAAGCTGTTTAGAAAATAAAAGACAATACTATAGACTACGAAACACGCGAAGAAACGAGACTACGAGACTACGAGACTACGAAAAACAAAACTTCGAAAAATCCGTGGGTGAAATCAATTGGCACAAGAGGCCCAAAATAGTGTCATGGCTTTCCGGCTTTTCTTATATTTGCAATAGGCCGGTCCGGACTCCATTCGGATGGCGAAGATGAATTGGCCCTTTCGGTGGAAATGGGAACTGGAAATCACCCCACACCATGGCTGTCCAGGACAGAAACCGATTTGGGACCGGTGTGGTTGGCGTTTCCGGGAGCGAGGGCATCCTGCCCTCGACATCGGGTAACTCGTCGCACACAGTGTTTTCCGTGACCCGGTGTCGGATTGAATGGCCCCGTCAGTCTCTCGATGCGAATAGGGATAGGTGACGCGAAGTTCGAGGGCAGGATGCCCTCGCTCCGTGCGAATTGCTCGTCATTGTCACCGCCTAGCCGGTTGAAGAGAGAAAAGAGCGATGAGAGACAGATATCTGGAAATCACATTTCGAAACGGGAGACCGCTGGCAGCTTACTTGTATTTTCCCGGAATGGTCAGGGCAAGGAGTGTAAGGACAGAGAAGATTCGGAACGGATTGCTGGTGGATTACGAGGCGGAAGGACACCCGATCGGTCTGGAGATCACGGCTCCGACTGAAGTGACTTCGGACCAGATTAATGAAGTGTTGGGGGAGCTGGACGTTCCGCTGCTTGATCCGGAAGAGTTGGCTCAATTACAGGCAGCATAAGGCGGTCCGTAACCCGCGAAAACATGTCGCGACAGCGCATCAAGACCAGGTGAAATCCTGTATTCCGGATTGCACTTCTAAATGGCCTGTGTCTCTCCATTTTCGAAATGGCACGGGTCATTTTTGCAAATTTCCGGACAGAGCAGTTCGAGAAAGGCGAGTGAGATGCGATTGCATTGGCGGCTGATGCTGCTATGCGCGGCGGTGATCGCTATTGCCATGGCCGCCGTGCATCTGTACGCAAACCGTACGATTCACGAAATCCTGCTGGCCTCCGTGCTGGGGTTGACCCTGGCGCTGCTGCTGACCTATAGTGTCTCCCGATCGGTGTCGCGGCCGTTGCGGAAACTGACCGGGATCGCGCGCTCCATAGGGGCAGGCGACTTCGATAAACGGGTTCCGTCCGATACCTCGCCACGAGAAATCAGGGATCTCGCGCGGGCCCTGGATTCAACCCGGCGGCAGGTCCGGGACCGGATCGCGGCCATCCTCGGTGAAAAGTCGCAGCTCGAGACGATCCTCGCGGACATAACCGCGGGGATCCTTGTTACGAGACCCGACGGCCGCGTTCTGCTGACGAACCGCACGTTCGAACGCCTGTTCGGCGTTACGTCCCCTACGGACGGACGGCCCCCGGTGGAAATGATCCGCGACGTACAGGTTCAGGCGGCAATCGAAAATACACTGAGAACGGGCGAGGCCCTGACGCATACAATGACGACGTCGGGTATGCCCGAACGACATTTCGACGTTCACGTGGGACCCGTTCGCCGGGATGGCGGGGGGATGGGTGCGGTAGCGGTCTTCTACGATACGACCGAACTGCATCGGCTGGAGCGCGCGCGCAAGGATTTCGTGGCCAATGTATCGCACGAGATACGTACGCCGCTAACGGCCATAAAAGGGTGCGCGGATACACTGGCCGAAGGTGCGCTTGAAGACCGCGCAACCGCCGATCGATTTGTGCAGACCATCCTCACGCATTCAGACCGGCTTCAGCTTCTGCTGGAAGATCTGCTCGACCTGTCGCGGCTGGAGTCCGACAGCCTGAAGATAGAAATGGATGACTTCGCAATCCGGCCGGCGGTGGACCGGGCGTGCGATTCGGTCCGCCAGCAGGCCGCCGGCAAGGATATCTCGATTCTGGTGGAGGTTCCGGATGAATTGACGGTTCGCGGCGACCCGAAACTGATTGAGCAGGCTCTGGTGAACCTGATGGACAATGCGGTGAAATATACTCCGAGAGGCGGGAAGGTGCGGGTTGCTGTCAGGCGGTTGGGTAAGGACGAGGATGTCGAGGGTTCGGACAACACGCCGGGGTTTGTTCTGGCGGCGGAAGCCGGCCGCACGGAATCTGTTTCAAGGCCGGCCAGAGTTGTGGTGCTGGAGGTCGTGGATAACGGTATCGGAATCCCTTCGGATTCGCTGCCGCGCGTGTTCGAACGGTTTTACCGTGTGGAAAAGGGACGCTCGAGGAGTCTGGGTGGAACCGGTCTGGGGCTCTCGATCGTCCGTCATATCATCGAATCCCACGGGGAACGGGTTTACGCAAAGAGCGTACTCGGCGCCGGATCGACGTTCGGCTTCACGCTGCCGATTGTATAGCAGAGCGAACGAAATGGAAGGCGGGGGATCGCAAAGGCGTCCCCCGTTTTTTTCTGTCAGGCTTCAGCCTGATGGCGCGGCCGGCCCGTTGGCGGCGAAGAAGTCCGGTATCTCGAACCGTTCTCCTCTGGCCAGCCCCATCAGGACTTCCTGTGAGGAAACGTCTGTCCGTCCGTTCGTGGCCTCCACGCGGCGATGGTCGCCGTCCGGCAGGACTTCACGCGCTTTGACATTATCCGCCAGACACGGGGAGAGAATCCAGGACTGGATTTTCCTGATGAGAACCGGATCTTCGATGGGACAGAGGATTTCCACCCGTCGACGGAGATTACGAGGCATCCAGTCCGCGCTCCCGGTGTAAATCTCCGGTCTGGATCCGTTTTCGAACATGTAAATTCGGCTGTGCTCGAGATAACGCCCGACGATGCTTCTCACGCGTATGCGATCGCTGATTCCGGGAATGCCCGGGCGGATACAGCAGATCCCACGGACGATCAGGTCGACGTCAACGCCGTTCCGGGAAGCCTTGTAGAGCGCTCGCACGACCCTTGCATCCTGAAGCGAGTTCATTTTGCAGACGATGCGGGCGGGTCGTCCGGCCCTGGCGTGTTCAATCTCCCGATCGATTTTGACCAGAATGGAATCCATCATATTGAAGGGCGCGACAAGCAGCTTCCTGACTTCAGGTCGTTCAGACTGGGTGGTGAGCAGGTTGAACACCTCGGCCACGTCGCTCGTGATGTCTTCCCTTGCAGTCATCAGACCCAGATCCGTATATATCCGCGCCGTCGAAGCGTTGTAGTTGCCCGTACCGATGTGGGCGTACCGGCGAAGACCGTCCGATTCGCGACGGACCAGCATGGAGAGCTTGCAGTGCGTTTTTAAGCCAACCACGCCGTACGCGACGTATACGCCGGCATCCTGCAGTTGCCGAGCCCATCGGATATTGGAAGCCTCGTCGAACCGGGCCTTGAGTTCTACAATAACGGTAACCTCTTTGCCCGCCTCCGCGGCTTTGAGCAGCGCGTCCATAATGGGAGAATCTTCGGTCGTACGATAAAGCGTCTGTTTTATGGCCAGCACATCCGGGTCCCGGGCGGCGGACTGAATAAACTGCACGACCGGATAAAACGAGTCGTATGGATGGTGCAGCAGGATGTCCCGTTGCCTGATCTCGGCGAAAAGCTGGTCGTAGTCTTCGGCGAAGGGGTATTCCGCCGGGTGGTACGGCGCATCCTTCAGGTCCGGACGTCTCGTGGCCGCGTAGAGCATCATCAGGCGATTGAGATTGACCGGTCCGTTGACGCGGTAGACCTGTTTTTCGCGCAGATGATAAATCGCCCGCAGCCTCCGTTCGATCTGCTTAGGCGCCGCCGCGTCGATTTCGAGCCTTACTGTATCGCCTTTGCGCCTGCGTTTGAGTTCATCTTCGATGGCCAGCAGAAGGTCGTCGGCTTCTTCTTCATCGAGGTAGAGGTCGCTGTTGCGAGTGATGCGAAACGCGGCCGTGCCCAGTATCTGATAACCGCGGTACAGCTCCGGGATGTGCGCGCGCACAAGGTCGGCCAGAAACACGTAATCGACGCGCCTGCCCTCGTCTTCCCTCGGCAGACGGATGAGACGCGGCAGCACGCGCGGAACGGTAACGACACCGAACAGGGTGTCGCCCTCGCCGTCCTCGAGCAATACGGCAATGCAAAGCGACTTGTTCACCACGCGTGGAAATGGATGGGCCGGGTTGACGGTGAGGGGCGTGATAACCGGATGCAGTTCATCCAGCCAGTAGTCGCGTATGAATGCCTGTTCCGGGTTATTCAGGTCTTTCAGCGAACGGATATGCACATCGGCCTTTTTCAGGGCGGGCAACAACTCACCATTCCAGCAGGCGTATTGTTCGTCGACCATCCGGTGGGCTTCCATGGATACGGCTTCATACAGCTCTTCCGGTAACAGCCCGTCCGGGCCGGCATCGGGAACGCCGGCTTCCATCTGCTGAAGCAAGCCCGCAACGCGGATTTCGAAGAACTCGTCCAGGTTGTTCGCCACTATGGCGAGGAACTTCACCCTCTCCAACAGAGGATTCTTCGGGTCCCGGGCTTCCTCGAGGACGCGTTCGTTGAAACGAAGCCAGGAGATTTCCCGGTTGGTATACAGTTTTGGATCGTCGAGGTTCATACCGCGAGTCCCGTTGTTGACCAACGTCATCTGCGTCTGCAACGCGCCAAGATAATCCAACACAATGCCCCAGTCAATCGGAATCGGGCTTGCAAGTCACTACAGTTCTGGAGTTTGGCGGACCCCGACGTCGCCTGTCAACGTCTCGTCGCCATCGCCTTCAATTCATGCCAGAGGTCCTGATACGCGTTAGCGGCAGGAGAACCCGGAGCGAAACATGGGACCGGTTCCCGGTGGATACCCATCTTTTCAACTTCCGAGGCATAGGGGATCTGCGTATCCAGAAATCGGTGATCACGATCTCTGCCGGTTGCCAGAAGCTCTTTGTGCATGCGCTTCCGTTTCTCGACCATGGCGAAAAACGGGTGGATCCGGGAGACGTCCCGGCCCCTGGACCGGAAGAATCCTACCAGCTGGTCATAGGTACGCATGGATAGCGTGGTCGGAATACAGGGAACCAGAACGATGTCGGAGGCAAAGAGCATATTCTCCGACACCAGGCCGATGCCCGGGGGACAGTCGAGAAAGATGAAGTCGTACGTCTTGCGATAGGGTTTCAGAATACGACGGAGCCGCTTCGGTGAGCCTTTGAGTTTGCTCAGCACCGTGTCCAGGTTTCTGAACGACAGGTTCGAAGGAAGCAGGTCCAGGTTCTCATAGTCAGTACCGCGAATGCGCTTCTCTATCCTGCGCCCACCTCGAAGGAATTTTCCGCCCGGCAGTTTCCTGGAGGGTTTGATGCGAAAATAGAACGCGGCCGAACCCTGGGGGTCCAGATCGAACAGAATGGTCTGCGCGCCATCGCGCGCCGCGAGGTAGGCCAGGTTCACCGCCGCGGCGGTCTTTCCCACCCCGCCCTTGATGTTATACAGGGCGACTGTTGCCATAGGCGTCGCTCACGGTCTTCAGGCGAACAGGCGTCGGAACGTGGCGGCGATCTCCGCCCGGTTGAATTCAGTAAATGTCTTTGAAAACGCCGCGCGGACGTTTTGCTGCTCACGGTAAAGGCAGCCGATGAGCCCGCCTATGGCGGCGAAGGTTTCCGGGTGAGTCCTCGCCGGGGACGATACTTCCAGGTACGACTTCAGGTCTTCCTGTTGAACGGAAAGGTCGTTGAAGTCGCCCAGGTTGTCCTGCAGGTTCTTGAGGTGTTCGACAATCAGGCGGATTTCTCCCGAAGGAAAAAGGGACGTGAAGAACTCGAGGAGGTATCGCAGTTTCTTGCACTCGATGCGAAGCCGGTGCAGTTCGGCGTCCGGCGTGGACGTTTCAATCCCGGCTCCCAGTTCGATTACGCGACCGTATCTCTTCCCTATAAACCTTTGCGCCAGCGCGATCGCCGGCGCTTCCGCATTGTCCGGAGAATCGGCGTCCGGCGGGCCCTCCAGGAACGCCGTCCAGTCCGCGGCGATTTTCTGGTACCTGTCACCGTCCAGGGCGGCGGCCAGACGCCTGTGTTCACCCGTTCGTTCCGCTCGCAGGGATTCGAACAGAGGATCCAGGCGAGGCCGCAGATATCCTGGCAGGAGAGACCGGTACGCGTCTTCCTTGAGCAGGGTGACGTCCAGATCGCGCAGGCGGTTGGTGAGTTTTCCGAGATATGAAAAGTCTTTCCGGAAACGACCGAGCGGGACTTCCGGAAGAACGGATTTGATCTGGCTGAGGGCCGATCGGGTACGCCGGACACCCACTCTGAAATCATGCAGAAATTCGGTATCGACGTCCTCTTTGATACCCGCTTCATTGCGCCTGATCTTTCTGAACAGGTGACCCAGAATTCGCCTCGCCGCCTCCGCGCCGTTCAGGTTGGGTTCCAGCACGATAACGAGTTTCGAGGTATAGTCCCCCGGGTTTCTGCCGGTTGCCCGCATGGCGGCGTGGTACAGGTCTTCGGTCCCGGGTTCGGCGCCGGCGTCGCGCAGCGACCGGTCCAGCCTGCGCGAGTGTTTCTCATACCCCCTGACGGGCCGCAGCGACACCGTGTTGATCGGTTGTCCGTTACGCGGGGTGTCCGCCACCCTGGCCTGTTCGAGCTTTGCGATAACAACGGTTTTTTCGTTCCGGTTCAGAACGCGCACGGTCTGCCTGCGGGTTGTGGCGCGCGCGAGGGGCAACAGCGCCCGTACGCTCACATGCGCCTGCAGGGCCTCTTTCAGGGATCCCTCGGGAAAATCCGTGCTGTATACCGGTTCGGTTCCACACGGCACGCTGACCGATGCGACTGTCTCGCGGTCCGGCAGCCTGTAGAGAAGGTAACGGTCCTGATCATGTAACAGCACCAGGTTCTTGTTGAAAAGGCGCCAATCGAAAGTGTCGAAAAAGGTCTGGACCCCCACTCTGTCGTCCATGGGTTCGCAGGTATGGGAACCGGCGGCCCGCTCCCAGATGCGGCGTGGATCGACCGATGCCGGCAGGCGCAGAGTACATCGTTTGGTTTTCACGGCATCTTTCCCATCAAAGCTCGCCCGGGACGTGTAACGCGGACGCCTGTTTCAATCCGCGAAGCCAGGCGGTGATTCCGCTTTCGCCCGCGCGGTCGCCCCGTTGACGGAGATACGTGGCGTAAGCCAAACCCAAATCAAGCATAAGTTGTTGGTATAAGAATACGTTGAACCGATGCAAAAAACAAGAAAGTCCCAACGCGCGAAAAAGCAATATCCCTCCCTGACCGTACTCGCCCCGGAGTGGGGAGAAACGCAGCGCATTTCCGCCGCGTGACGCCAGGACCGGACATCGTAACCATTTTGTAACACACGAGTGACCATTTCGTAACAGAAGGGGCGCATATTTGGACTATACTGATTTGATACATTCAATTTTCGTTATCCCGACGGCGACGGAATGGCGATCCAGCCCTGGCAGTCGAGTCGCCGGCTCGGCGCAAGAAATCCGGGGAACCGCGAGTACCGCATGGAAGGAAGTTCCGGTCGGCCGATTAACCGCCAACACGGGGAGGTGCTATGCCTCTGAAGGGGATGGACTTGGGTATTGCGGCACTGTTGAGCCTGGTTTTTGTCGGGCCTGCGGAGGGCGCCGAAGGCAAGCTCAAAGGGATTGCCTTCGGTGATTATTATTTCGTTGTCGCGGGAGCGGACAGGAACGAAAACGGATTCAAATTTCGGAGGATCTATCTGACGTACGACCTCAAGTGGAATGAACGATGGTCCGGACGGGTGCGTTACGAAGCAAACGATGCTGGATTCGGCGGCGAGGACAAGATGAGGCCGTTCGTGAAGCACGGGTATTTGCGATACGGTGCGAACGGCCAGAAGGTGTACATGGGGTTGTTCGGCACACCCACCTGGAACGTATCCGAACGAATATGGGGTTACCGATCAATTGCAAAGACAATCATGGATATGCGCAAGATCGGTTCTTCCGCGGATCTCGGGGTGGGATATAAGGGAAAGCTGGATGGAGCGGGCAGGGTGAACGTGCAGCTGATGTTCGGCAACGGCAGCGGGCAACGCCCGGAGACGGACAACGGAAAGAAAGTGTACAACCTGATTCATCTGAAACCCACGGACGTCGTTGAAGCCACAGTCTACGTCGACTGGGAAGGCAAGCCCGAAGGCAGGGATCGCATAACGTTCGCCGGGTTGCTGGGTGCTTCAGTCGAGAGTTTTCGTTTCGGTATAGAGGGATTTATACGTAACAACAGAAAGGCACAGTCGGGCGGCGACGTACAATTGCGGGGTCTGTCCGCTTTCGGTAACGTAAACTTGAAGCCCAGGGTCGATGTATTCGGACGTCTGGACTTTTTTGATCCCAACCGGGACACGGAACAGGACGAGGAGTATATGATTATTGGCGGAATCAATGTGGCGCCGGCCGGGAATATCCACATCATGCCCAATGTGGTGGCGACGATAAAACGGTCCTCAGACGCAGATACCGAAGTGATTCCCCGGATGACGGTATGCTACATGTTTTAGTCATGTCATGATAGTTACTCACTGTTCCGAAGCCGATTCATCCCGTCTCGCCTGATCCGCCAATACGTTATGTCCATTGTTCCATGCGTTTCCGCCGCGATCTTCCGATTTCCCTCGCGATTGAAAAGAGATTGTGACATTCGACATCACTGCTGTCCGGGACAGAAACCGATTTGTGACCGGTGCGGTTGGCGTTCCCGGGAGCGAGGGCATCCTGCCCTCGACGTCGGATAAAGCATCGCACACGGTGTTTTCCTTGAACCGGTGTCGGATTGAATGGACCCGTCAGTCTCTCGACGCGAACAGGGGTCGGTGACGCGAAGTTCGAGGGCAGGATGCCCTCGCTCCGGTTGCACGTGGACCATGTCGTGAAAGTGGTTGGAAAAGATGATTTTGGACAGGTGTGATTCGACATATTAATCGATCGTTCGTACTCAATCCGACAAAGAGACTGCATAATTGGGAGGCACAGAAAGGATGATGCGTACTATTGTCGTTGTAATTTCGCTGATTGTCACCGTGGTACCGGTCCGCGCGCAGACGCTTGAGGTCGATCCGCGAATTCCGGCTTACACGAAAGTGCGAGGAATTTTTGGGAGCGCCAGCAGCATCGGGTCGGATACGATGAACAACCTGATGGCGCTGTGGCTGGAGGGCTTTCGGAAATATTATCCCAACGTCAATGTCCAGATCGAAGGCAAGGGATCCAGTACCGCCCCGCCCGCGCTGATCGAAGGCGCCGGGCAGTTCGGACCCATGTCCCGTGCGATGAAGGCAACGGAGGTGGACAAGTTCGAGCAGGCGTTCGGGTACCCGCCCACGCCGTTGCGGGCCGGGCTCGATGCCCTGGCGGTCTTTGTCAACAAGGACAATCCAATTGAAGGACTGACCCTGCAGCAGGTGGACGCGATATTTTCGAAGACCCGTCGGCGGGGGCATCCAAAGGACATAAAACGCTGGAACGAAGCGGGTTGGACCGGCGACCAGGGAATGGCGCTAATCAGTATGTACGGACGGAATTCTGCTTCGGGCACGTATGGATTCTTCAAAAAGAACGCCCTTTCCAAGGGCGATTTCAAGGATGAGGTCAAGGAACAGCCCGGTTCGGCTTCCGTCGTACAGGGGGTTGCGGAAGACCGGTTCGGAATCGGCTACAGCGGAATTGGATACAGGACGTCGGACGTGCGCGTAGTCCCCCTTGCGGATGATCCCACGCATGGGTTCAAAGACGCCGGCATGGACAATGTCCTCGACGGCACGTATCCGCTCGGCCGTTTCTTGTTCATCTATATCAACAAGACGCCGGGAAAGCCGCTCGACCCGATGGTACGAGAGTTCTGCAGGTACATTTTTTCCAAAGAGGGTCAGGAAATCGTAATCAAGGATGGCTATATGCCTGTACCCTTTGAAGTCGTTGAAGAGGAACTTACGAAGCTTGAAGCGGACGGGTCGCAGTCCGCAACATTCCGTTGATAGAGCCGTTCTGCAGGCGAGCCCGTATGGGCTTGCTCAATGGACTGCTCAGGGTGAACGGCTCCTCCGTTCCCGGAGGAACAGATCGAGGTTTTGGGGTATGGCGCAACCGAATGACGCAAACGCAGGGAAGTCCCGATCGCTACCGGGCATTACGCCGGCGGCGCGCACCATGGACCGCATCGGACGCTGGGTGATCGCCGTAGGCGGAGTGGGGGTGATCCTGGTTGTGCTGGGCATTCTGGCATTTGTGCTCCGCGAAGCCTATCCGCTCTTCCTGTCGCCTGCGCCTGCAACGATCGTGACGAGCCACACCCTTGACGGCAGTGCGGATCAAAGACCGCTGGCGGCGGGCGCCGACCCGTATCGCGAGGTTGCCTATCTGGTGCGTCCGGACGGGATCGATTTCATCCGGCTGGCAACGGGGGAGACCATTCGTCGTGAACGCGGCGACATTTTTCAGGATCGCCGCGTGGTGTCGGCCCGCCCTTCGCTTACGGACGGAACCCTGGGTCTGGGCATGTCGGATGGTCACATTGCCGCGGTCAAGGTCCATTATCGCGTGACCTACCCGGAAGGCATACGTTTCGTCACGCCGGAGCTGGATATTCAGGAAAACGTGGCGCTGGACCGGGAGGGCGAACCCGTCACCCGTGTTTCTTATCGGACCGACGGTGCGCGCCGGTCGACCGCCGCGGGGATCACGTCGTCGGGACGGCTTCTGGTGGCGGGAATGATGAAGAGGAGGGGTCTGCTGGGCGGCGGAAAGCTCGATACATACACTTACGACCTGACGGCCCAGGTCGACGGTACGCCAACAACCGTGCTCGTGGACAGGAGCGGTCGGCATCTTCTGGCCGGCACGGACCGTGGAGAAGTGTATTGCTGGGACGCAAAGGACGTGCGGGCGCCACCTTCCCTCGTGCAGCGGTTCCGTGCTTCGGACCTGGCGATTACGGCCCTCGCTTTTGTTCTTGGCGACGTATCGGTGGTTGTGGGCGACGCCGGCGGACACGTCAGCACCTGGTTTCCGGTGCGCGGTCCGGACGGCAGTGTTTACGCGTCGTATCGAAAGATACACGTCTTTCGTTCGCATCGTACTGCCGTGAGCGCTATCGCGCAATCCGCGCGCGACAAACAGTTTCTGACGGGCAGCGCCGGCGGACACGTGATGCTGCATCACATGACGTCCGCCCAGACGTTCTTCAGCGTGGCGAGCGGATCGAACGTAACCGGTCTTACGTTTGCACCCAAGGCAGACGGGTTTCTGTGTCTGGACGGCGACGGACGGTTGAACCACTATCGGTTGACCAATCCGCATCCCGAAGTAACGCTGAAAACACTGTTCGGCAAAGTCTGGTACGAGGGTTATGGCGAACCCGAGTACGTCTGGCAGTCCACGGGTGGGACCGACGAGTTCGAACCCAAATTGAGTATCATCCCTCTGGCGTACGGCACGGCGAAGGGCACGTTTTACGCGATGTTCTTCGCGCTGCCCCTGGCAGTGCTCGCCGCCATCTACACGTCCGAGTTCGCCCACCCTCGGGTGCGCAGCGTGGTCAAACCCACGGTGGAGTTGATGGCATCGCTGCCCAGCGTGATTCTCGGGTTTCTGGGTGGTCTCTGGCTGGCGCCGTTGCTGGAGCGCCAAGTGGTAGGCGTTTTGCTGCTTTTGCCGACCGTGGCGCTGACGATCATTTCCGCTTCCTGGTTCTGGTCCAGGCTGCCCGGCCAGTTGAAAAACCGATTGCCGGGACCGGAGGTGTTCTACGTGGCGGTGTCCCTGCTGGGAATCTGGCTGGCTCTGGCGGTCGGTCCGTGGATGGAAAGCGCGTTCTGGGGCGGTAACTTTCAGCGCTGGCTGTCGGACTCCGCAGATACACGCTACGACCAGCGGAATTGCCTGGTGGTGGGTTTCGCGATGGGCTTTGCAGTGATCCCCATCATCTACACGATCTGCGAAGACGCGCTGACAAGCGTACCCGCGCACCTGAGGGCCGGATCTCTGGCGCTGGGCGCAACGCCCTGGCAGACGGCCGTTCGCGTGGTGCTCCCCACGGCCAGCCCGGGGATTTTTTCCGCGACAATGATCGGCTTCGGGCGGGCGGTCGGCGAGACGATGATCGTCCTCATGGCGACGGGCAATACGCCCATCATGGACTGGAGCATCTTCAACGGGATGCGCACCATGTCGGCCAACATCGCCGTGGAGATTCCCGAGGCGCCGCACGAGGGTACGCTCTACCGCGTGCTCTTTCTGACCGGTGTCCTGCTTGCGGGAGTGACGTTCATCGTCAACACCATCGCGGAAATCGTGCGGCAACGGCTCCGCGAACGGTACAGCAGGATATAGTTTCCGCGCCCGGATTACCCGCAAAGCGCGTCTGGAGCGAATTTATGTATGGTTTCTGGAAGTCCGGACAGGCGTATATCTGGCTGACGGGCGGCGCGCTCGCGTTCTGCGTCCTGATGATTGCAGGTCTGATCGGCCTGGTGGTCTATAACGGACTCGGCTTTTTCTGGCCCGCCGATCTGACGGCGTTTCGTCTCAATGGCGGCGTCCGTGTGATGGGACAGATTTGGGACCGTCAGGAGATTCCCGATCGCGACGGGGAACACCGGGTTCAATTGAAGGTGGCGAACCGGGACGCGTACGGAATTGACTTCAGGTGGGTCGACGAATCAGGTATACTGGAACGAACGCAGCCGGTGGACGCGGTGGTATTCGAGCGGCGGGAGTGGGGGCCTCTGTTCGGTTTCCTCGACGCCGTGTACGAAGGCGAGGACAAAGTGGCCGGAGGCGGTCCTGCCGGCTGGGCGGCGTTTCAGAAGGAGTCGCGGCGTACGGGCGCGCTTTTGAATCAGGTTCGGGACATCGAGCACAACGCGATTTCGGACATCAACCTGCGGATCGAGCAGCTTCGTCTGGAAAAACGGAGGCTCGAACTGGCGCCGGACGCGCGGCAGGAACAGGAATCTCGACTCGACGTTAAAAACCGTGAATATTGGACGCGGTACGAATCTCTCGCAGCCGAACTGAACCGCCTGAGGGCCGAGAGTGAAGTCCCGCAACTGGACGTCCGGCTGGCGGGCGGGGAGATAAGACGGGTGGCGGTGGCGGACGTCGTGCGCGCATATCGGCCCAACAGTCTGGGCGTCTTCGGCAAGACGGGCGTGTACCTGGAACGGGCCTGGGAATTCCTGTCTGCCGAACCTCGTGAATCCAACACCGAAGGCGGCGTGTTCCCGGCGATCTTCGGTACCGTAATGATGGTCATTCTGATGAGTCTTGCGGCGGTGCCGTTCGGGGTTCTGGCGGCGCTCTACCTGCGCGAATACGCCCGGCAGGGCCCACTCGTTCGAGCGATCCGGATCGCGGTCAACAATCTCGCCGGAGTTCCCTCGATCGTCTTCGGAATGTTCGGTCTGGGATTCTTCGTCTACGGCGTTGGCGGCAACCTGGACCGCCTCTTCTTCCCCGAGGCGCTGCCCGCCCCCACGTTCGGCACGGGCGGGATCCTCTGGGCGTCGCTGACCCTGGCTCTTCTGACCGTACCGGTGATGATCGTCGCTTCCGAGGAAGCCCTGGCCTCCGTTCCGGGGGATGTGAGGGAGGGCTCGCTTGCGCTGGGCGCCACACAGTTTCAGACCATCTGGCGGGTGGTCCTTCCAGCGGCGCTGCCCGGCATTCTGACGGGCATCGTTCTCGTTGTGGCCAGGGGCGCGGGGGAGGTGGCGCCTTTGATGATTACGGGCGTGGTCAAGCTTGCGCCAACCCTGCCGGTGGACGGCGCCTGGCCGTTTTTTCACCTGGAGCGCAAGTTCATGCACCTGGGTTTCCATATCTATGACGTGGGCTTCCAGTCGCCCAACGTGGAGGCGGCCCGTCCGATGGTCTATACCACGACCCTGTTACTGATGTTCATCGTGCTTGCGCTGAACCTGACCGCGATCCAGGTCCGGTCGCGCCTGCGCAAGCGGTACCAGAAAATCGGTCTGTAACGGCTTCGCGCGTGGAATCATCGAGATGCGCGATCTGAACGGATCTCGAGAGGGACATTCAATCAGGAGTCAACAAGGATGGACGTTGAAACAACGGCGCAGGACGCAGGTTTGGCGCAGGACGGCTCTGAAATCGAGAATCCCGTCGTAGAAGTAGATTCTCTGAACCTGCACTACGGCGACGCCCAGGCCCTGCACGACGTCAGTCTGACCGTGCCTCGACACAACGTCACCGCGTTTATCGGACCCTCGGGCTGCGGAAAGTCGACGCTGCTCCGATGTATGAACCGATTGAACGATCTGATCGACTCGGTGAGGATAGACGGCGCGGTCCGCATCGAAGGGGAGGACATCTATGCCCACGGCTACGATGTGATTTCACTTCGACGGCTGGTGGGGATGGTGTTTCAGAAATCGAATCCGTTTCCCAAATCAATCTACGAAAACGTTGTATACGGGTTGCGGATCGCCGGGGAGAGTCGACGTCCCGTCCTGGACGAGGTGGCGGAGCGAAGCCTCCGAGCGGCAGCGCTGTGGGACGAGGTCAAGGATCGACTGGAAGAGTCGGCGCTCGGGCTTTCCGGAGGGCAGCAGCAGCGGCTTTGCATCGCCCGGGCGATCGCCGTGGAACCTTCCGTGATTCTGATGGATGAACCCTGTTCGGCGCTCGACCCGATTGCAACCGGTCGAATTGAGGAGACGATCGAGGAGTTGAAGAAACAATACACCATTGCGATTGTTACCCACAACCTCCAGCAGGCTTCCCGTATCTCGGACTGGACGGCCTTCTTTTACCTGGGAAAGCTGGTGGAACACTCGCGTACCGAAGAGATGTTCACGAACCCGGGGCTGAAGCAGACGGAGGACTATGTGACCGGCAGGTTCGGTTAGCAGCCCGTTGAAAAAGTCCATCCGGGCTGCGGCCGGCCCTTGCGGTCGAAATACTGCGTTGCGCTCCCTCGCCGAATCGAGGGATGGGACTCGGTCGCGCGCCTTGTCTTCGGGCACAATGGCTCGGCCTCGCCTGCAGAGCGACTTTCTCAACGGACTGTCAGTCGAAACGCCGTACTGCGAATTAACGCGGGGTTTATCAAACAGGATGCGCTATGGAACGGACACTCGATCAGAGGTTGGAGCATCTGAAAAGCGAATTGCTGAAGATGGGCGGCGCCGTCGAAGCGTCCATTGCACAGGCCGTCAAGAGTCTGGTGGACAGAGACAATGATCTGGCGGGCGCCGTGATTTCCGGCGGCAAGACGATCGATGAGTGGGAGGTGACGATCGAAGAAGATCTGCTGAAGCTGCTGGCCGTGACCCAGCCCGTTGCAGGCGATCTGCGCTTGATCGCGACCGTCATGAAAATCAACTACGACCTCGAGAGGATCAACGATCAGTCGGTGAATATCGCGGAACGCGCCTTTGCACTCAACCGGACGTCCCCGCTGAAACCGCTTATCGATATCCCCAGGATGGCGGAACTCGTCCGTGGCATGGTCAAGGATGCGCTGGATGCCTTCGTTAACAGAAACGTGGAGTTGGCGAACGACGTGCGGAAGCGCGACGACGTGGTGGACGGCTTGAGGGACCAGATTTTCAGGGAATTGCTCACGTATCTCCACTATCGTGCGGAGACAGACGCCATCGATCGCGCAATTCATCTGATTCTGGTATCCCGGCATCTGGAGCGAATGGGAGACCACGCGTCCAATATCGCCGAGAACGCGGTCTTCCTGGTGCAGGGGCGGATCGTGCGCCACCAGAAAGAGAACATCGGCGAAGAGGAGTAACGGATCGACAGAGAGGCTCGCGCGGCGGGAGGATCGGTATCTCCATGACGGCGGCGATCCTTGTCCGAGTAGGTCTGAGTTCAAACCCGCATGCCTGATAAAGGCTGCGGGTTTTTGTGGTCCGTGCATGCCCTTCAGGAAGGCGAAAAAGGCTTGTGGAGTGGTTCCAAACCCGTATATTTAGACGATCGTACCCATTCTGCCGGAGGGATTCCTCTCTGTGGCGAGCGATCACAACGCGCATCACCCGGGCGGCGTCCGCTTCTGCGAAAGATGCAGCGCGGCGCTGTTGCTGAGACCGGTCGAAGGCCATAGCCGCCCCGTCTGCCCGGCCTGTGGGTTCGTGGTCTACCTGGACCCCAAGGTGGCAGCCGGCGTGATTGTGACGCTGGAAGACGAGGTCGTGCTCCTGAAACGGGGCATCGAACCCGGGATTGGAAAGTGGGTCTTTCCTGGCGGATACGTCGATCGGGGCGAAAAGGTGGAAGCCGCGGCGGCCCGGGAAGCGATGGAAGAGGTGGGGCTGGAGGTCGAGATCGAAGACCTGCTCGGCGTCTATTCCTACCCGAACGTAACCGCGGTCCTGGTCGTGTACACGGGCGTCGTGGTCGGAGGCAAACTGGCGGGGAATTTCGAGACTCTGGAGGTGGGGACGTACCCTCCAGGACGGATTCCCTGGTCCGAACTTGCATTTCGCAGCACGGCCGAGGCACTTCGCACATGGATGGCGCGATACGTGGAAATCGACGGTTAAAAAGGTCGGTCCCTGGGCAGCTTCTGTGAAAGGGGAGATACGGGTCGGATGTTAAAGTCAATAGAGGAAGTCGAGGCGCGGTTTGGCGGGGAGGGATATATCGCGGATCGGACGCTGGCCACAACGGTCTATCTGGCCGTGGCGCTTGGAAAACCGATATTTCTGGAGGGCGAGCCGGGGGTAGGCAAGACAGAGGTCGCCAAGGTCATGGCGCAGATCCTGGAAACGGATCTGATCCGGTTGCAGTGTTACGAGGGGCTGGACGCGAATACGGCTCTGTACGAATGGAATTACCCGAGACAGATGCTGGAGATGCGCCTGGAGGAAGCCCGCGGCATCGAAAAACAGGAGATTGGCCGCAGCATTTTCAGCGAGGATTTCCTTCTGAAACGGCCGCTTCTGCGGGCCATTCAGGGCAGCGGAAGCAACCCGCCGGTGCTGTTGATCGACGAGGTTGACCGGTCCGACGAAGAGTTCGAGGCCTTTCTGCTGGAAGTGCTGTCGGATTTCCAGATCACCATCCCTGAGATCGGCACGATTGCCGCCCAGAAGGTGCCGTTCGTCGTGCTCACCTCCAACCGTACGCGCGAGCTGCACGATGCGCTCAAGCGGCGTTGCCTCTACCTGTGGATCGACTATCCCACGTTCAAGAAAGAAATGGAAATCGTCGCGTCGCGGGTTCCGCGGATTCAGTCCGGGTTGGCGCAGCAGGTGTGCGGGTTCATGCAACTGATGCGCACACGCGATTTCTACAAGCGGCCGGGCATTGCGGAAACCATCGATTGGGCGCTGGCATTGATGCAGATGGAAATCGACGAACTCGATACCGATACCGTGAACGCCACACTGGGCTGCGTGCTGAAGTACAAGGAAGACATAGAGAAGCTCCAGGAGGACGGTCTGCCGCAGATCATCGAAAAGGCGCGGGCGCTCAAAGATCGGGCGATGCGGCTGAAGAACTAGCGAAAAGACGGACTCGGAGGCCTTCCCATGGGTTGGACCGAATGAATACGGTACGGGTTGAAGACGGGAGCATGATGGGACGGGTGGTTGCCTTTTCGCGCGCGTTGCACAGGGCGGGCGTGGACGTGAATTCGGGCAATCTGATCGACTTCTGTCAGAGTTTCAGGTTCATCGATATCGGCAGGCGCGGAGATTTCTATGCGGCCGCCCGTGCCACGCTGGTCTCCCGTTTCGACGACCTGGAGACGTTCGACCGCGTATTTCACGCATACTGGAGTTCCCCCGCCAGCACACTTGAAATGGAGGTCGGCGAGGAAGAAACGGACGATCAGAATCTGGATGTGTCGGACCAACTCGACGAGCCGGTCGAAACCACGGCAGAGGAAGAGGAAGACACGGACGGCGAGGGAGATTCCGACGAGGTCGGTTACAGTCCCGACGAAGTGTTGATGCGCAAGGACCTGGCCGCCATGAGCGACAGGGAAATCGAAAAGGCCAGGCAGGTCATCGCCCAGATCGTCGACATCATCGCAAACCGCCGAAGCAGACGGAGGGAGCCGCAGAAGCGCGGCGTGGAGATCGACTTCCGGAGGACGTGGCGGAGGAATGCGCTCTACGGACGGGACGGCGTGGCCCTTGCCAGGCGACGGCGGCGGATCAAGAAAACGAAGCTGATGCTGTTGTGCGACGTCAGCGGGTCGATGGACTGCTACAGCCAGTTCCTGATTCAGTTCATCTACGCGCTGAAGCGGGAAATCCGCGACGTCGAGGTGGGCGTATTCTCCACGCGTATGACCCCGATTTCCAGGCTGCTGAAGAACAAGAGCGTGGAAGAATCGCTCCGGGAGGTGGCGGACACGGTACACGACTGGGCCGGCGGCACGGACATCGGCGGCTGCCTGCGGGAGTTCAACGACCGGTTTGCCCGTGAGATGTTGAAAGCCAAAACCGTCATGATCATTGTCAGCGACGGTTGGGACCGCGGAGACGCGGACCTCATGCGGCGGGAGATGGAGCGGCTGCGAAGACGCGTACATAAACTGATGTGGCTGAATCCCCTTTTGGGCAGCCCCGGCTACCAGCCGCTTTGCCTTGGCATGAAAACGGCCCTGCCCTATCTGGATCATTTCATGGCCGCGCACAATCTGGAAAGTCTTGTGCAGCTGGCGAAAACGTTGCGTTCGGTCTGGCGATGACACGTTCGTTGCGTCCTTTTGGAGCGCCTATAGTGATGAAAACCGGCGCATTGCCGGGCTGATATGCAACATTGTGGTTTTGCGCCTCTTGCGGCATTTGTTTCCAGCCACGGATTCTTCGCGTTATTCGTAGTGTCGCCTTTCGTAGTCTCGTCATTTCGTATTCTCGTAGTTTCGTATTCTCGTAGTTTCGTATTCTCGTAGTTTCGTA